>CASEOA010000023.1 GCA_949289455.1 uncultured Eubacteriales bacterium
AGCTTTTCTTCCATCATTGTTTCTATCACGATCTTTTTGAATTCTGCTGTATATCGTTTGTTTGGTATTCCTTTTGGCATAATAAAGCACCCCACTTGTTATCCAGTATACCATACTGTCTAACAAATGGGGTGCAGTTCACGCACAGCGCGGCAGGCCGTTTCTTTGTCGGTCAGGTTCAGCGGTAGCAGATCTCGTGGCGCTTGGGGCCGGTGGAGACGATGGTGATGGGCACCTCGATCTCCTTCTCCAAAAAGGCCACATAGTCCTTGGCGGCCTGGGGCAGGGCGTCAAAGTCGGTGATGCCCCGGATGTCGCACTTCCAGCCGGGCAGGGTCTCGTACACCGGCTTGGCCCGGTCCAGCAGGGCGGGCACCGGGAAGTCCCGGGTCACCTTTCCGTCGATCTCGTAGCCGGTGCACACCTTGATCTCGTCCAGGTAGCCCAGACAGTCCACGGCGGTGAGCACCGCCTGGGTGGTCCCCTGGACCATGCAGCCGTAGCGGGTGGCCACCGCGTCAAACCAGCCCACCCGGCGGGGCCGTCCGGTGGTGGCGCCATACTCGCCGGCGTCGCCGCCCCGGCGGCGGAGCTCCTCGGCCTCGTCCCCGAACAGCTCGCTGACAAAAGCCCCGGCCCCCACGGCGGAAGAGTAGGCCTTGGTGACGGTCACCACATCTTCAATGGCGGTGGGCGGCACGCCCCCTCCCACAGTGCCGAATCCGGCCAGGGTGTGGGAAGAGGTGGTCATGGGGCAGATGCCCAGATTGGGGTCCTTCATGGAGCCCAGCTGGCCCTCCAGCAGCACCTGCTTGCCCTCCTTCAGGGCCTGGTGGACAAAGGTGACCCCGTCCCCCACATAGGGCTCCAGGATGGCCTTGTAGCCCATCAGCTCCTCCATGAGCTTCTCAGGCTCCAGAGGAGGCTGGTGGTACAGGTGCTCCAGCAGCACGTTTTTCAGCTCACAGATGTGCTCCACCTGGGCCCGCAGCCGGTCCTCATGCCACAGGTCGGCCACCTGAATGCCGATCTTGGCGTACTTGTCGGAATAAAAGGGGGCGATGCCGGACTTGGTGGAGCCAAAGGCCTTGCCTCCCAGCCGGGCCTCCTCGCAGGTGTCCAGCAGCACATGATAGCTCATCAGCAGCTGGCAGCGCAGGTCCACGATGACCTTGGGGGCGGGCACGCCTCCCTCCTCCAGATGCTTGAGCTCCTGGGCGAACTTGGCGGCGTCCAGGGCCACCCCGTTGCCAATGATGTTGGTCACATGGGAATAGAACACGCCGGAGGGGAGCTGATGGAGGGCAAACTTGCCGTAATCACAGATAATGGTGTGTCCCGCGTTGGCACCTCCCTGGAAGCGCACCACCACATCGGACTTCTCCGCCAGCAGATCGGTGATCTTGCCCTTGCCCTCGTCGCCCCAGTTGGCGCCCACGATCGCTTTTACCATAGTATTTCCTCCTGCCGCGGGGATTCGCACCCTTGGCCTTTTCCCGCCGGCACTGGCTGGGGATCTCTTTCCCCAGCAGGTATTATAATACGCTTTTTCCTCTGATTCAAGGCGGAATTTTGTAAAAAAGGGGAGGAACCTTTCCCTGTTTCTTGGTTAAACGGGAATTCTGAAAAAAGTGGTTTACTTTTACACTTCACTTTGATAATATAGAAGTTGCGGGCGGTCTCCGTTTTCCCGCCGAGCTGTGAAACAGAGAATCTTCAGGAGGGCAAATACAGGATGACAAAGCGTGAAAAACGGGAACACAGCGATCTGCTCTACGAGGCGATCCTCACCTTGAAGGACCTGGACGAATGCCGGAAGTTTTTCTCAGACCTGTGCACCGTGGCGGAGCTCCGGGCCATGGAACAGCGGTTTGAGGTGGCCATGCTTCTCTCCAACGGGATGATCTACAACGATATTCTGGAGCGCACCGGCGCCTCCAGCGCCACCATCAGCCGGGTAAACCGCTCCCTCCAGTACGGGGCCGACGGCTATCAGGCGGTGCTGCCCCGCATCAAGGCCCAGCTGAACGACGATGGCGTATGAGTATCTGGCGGAGTGCTACGACCGCTTCACCGCCGACGTGAACTACCGGCGGTGGGCGGATTATGTGGAAAAGCACTTCGCCCGTTCCCGGCTGCCCATCCACACCGTACTGGACCTGGCCTGCGGCACCGGTTCCCTCACCCTGGAGCTGGCCGGCCGGGGCTACGAAATGATTGGCGTGGACCTCTCCGAGGAGATGCTGGCCCAGGCCGCTGAAAAGTGCCGGGAGGCCCAGGGCATCCCTCCCATGTTTCTCCACCAGGCCATGGAGGAGCTGGACCTGTACGGCACCATCGACGCCTGCGTCTGCTGCCTGGACAGTGTCAATTATGTCACCCGCCCCAAGGCGCTGGCCCGGGCGTTTCAGCGGGTTCACACCTTCCTTATGCCCGGCGGCCTCTTCCTCTTTGACGTCAACACCCCCGAAAAGCTCCAGGGGCTGGACGGCCAGATCTTTCTGGACGAGGATGAGAGGGCCTACTGCGTCTGGCGGGCGGAATACTCCCCCCGCCGGCGGATCTGCACCTACGGCTTCGACCTGTTCTGCCTGGAGGAGGACGGACTGTGGCGCCGGGAGGAGGAGATTCATCAGGAGTACGCCTACCAGCGGTCGGAGCTGGAGGACATGCTCCGTCAGGCCGGTTTCCGGCACATCAGGCAATATGGCGAGCTGAGTATGCGCTCTCCCAAACCGGGGGAAGGCCGTATTTTCTTCGCCGCGCGAAAGGAATCATAACACTATGTCAGATACCATTATCCGTGTCCTGGCCAAAAACGCCCCCGTCAAAGCCTCGGCCATCTCGGCCAAGGCCATGGTGGAGCGGGCCAGGCAGATCCATCACACCCTGCCGGTGGCCACCGCCGCCCTGGGCCGCAGTCTCATGGCCGCCTCCATGATGGGCAACCAGCTCAAGGAGGACAACGGCTCTGTGACCCTCCGCATCAAGGGGGACGGCCCCCTGGGTGGCATCACCGTAGTAGCAGACAGCGCCGGCAACGCCCGGGGCTATGTGGTCAACCCTCTGGTAGACCTGCCCCTGAAGGGGCCCGCCAAGCTGGACGTGGGGGCTGCCGTGGGGAAAGAGGGCTCCCTCACCGTCATCAAGGACATGAACCTGAAGGAGCCCTATGTGGGCACCATCCCCCTGGTCTCCGGGGAGATCGCGGAGGACGTGACCTCCTACTTTGCCGAGAGCGAGCAGATCCCCTCCGCCTGCGCCCTGGGGGTGCTGGTGGACGTGGACCAGAGCGTGCTGTGTGCCGGGGGCTACCTGATCCAGCTGCTGCCCGGCGCCGACGACGGCGTCATCTCCGCCATCGAGCAGGGCATCGCCCAGGTGGGCCCCGTCACCGAGGCTATGCGGAAGGGCGAGACCGCCCGGGGCCTGCTGGAGCGGGTGCTCTCCGCCTTTGAGCTGGAGGTGGTGGCCGAGGAGCCGGTGGAATACCGCTGCTACTGCTCCCGAGACCGGGTCACCCGGGCCCTCATCAGCATGGGCCGGGAAGAGCTGGAGTCCCTCATCAAAGATCAGGGCAAGGCGGAGCTCACCTGCCAGTTCTGTGACAAGGTATATCACTATACAGAGCAGGAATTGCAAGGGCTTCTGGCCTCTCTTTGATCTTTCTGAAAAAAATCGAAAAAAGTGGTTGACAACCCGGGGACGTTCTTGTATAATAACATCTGTCGCTTGGCTCCGACGCAAGCGCAACAAGGACGAGGGAGCATAGCTCAGCTGGGAGAGCGCATGCCTTACAAGCATGATGTCACAGGTTCGAGCCCTGTTGTTCCCACCACTCCCTTCTGGGAGCTCCCGTACCCCCTACCGTCTGGCGCGGTAGTTCAGTTGGTTAGAACGCCGGCCTGTCACGCCGGAGGTCGAGGGTTCAAGTCCCTTCCGCGTCGCCATTTTTCTTCTTGATGTGGATATCTGAGCATCATCCAAAGGATGAGGCAAAGGCCCCTCCCACATCACCATTCGCCTCTGTAGCTCAGTTGGTAGAGCAGGGGACTGAAAATCCCCGTGTCGCTGGTTCGATTCCGGCCGGAGGCACCATCGTTCCCGGTGGATATCCCAGGGTATCCACCGGGGGCACCTTCTAAAAACAGCATTTCCCTTCCCCGTTCCGCATAGGATGGGATATGCAGGTGTAGCTCATCTGGTAGAGCGCCACCTTGCCAAGGTGGAGGTAGCGAGTTCGAGCCTCGTCACCTGCTCCAAAAATGATAACAGGAAGGTTCCGCCTTCCTGTTATCCATATGGCGACATAGCCAAGTGGTAAGGCAGAGCTCTGCAAAAGCTCCACCCCCAGTTCGAGTCTGGGTGTCGCCTCCAAAAAGAAAAGCACGCCAATCGGCGTGCTTTTCTTTTTGGATACCCGGGGAACTTGAAATGCTCGGTGGAAGTGAATTCCGCCTCCGCCGAGGTTTTGCCTGCGGCAAAACGCTCGTAGGTTGCAAAAGCGCCGCCCCACCGTGTGGGGCCCCGATTTTGGCAGGCATCTGTCGATTTTATTTTTTTACTTTTCCTTCTCTAATCTCCACTCTTGTCAAATAAGTCAGCCCTCCGGCCGCCGTGAAGCCACGGCGACCGGAGGGCCTTTCTATGCTCTTCCCCAACCAAGGGCAGAGATTCTATTTATTGGCCCCGCAGACAGTCCCGCAGCGCCTTCCAGGGGCTCCCCTTCCAGTAGGTCCGCATCATATCCACCGACATGGCCTTGCCCATCAGCTCAAAGCCGCCCCGCTTCAGATCCATACCCACCGTTCTGTTCTCCTTCATGAAACTCGCTCCTTTCTGTCTCCGGCTCTTGCCTTCTTTCTGATTACAGTATACAATAGAGTCTGCCATGATGCAAACGAATATTTCTCATATATTATATGATAGAATGGAATGATAGCTGTGAGCCTGACCAAATATCAGATCCTGCTGAAAACGGTGGAGCTGGGGGGCATCACCCGAGCGGCGGAGGCCCTGGGCTACACCCAATCGGCAGCCAGCCGGATGATTGCCGCCCTGGAGCAGGAGTGGGACCTGGAGCTGCTGATCCGCAGCCGGGGCGGCATCCACCTCAGCGCCGCCGGAGAGGCCCTGCTGCCCTCCCTCCAGGCGGTGTGCAACGCTCAAAAAGAGCTGGAGGAACAGGTGGCCCACCTCCACGGGCTCACCCAGGGCACCCTGCGGGTGGGCTCCTTTGCCAGCGTGTCCATCCACTGGCTGCCCGCCATCATGAAAGATTTTTTGGCCAAATACCCCGGCATCCGCTTTGAGCTGCTGAGCAAATGGGAGTTTGCGGAGGTGGAGGATCTGCTGCGCAAAGGTCAGGCGGACTGCGGCTTTCTTGGGCTGCCCGCCGGAGAGGGGCTGGACGTCTACCCCCTGTGCCGGGACCAGTTCATGGCCGTGCTGCCCCCCGACCATCCCCTGGCCCACGCCCCCTTCTACCCCATGGCCCGGCTGGCCCAGGACCCCTTCATCTGGATTCCGGAAGAGCGGGATGCGGAAATCGGCCAGATCTTCCAGGAGGAGGGCATCCACCCCAATCTGCGCTACACCGTCAACGACGACTTTGCCATCCTGGCCATGGTGGAACAGGGCCTGGGCATCAGCATCCGGCCGGAGCTGGTGCTGGAAGACACCGGCCGCACCTTTGCCGCCATCCCCCTGGAGCGGCCCCGGTTCCGGGACATCGCCCTGGCGGTGCGCAGCGGGAAGGCCCTCTCCCCTCTCACCGCCCGCTTTCTGGAGGACGTGCGCCGCTGGTGCTCCTCTCAAGGGACAAAACCCACCTAAAAAATATTTTACATGCCCACAAAATTATAGTATAATGTGTCTGCTGCAATGGAGCAGCGAATTGAAATATCTAGGAGTGTTGTTCTATGAGCCGGATGGTCGGCACCGTATCTATGGGTATCCGCGCCCCTATTATCCGCAGCGGAGATGACCTGGCGGAGATCGTCACCGGGTCCGTGCTGGAGGCCGTCAAGGAGGGCGCCTTCTCTGTCCGGGACCGGGATGTGGTTGCCATGACCGAGGCCATCGTGGCCCGGGCTCAGGGCAATTACGCCACGGTGGAGGACATCGCCGCCGATGTGAAGGCCAAGCTGGGCGGCGAGACCATCGGCGTCATCTTCCCCATCCTCAGCCGTAACCGCTTTGCCATCTGCCTGCGGGGCATCGCCAAGGGCGCCAAGAAGATCGTCCTCATGCTGTCCTACCCCTCCGACGAGGTGGGCAACCACCTGATCGACGAGGATCTGATGGATGAGAAGGGCGTGGACCCCTATAAGGACGTGCTCTCCCTGGAACGCTACCGGGAGCTCTTCGGCTACTCCCTCCACCCTTTCACCGGCGTGGACTATGTGGACTACTATTCCAACCTGATCCGGGAGTGCGGCGCCGAGGTGGAGGTCATCTTCGCCAACGACGCCCGGGCCATTCTGTCCTACACCAAGAACGTGCTGGCCTGCGACATCCATACCCGGGCCCGCACCAAGCGCCGCCTGCTGGCCGCCGGGGCGGAGAAGGTGTTCTGCCTGGACGAAATCATGACCGCCCCCGTCAACGGCAGCGGCTGCAACGAGAAGTACGGCCTGCTGGGCTCCAACAAGTCCACCGAGGACAAAGTGAAGCTCTTCCCCCGCCCCTGCCAGGACCTGGTGGAGGACATTCAGGCCCGGCTGCTGGCCGCCACCGGCAAGCACGTGGAGGTCATGGTCTACGGCGACGGCGCCTTCAAGGACCCGGTGGGCAAGATCTGGGAGCTGGCCGACCCGGTGGTCTCCCCCGCCTACACCGCCGGCCTGGAGGGTACCCCCAACGAGCTGAAGCTGAAGTACCTGGCCGACAATAACTTTGCCGACCTGTCCGGCGAGGCCCTGCGGGATGCAATCAAGGGGGAAATCAAGAAGAAAGACGGCTCCCTGGTGGGCAACATGGCCGCCCAGGGTACCACCCCCCGCCGGCTCACCGACCTGATTGGCTCCCTGTGCGACCTGACCTCCGGCTCCGGCGACAAGGGCACCCCCATCGTTTATATCCAGGGCTACTTTGACAACTACACCACCGAATAACCAGCACAAAAAAGGAGGGCCTGCACCGGCAGGCCCTCCTTATTCTTTATATCTGCCAGCCCCGCCAGGCGGCCAGCCGCTTCCAGAGCAGCCAGGCCATCCAGCCGCACAGCAGGCCCACCGCCATTCCCGCCACCACGTCGGTGGGGAAATGGACCCCCACGTACAGCCGGGAGAAGGCCATCACCGCCGCCATGGCCACGGCGGCAATCTTCATCCAGCGCCATGGTAGGGTGCGCCACCAGGCGGAGGCGGCGGCAAAGGCGGCGCAGGTGTGGCCCGAGGGGAAGGAGTTGGGGTCCGGCTCGTCCACCAGAGGGAGCAGCCCCTCCACCGTCAGCCAGGGCCGGGCACGGCCCACCGCATGCTTCAGCACCACGTTGGTACACAGCAGCCCCAGCAGCATGGCCAGCAGGCTGACAAAGCCCGCCTTCCGAGTCCTGGGGAAGCAGAGCAGCACCAGGGACAGGACGATCCACAGCATCCCCGCATTGCCCAGTTGGGTGTAAACGGTGAGCACCGGGGTAAGCAGGGCGCACCGCACCGTCTCCTGGAGCCACAGCAAAAAGCCCCCGTCCAAATTCAGCAGCCATTCCGGCATGGTCATTCCTCCTATAGAAAAGGGGCGGCGGATTACCCGCCGCCCTGTATATGCGCGCTTTATTCCGCCTCGTTCTCCGCAGAGGCGGCCGCCTCCGCCCCCCACTCGCAGGTCAGGATGGTACCTACCATCTCAAACTTGTCGGTCTTGACGATGTGGGTTTTGCCCACCCGTACCTCCTGGGTGCCGATAAGGGTGGTAACAGGGTTTTCCACGTTGCACTGGATGGTAAAGGTCAAATCCAGCCGGCCCTGGTCCACCTCGATGAGCTCTGGACCGTTTTCAGTCTCCACCATAAAGTCGTTATAGTGGGTCTCGGCCTGCACATCCACGATCTGGCCGTTCAGCATCTCCCCAGAGGCCATCAGGGTGCCGGGAAGATACTGCTGCACGCTCTCGTATACTTCCGGAAGGACATTTTCCACCAACACCGTGTAGGTCACCGGCGTCATGCCGTCCACTTTCTCCAGTTCGCCGCCCGCCAAATTGGGTTTCAGGAATTTCAACCCCAGCACCACCGCAGCGATCAGCACCACCAGGATCACCAACAGATCCACAATGTTGATTTTGCCAAACAGCCTTCCTTTTTCGTCTATCATCTTTTGCAGCCTCCAAGGTTGTAAATTCGTGTCCCGCTTGGTACAATGGTACCGAGACATTGTATCATAGTTACCTACCCCGAGACAAGTACTTTCTTTGGAGGTTTTATTCCATGAAGGTCATGCACCTCATTTCCGGCGGAGACAGCGGCGGCGCCAAGACCCATGTTCACTCCCTGCTGCAAAATCTGACCCGCACCCCCGGCGTAGACGTGACCATGGTGTGTTTTATGGAGGGTCCCTTCGCCCAGGAGGCCAGAGAGCTGGGTATCCCAACCGTGGTGCTCACCGGCAGAAATCTGTTCCACACCAGAAATATCTTGAAAAAGATGGTGATTGAGGGGGGCTACCAGATCCTCCACTGCCACGGCGCCCGGGGCAATATGATGGGCTCCATGCTGCGCAAGGTCACCGGCCTGCCGGTGGTCACCACCGTCCACTCCGACTACCGGCTGGACTACCTGGGCCGCCCTTTCTCCCGGCTCACCTATGGCACCATCAACACCATTGCCTTGCGGAAGCTGGACTACCGCATCGGCGTGTCCGATGCCATGACCGACCTGCTCATCTCCCGGAATTTTGATCCGGACAAGATGTTCACCATCTACAACGGCATCGACTTCACCCCCCGAACCCCCTCCCTCAGCCGGGCGGACTACCTGAAAAGCGTGGGGCTGGAGGCCGACGACAGCTCGGTGGTGGTGGGCATCGCCGCCCGGCTCAATCCGGTCAAGGATATCGCCACCCTGGTGCGAGGCTTCGCCCTGGCCCACAAAGTCTGCCCCCAGCTGCGGCTGCTCATCGCCGGCGACGGAGAGCAGATGGACATGCTCAAGCACTTGGCCGCTGAACTGGGGGTCTCCCGGCAAGTGTGCTTTGCAGGCTGGATCTCCGACACCGACAGCTTCTACAACGCCCTGGACATCAACACCCTCACCTCCCTGTCCGAAACCTTCCCCTACTCCCTTACCGAGGGGGCCCGGGCGGGGCTGCCCACCGTGGCCAGCCGGGTGGGCGGCGTGCCTTACCTCATCGAGCACGGGGTCCACGGCCTGCTCTTTGAGGCCGGGGACGCCGAGGCCCTCTCCCGCCACCTCATCACCCTGGCCCAGGACGGTGAGCTGCGCCGCAACATGGGCAAACGGCTCTACGACCGGGCCAAGGCGGACTACTCCCTGGAGAGCACCCTCCAGCGGCAGCTCACCATCTACGAGACCATCCTCCGCCGCCAGGCCAGGAAGAGCGGCCGCCGGGACGGCGCTCTGGTGTGCGGGGCTTACGGCCGGGGCAACGCCGGGGACGACGCCATTCTGGAGGCCATCGTGGCTGAACTGCGCCAGATTGACCCCGATCTGCCCATCTGGGTGCTCTCCCGCAGCCCGGCGGAGACCCGGCAGGCCTACCGGGTCAACTCCATCTACACCTTTGCCCCCCACAAGTTTCTCCGGCGGATGGCTAAAACCCGGCTGTATATCAACGGCGGCGGCTCCCTCATGCAGGACGTAACCAGCCACCGCTCCCTGTGGTTCTATCTGTTCACCATCTCCTGGGCCAAACGGCTGGGCAATCAGGTGATGATGTACGGCTGCGGCATCGGCCCAATCCACGCCCAGGCCAACCGCCGCCGGGCCGCCCGGGTGCTCCAGAAATACGTGGACGCCATCACCCTCCGAGACACCCACTCCAAGGACGAGCTGGACGAAATGGGGGTCACCACCCCCCACATCCTTCTCTCCGCCGACCCCACCGTTACCCTCCCCCCCGCCCCCGACACGGTGATCGACGGGGTACTGGAGAGCCAGGGCGTTGACCCCAAGGGCAAGTACATCGGCTTTGCCCTGCGGCCTTGGCCGGGCTATGAGGAAAAGGCCCCGGCCTTTGCCGCCGCCGCCGACTACGCCTATGAGAAGTACGGCCTCACCCCGGTGTTCCTGCCCATCGAGCCCCGTCTGGACGTGGAGGCCGCCCGGCTCACTGCCCGGCACATGAAAGCCCCCTACCACCTTCTGCCCACCACCGGCAGCTCCGACCACACCATTGGCCTGTTCTCCCGGATGCAGGCGGTGGTGTCCATGCGTCTCCACGCCTTGGTGTTTTCCGCCGGCCAGGGAGTGCCCCTGGTGGGGGTGGTGTACGACCAGAAAATCAGCTCCTTCCTGTCCTATATCGGCCAGGACCTGTATTTGGACCTGGACAAGGTGACGGCCCAATCTCTCTGCTCCTATATTGACGCGGTGTACGCCCGCATTGGCGACAAGGAATTTCTGGCCGGCGGCGTAGAGCGCCTGCGGCAGGTAGAGGAGATCAACCGGCTCACCGCCCGCACCCTTCTGGAGGCGACCGCCCGTTGAAACAGATACTCTGTCTGGCTTCCGAGCCCTGGAGCCATGTTCCCACCCGCACCCAGCAGCTCATGACCCGGCTGAAGGACGCCAAAATCCTCTACCTGGAGCCCCCCAGCCGGGACTGGCGGGACCCCGGCCGGAAGGTGCGGCCCGGACTGACGGTGTACACCCTCCCCCCCGCCCCCGAGGCGGAGGAGGATCACCGGTTCCGCCGGGCCTACCGGGCCCGAAAGCTGAGCCGCTACATCCTCAAGCTGATGGACCACCACCGGTTCCGGGAGCCCCTGCTGTGGTGCACCTCCCCTGACCAAGTGGATCTGCTCCCCGCCATCCCCCACCGGGGACTGGTGTACGACTGCCATCAGGACTGGCTGGACTTTCCCCTGGAGTGGGAGAGCGACCTGGTGCTGGAGGCCGACGTGGTCTTTGCCGCCTCCTCCGGGCTGGTGGACCACCTCTCCCCGTGCAGCGACAACATCGCCCTCATCCCCAATGGCGTGAGCTTCCCCATGTTCACCCGGCCGGACGCCGAGTGTCCCCCCTCCCTGCGGCGGATCGCCGGGCCGGTGCTGGGCTTTACCGGCACCCTGTGGAGCGACCTGGATCTGGCCCCGGTGATCCAGGCCGCCCGGGCCATGCCCAAGTGCACCTTTGTCTTTGTGGGCAGACAGGAGTATAACCCCATGCTCCCCGCCCTGGAGCGGCTACCCAACGTGATTCTTGAGGGACCTCAGCTCCAGGTGGACATCCCCGATTACCTGTCCCGGTTCGACGTGTGCCTCCACCTGCTGCGCAAGGCGGAGTTCCGGGGAGACATCGTGCCCAACCGGATCTACGAGTACCTGGCCTCCGGCAAACCCATTGTGGCCATGTTCTATCCCGACCAGATCGAGCACTTCCCCGACGTGATCTACGCCGCCCGCTCCCCCGGGGAGTTTGTGCGGCTGTGTATGCGGGCCCTGGAGGAGCCGGAGGGCTGGCTGTCCCAGCGCCGCCGGGACCACGCCGCAGCCTCCGCCTGGTCCTGCCGGGCGGACGACGTGATCCAGATCCTTTCCGCCAACGGACTGTACTGATCTACCCCAGGGGCGGCCGGACGGCCGCCCCTGTTTTCCCGCCTTTATGACGTTTTCTACAGGAGGTCTGCTATGCTTCCCTATTCCACCGTGATTTTCGACCTGGACGGCACCCTGCTGGACACCCTTCAGGACCTGGCCGACAGCGTCAACTACGTCCTCTCCCAGCACCAGATGCCCACCCGCACTCTGGACGAGATTCGCCGGTTTGTGGGCAACGGGGTGGGCCTGCTCCTCCACCGGGCGGTGTCCGCCGGTACCTCCCCCCAGCTGGAGGCCCAGTGCCTGGCGGAGTTCCGGGCACACTACACCGACCACATGGCCGACCACACCGCCCCTTACCCCGGCGTCCTGGCGCTGCTGGACAGCCTGGCTCAGGCGGGCGTGCGGACGGCGGTGGTATCCAACAAGTTTGACGGGGCGGTGAAGGGCCTGTGCCGCCGCTACTTCGGAGACCGCATCCCGGTAGCCATCGGGGAGTCCCAGGGGGTGGCCCGCAAGCCCGCCCCCGACACCGTGTTCCGGGCCCTGGCCCAGCTGGAGGCCGACGCCGGCGGCACGGCCTATGTGGGAGACTCGGAGGTGGACATCCAGACCGCCCGCAATGCCGGCCTGCCCTGCCTGTCGGTGAGCTGGGGCTTCCGGGACGCCGCTCTGCTGGAAAAAAACGGGGCCCAGCGGATCTTTTCCTCCCCCGCTGCCTTGCAGGCCTTCCTGCTCCATGGTCAATGTGACGAATTTCGCCCTTGAATCCTGAAGCATTTGTGAGCAGAAAAGAAAATTTATGTGAAAAGAAGGGTTTTGCCCAGGGGACGGCGTATACATAGAGGGTAAAGGCTGAATTTGCTGAGAGGCTGGTGGACCCCATGCTGCTGCGTGAACAGACCGAAGCCGCCGAAGCGGCGCTGCTCTCCCCCTACGCCTGCCTGTCCGCCCGGTCCAAAGGACGGCTCACCCCCCTGGAGCCCTGCCCCACCCGCACCTGCTTCCAGCGGGATATCGACCGCATCGTCCACTCCAAGGCCTTCCGGCGGCTCAAGCACAAGACCCAGGTATTTCTGGAGCCCGAGGGGGACCACTACCGCACCCGCATGACCCATACCATCGAGGTCAGCCGCATCGCCCGTACCATCGCCCGGGGCCTCCACCTGAACGAGGACCTGGCGGAGGCGGCGGCCTACGGCCACGATCTGGGCCATACCCCCTTCGGCCACGCCGGGGAGCGGGTGCTGAACGAGATCATGCCCGGAGGCTTTGCCCACAACGAACAGTCCCTGCGGGTGGTGGACCGGCTGGAGAAGGACGGCGAGGGGCTCAACCTGACCTATGAAGTCCGCCGGGGCATCCTGTGCCACACCGGCCCCCACCAGGCCGAGACCCTGGAGGGCCGCCTGCTGCGGCTGGCCGACAAGATTGCCTACATCAACCACGACATCGACGACGCCATGCGGGGCAAGATCATCTACCCTATGGATATCCCCCTGTCCATCTCCCAGGTGCTGGGCTTTACCCACTCAGAGCGGATCAACACCCTGACGGTGGACATCATCACCCAGTCCGCCGGGAAAAACGACATCCTCCAGTCCCCCGCCTGCCGGGAGGCCATGCACGAGCTGCGGGAGTTCATGTTCGAGTATGTCTACCGCAACCCGGTGGCCAAGGGGGAGGAGGGCAAGGCCCAGGATATCCTCCGCAGGCTCTTTGAATACTACTGCAAGCACCCGGACAAGCTCTCCCCGGAGTACCAGGATATCCGGGTGGCCGAAGGGGTGGAGCGGGCGGTCTGCGACTATATTTCCGGCATGACCGATACCTACGCCATAGAACAGTTTAGCGAAGCCTTTATCCCCAAGTCCTGGAGCGTAAAGTAAGTATCCTTTACCTATCTGGGTATGAACCTGGCATACATTGGAAAAGATAGTCGGAAGGAGGAGGGCCTTGGCCATTCCCGAGCAATTCATCGACGAGCTGGTGGCCCGCACCGACATCGCCGACGTGGTGGGCAGCTATGTGGCCCTCACCCCCAAGGGGGGGAGTCTGTGGGGCTGCTGCCCCTTCCACAACGAAAAAACCCCCTCCTTTCATGTGGTGCCTGAGCGGCAGATCTACAAGTGCTTTGGCTGCGGCAAGGGAGGCGGGGTGATCTCCTTTATCATGGAGATGGAAAACCTGCCCTTTCTGGATGCGGTCAAACTGCTGGCCAAACGGGCGGGGCTGGAGGTGCCCGAGACCGGGGAAAACGAAGCCTACCGCCAAAAACGGGCCAGGCTGCTGGCCCTGAGCAAGGAGACCGCCCGGTTTTACCACAGCTGCCTGAAGGGACCCCAGGGGGCGGCGGTACGGGACTATATCGCCCAGCGGCAAATCTCTCCCCGGTTCGCCACCCGCTTCGGCCTGGGGGCCGCCCCCGACCAGTGGGACGCCCTGATCCGGGCCATGACCGAAAAGGGCTATGCCAAGTCGGAGCTCATCGACGCCGGCCTGGCGGTGGCCAGCAAAAACGGCGGCCTCTATGACAAGTTCCGGGGCAGGCTCATGCTCCCCGTCATCGACGTGCGGGGGGACGTGGTGGGCTTTACCAGCCGCATCCTCCCCGGCCTGGAGGGAGCTAAATACCTCAACAGCCCGGAGACCATCCTGTTTAAAAAGAGCCGTCTGATCTACGCCCTCAACCTGGCCAAAAACACCAAGCGCCCCAACCTGATCCTGGTGGAGGGCAACATCGACGTAATTACCCTGCACCAGGCGGGCTTTGACAACGTGGTGGCCACCATGGGCACCGCCCTCACCGAGGAGCACGCCCGTATCCTGGCCCGGTACACCAAGGAGCTGGTGCTGTGCTACGACAACGACGCCGCCGGCAAGCAGTCCACCGACCGGGTGCTCAACATTTTAAAAAACGCCGATCTCTCTGTCCGGGTACTCCAACTGCCCAACGCCTTTGACGGCCAGGGCCATCCTATCAAGCAGGACCCGGACGATTTCATCAAAAAATTCGGCCCCGCCGCCTTTGAGAAGTGCCTCAACGGCAGCGCCGGCCAGAACGACTACCGGCTGGACAGCCTGCAAGCCCGCCACGACCTGTCCACCGAGGAGGGCCGGATGGCCTATCTGAAGGACGCCGTGGCCACGGTGGCCGCCCTCCAGAGCCCCATCGAGCGGGAGCTCTACGGCAACAAGGCAGCAGCCGCCGCCGGCCTCTCCGGCGCCGCCTTCGCCCAGGAGGTGGCCCGCTATCGGAAGGACAAGGCCTGGCGGGCCAAAAAGGCCCAGGACCGTCGGGACCTGACCCCCGCCGCCCAGCTCCAGCCCCAGGCCAGGGAGCTGCGGTATGAAAACCTCCGCTCGGCCCGGGCGGAGGAGGGGGTAATCCGGCTGGTGCTGCTGGAGCCCGCCCTGCTGGACCGGCTGGACGGCCTGGGGCCGGAGAGCTTCTCCTCCCCCCTGCTGGCCAAGCTGCTGGTGCTGCTGCGGCAGCGCCACAGCCAGGGGCTCAGCCTCCAGCCCGGGGCCCTGTCCGGCACCCTGTCGCCGGAGGAGATGAGCCACCTGGCCGGCATTCTGGAACAGCCCCAGTCCAGGGCCAACAGCAACCAGGCCCTGCACGACTACTTAGATATCATCAAAACCGAGGCCGCCAAGCGGGGCGGCGCTGGACAGGACCCCCTGATGGCGGTCCGCGACAAACTCAGAGAGAAAAAATCGTATGGAGGACAACCACATGAGTGAAAAGAAAACCACCGGCAAGAAGGAGCTCACCCTGACCCTGGAGGATCAGGCCAAGCTGGCCCGGGACAACGCCAAAAAGATGGAGCAGGGCAAAATCGAGGTCATGAAGGTGGTGGAGGGCGTCCAGGGCGCCGAAAAGCTGGCCGAGCTCATCGAGCGGGGCAAGAAAAACGGCAAGCTGTCCTCCAGCGAGCTGATGGACGTGTTGGAAAACATGGACCTGGGCAGCGAGCAGATGGACAAGATCTATGATACCCTGGAGAATCTGGGCATCGACACCGTGGGGGACGACTACCTGCCCGAGCTGGCCGACGACGTGATGCCCCCCCTGGAGGAGCTCAACGAGATTGAGGAGCTGCCCGAAGAGGAAATTGTGGACCCCAACACCCTGGTGGATTCCTTCGGCATTGACGACCCGGTGCGCATGTATCTGAAGGAGATCGGCAAGGTCAATCTGCTCACCCCCGATGAGGAGGTTCAGCTGGCCCAGGACATGGGGGCGGGGGACGCCGCCAAGGAGCAGCTGGCCGAGCTGGAGGCCGACGACAGCATCACCCTGTCCGAGGAGGAGCTGAAGGAGCTGCGCCGTCTGGTAAAGCGGGGCGAGGCTGCCAAGCAGCGGCTGGCTGAGGCCAACCTGCGGCTGGTGGTGTCCATCGCCAAGCGGTATGTGGGCCGGGGAATGCTCTTCCTGGACCTGATCCAGGAGGGCAACCTGGGCCTGATCAAAGCGGTGGAGAAGTTCGACTACACCAAGGGCTACAAGTTCTCCACCTACGCCACCTGGTGGATTCGACAGGCCATCACCCGGGCCATCGCCGACCAGGCCCGCACCATCCGCATCCCCGTCCACATGGTGGAGACCATCAACAAGGTCATCCGGGTATCCCGGCAGCTCCTCCAGGAGCTGGGCCACGACCCCTCCCCCGAGGAGATCTCCGAGGAGATGGGCATGCCGGTGGACAAGGTGCGGGAGATTTTGAAGATCGCCCAGGAGCCCGTCTCCCTGGAGACTCCCATCGGCGAGGAAGAGGACTCCCACCTGGGCGACTTCATCCCCGACGAGGACGCCTCCGAACCCTCCGAGGCCGCCTCCTTCACCCTGCTGAAAGAGCAGCTGGTGTCCGTGCTGGGCACCCTTACCGAGCGGGAGGAGAAGGTGCTCAAGCTCCGCTTCGGCATCGAGGATGGCCGCACCCGCACCCTGGAAGAGGTGGGCAAGGAGTTCAACGTCACCCGGGAGCGCATCCGCCAGATCGAGGCCAAGGCCCTGCGCAAGCTGCGCCACCCCAGCCGTTCCAAAAAGCTGAAGGACTTTCTGAACTGAACACCCAAACGCCCCCGGCCGCGCTGCCGGGGGCGTTTTTGCATCTGCGGGGGCGGCGGGCGCACACTGCGCGCCCCTACAACGACGGTAGGAGCCGGTCCGTAGGGCCGCCATACATGGTGGCCGCCGGTACGGGGCGGGAAACAGGACGGCTGTTGCACCTGTAGGGGCGGGGCTCTGTCCCCGCCCGCCCCCTCATCCGGCCCTGTGGGCCACCTTCCCCCCTGTGGGGGGAAGGTCTGACGGGAAACGGCCGCCGGGCGCACACTGCGCGCCCCCGCATCCGCCGCAGCGGCTCCGTTCCCCCCAATCCGCCCCGGGCCATTGACAACAGGGGACGAGTGTGCTATAGTACAAAACAATCCGCATAGAGTTTATCTGGCGAAGAATACTGGGACCACTCCTCCGGGAGTCAAGGCCATACGGACAGCCGGGTCCACTGCCGATTGGCGGTTTGCCGCCTTATTGATTGAGTTAAAAGCTCAAATTTTATAAGTTGGTTACTTTATAACCGAAATGCGTTTTTGCGCAGACTTGTGAAACGGTCAATAAAGAGTAGTAAAAGTATTTTGTTGCTATATAGACTCTGTGTACCACGCTGCCTGTCCCCCTTGTCCCCGGCCCCGGCCAGTACGGCCCTGGGGGCGGATTTTGTCGGGATTTTCCCGGGCTGTGGTTTTTGATCGCAACGCAAGCTGTGTCATACGGCTTGCGTTTTTTTGCTGCCAAAACGGCTTTTCTGTGAGGTGCTGACCCATGAACAAAGAGACCATTCTGGACCAGAGCAGAGCCCCCATCTATGAGGCCCTCCAGACTTTTCGGCAGATGCGGGTGGTGCCCTTCGACGTGCCCGGCCACAAGCGGGGCCGGGGCAACCCGGAGCTGGCCGCCTTCCTGGGGGAGCAGTGTGTCACCATCGACGTGAACAGCATGAAACCCCTGGACAATCTGTGCCACCCCATTTCGGTGATCCGCCAGGCGGAGGAGCTGGCCGCCGACGCCTTTGGCGCCGCCCAGGCCTTCCTCATGGTGGGGGGCACCACCAGCTCGGTACAGAGCATGGTGCTGTCCACCTGCAAGCGAGGGAACAAGATCATCCTCCCCCGGAACGTCCACCGCAGCGTCATCAATGCCCTGGTGCTATGCGGGGCCATCCCGGTCTACGTCAACCCGGAGGTGGACCACCGGCTGGGCATCTCCCTGGGCATGAAGCGGGAACAGGTGGCCCGGGCCATTGCCGAGCACCCCGACGCGGTGGCGGTGCTGGTGAACAACCCCACCTACTATGGCATTTGCAGCGACCTGCGGGCCATTGTGAAAATGGCCCACGACGCCGGGATGTACTGCCTGGCAGACGAGGCCCACGGCACCCACTTTTACTTCGGGGACAACATGCCGGTGTCCGCCATGGCGGCGGGGGCGGACATGGCCGCCGTGTCCATGCACAAGAGCGGCGGCAGCCTCACCCAGTCCTCCCTGCTGCTCACCGGCCCCAACCTGCCCGAGGGCCACGTCCGCAAGATCATCAACCTGACCCAGACCACCTCAGGCAGTTACCTGCTCATGTCCAGCCTGGACATCAGCCGCCGCAACCTGGCCCTCCGGGGAAAAACCGTATTCCAGCGGGTGGCCGATATGGCGGAGTACGCCCGGGAGGAGATCAACGCCATCGGCGGCTACTACGCCTTCGGCCGGGAGCTGGTCAACGGAGACTCCATCTACGATTTTGACCCCACCAAGCTGTCCATCCACACCCGGGACATCGGCCTGGCGGGCATCGAGGTGTACGACCTGCTCCGGGACGAGTACGACATCCAGATTGAGTTCGGGGACATCGGCAACATTTTGGCCTACCTGTCCATCGGCGACCGCTACCAGGAGCTGGAGCGGCTGGTGAGCGCCCTGGCGGAGATCCGCCGCCGGCATCAGACCGACCCCTCCGGCCTGATGAACCAGGAGTACATCGACCCCGAGGTAGTCATCAGCCCCCAGGACGCCTTTTACGCCGACAAGGTCAGCGTCCCCCTGGCGGACAGCGTGGGCCGGGTGTGCAGCGAGTTCGTCATGTGCTATCCCCCCGGCATCCCCATCCTGGCCCCTGGGGAGCGGATCACCGCCGAAATTCTGGCCTACATCCAGTACGCCAAAGCCAAGGGCTGCTCCATGACCGGCCCTGAGGACCCGGAAATCGAGCATCTGAACATTTTGCAGGAGGTATTGTGATGGAACTATGGTTTGACGAATTCCACACCCCCGACGTGAAGCACAGCCTCCGGGTCAACCGCCACCTGTACTCCCGCAGGAGCGACTACCAGCAGATCGACATTTACGACACCCCAGAGTTCGGCAAGGTGCTCACCCTGGACGGCAACGTCATGCTCACCGAGCGGGACGGGTTCATCTACGACGAGATGATGACCCATGTGCCCATGGCGGTCCACCCCCACATCCAGGACGTGCTGGTCATTGGCGCCGGGGACGGGGGCGTGGTGCGGGAGCTGGCCCGGTACGACGCCATCCGCTCCATCGACCTGGTGGAGATGGACGAGCAAGTGGTGGAGGCCTGCCGCCGCTACCTGCCGGAAAACGCCTGTCGCCTGGACGACCGGCGGGTGCACATCTACTTTGACAACGCCCTCCGGTTCATCCGCCGCCGGAAGGCCCAGTACGACCTGATCATCGTGGACTCCAACGACCCCTTCGGCCCCTCCGAGGGCTACTTCACCCGGGAGTTTTACGGCATCTGCTACAACGCCCTGCGGGACGACGGAATTATGGTAAACCAGCAGGGCAGCCCCTTCTACCGCCACGACGCCGAGGCCATGCAGCGCAGCCACAAGCGGATCGTCAGCACCTTCCCCATCAGCCGGGTGTACCAGGCCCACATCCCCACCTACGCCGCCGGGTACTGGCTCTTCGGCTTTGCCAGCAAGAAGTACCACCCCATTGATGATCTGGACAAGGAGAAATGGCTCTCCCTCAACCTGAAAACCAAGTATTACACCGTCCGTCTCCACACCGGGGCCTTTTTCCTCCCCGCCTTTCTGGAGCAGATGCTGGAGGAGGTAGAAGGATGAACCCCAATATCGAGACCTTTCTGGGCTGTGACAGCTCCTACGAGGGGGCGGACATTGTCCTCTTCGGGGCCCCCTTCGACTCCACCACCAGCTTCCGCCCCGGGGCCCGGTTCGGCCCCGCCGCCATGCGCCACGAGAGCTTCGGCCTGGAGACCTACAGTCCCTACCAGGACAAGGACCTGACCGACTGCGCCGTCTTTGACTCCGGCGACCTGGAGCTGTGCTTCGGCAGCCCGGAGACCGCCCTGGCGGACATCCAGAGCCGGGCGGAAACCATCCTCTCTGACCGCAAACTCCCCCTGCTGCTGGGCGGGGAGCACCTGGTGACCCTGGGCTCGGTCCGGGCGGTGTGCCAAAGGCACCCCGACTTGCACATCATCCACTTTGACGCCCACGCCGACCTGCGGGAGGACTACCTGGGGGCCAAACTGAGCCACGCCTGCGTCATCCGCCGGTGCCACGACCTGCTGGGCGATGGGCGCATCCACCAGTTCTGCATCCGCAGCGGGGACCGGGAGGAGTTCCGCTTCGCCCAGGCCCACACCGAGCTCCACCTCTTCAACTTCGACGGGCTGAAGGCCCTAACCGAAGCCCTGGCGGGCAGCGGCGCGCCGGTGTATCTCACCATCGACCTGGACTGCCTGGACCCCGCCGCCTTCCCCGGCACCGGCACCCCCGAGGCGGGGGGCATCACCTTCCCCCAGCTGCTGGAGGCCATCCGGCTGGTGTGCCGCACCAACGTGGTGGCCGCCGACGTCAACGAGCTGGCCCCCATGCTGGACCACAGCGGAGCCTCCACCGCCGTCGCCTGCAAGGTGCTGCGGGAGCTGCTGCTGGCCCTTTCCAAGTAAACCGCTACATTTTACAATAAAAGGAGAAGGATTATGAGTAAAGTATTGGTGATCGGCTGCGGCGGCGTGGCCAACGTGGCCATCCGCAAGTGCTGCCAGGTCAGCGAGGTGTTCAGCGAGCTGTGCATCGCCAGCCGCACCAAGTCCAAGTGCGACCAGCTGGCCGCCCAGCTGGCGGGCAAGACCGCCACCAAGCTCACCACCGCCCAGGTGGACGCTGACGACGTAAACCAGGTCATCGCCCTCATCAAAAGCTACCAGCCCGATCTGGTCATGAACATCGCCCTGCCCTACCAGGACCTGACCATCATGGACGCCTGTCTGGCCTGCGGGGTCAACTACATGGACACCGCCAACTACGAGCCCGAGGACATCGAGGAGCCCGAGTGGAAGGCCGCCTACGAGAAGCGGTGCAAGGAGAAGGGCTTCTCCGCCTACTTCGACTACACCTGGCAGTGGGCTTATCGGGAAAAGTTTGAAAAAGCCGGTCTCACCGCCCTGCTGGGCTGCGGCTTCGACCCCGGCGTCACCCAGGCTTACTGCGCCTACGCCAAAAAGCACGAGTTTGACACCATCGACACCATCGACATCCTGGACTGCAACGGCGGCGACCACGGCTACCCCTTCGCCACCAACTTCAACCCGGAAGTCAACCTGCGGGAGGTATCCGCCCCCGGCTCCTACTGGGAGAACGGCCACTGGGTGGAGATCCCCCCCATGTCCATCAAGCGGGAGTACAACTTTGACCAGGTGGGGCAGAAGGACATGTACCTTCTCCACCACGAGGAGATCGAGTCCCTGGCGGAGAACATCCCCGAGGTCAAACGCATTCGCTTCTTCATGACCTTCGGCCAGAGCTACCTGACCCACATGCAGTGCCTGGAGAACGTGGGGATGCTGTCCACCACCCCCATCGAGTTTGAGGGCCACCAAATCGTGCCCATCAAATTCCTGAAGGCCCTGCTCCCCGACCCCGCCAGCCTGGGCCCCCGCACCCACGGCAAGACCAACATCGGCTGCATCTTTACCGGCAAGAAGGACGGTCTGGACAAGACCTACTATATCTACAACGTGTGCGACCACCAGGAGTGCTACAAGGAGGTGGCCAGCCAGGCCATCAGCTACACCACCGGCGTGCCCGCCATGTGCGGCGCCCTCATGCTGCTCACCGGCAAGTGGACCCAGAAGGGGGTCCACACCGTGGAGGAGTTTGACCCCGATCCTTTCCTGGACGCTCTGGACAAGTACGGCCTGTCCCGCAGCGAGAGCCACAGCCCGGTGCTGGTGGACTGATGGCCGTGCTCGACCTCTCCGCGCCCCCCTTCGGGGGGCTGCGGCCCTACGGCGATGCCAACCCTCTGTTTGCCGATCTGCCCACGCCCGCCTATGTGATCGACGAGGAACGGCTGAAATCCAACGGCCAGGTTCTTGCCGCCCTGGCCAGGCGCACCGGCTGCAAGGTTCTGCTGGCCCAGAAGGCCTTTTCCAACTACGACTGCTACCCCCTGCTGGCCCCCTGTCTGGCGGGCACCGAGGCCAGCGGCCTCTACGAGGCCCGGCTGGGCTGGGAGGAGATGCCCGGCAAGGAGGTCCATGTGTTCTGCGGGGCCTACCGGGAGGACCAGTTTGAAGCGTTGCTCCGGTACGCCGGGCACATCGTCTTTAACTCCATCCACCAGCTGGCCCAATTCGGGCCTCGGGCCAAGGGGGCGGGGAAACAGGTGGGCCTGCGGCTCAACCCGGAGTGCTCCACCCAGGAGGGCCACGCCATCTACGACCCCTGCGCCCCCGGCAGCCGCATGGGGGTCACCCGGGCGGTGTGGGACAGGGAGATGACCCCTTCCCTGCTGGCCCTGCTGGATGGCCTCCACTTCCACACCCTGTGCGAACAGGACGCCGACGACCTGCGCACCACCCTGGATGCGGTGGCGGACAAGTTCGGGGACGTGCTGCCCCGAATGAAATGGCTCAACATGGGGGGCGGTCACCACATCACCCGCCCGGGCTACCATCTGGCCACCCTGGCGGAGTGCATCCGGTACGCCCAAGAAACCTGGAGCCTGACGGTGTACCTGGAGCCCGGGGAGGCGGCCGCCCTCAACGCCGGGTATCTGGTCAGCCGGGTGCTGGACGTGGTGGAAAACGGCGGCATCCGCATTGCCATCCTGGACGCCAGCGCCGCCTGCCACATGCCCGACGTGCTGGAGATGCCCTACCAGCCTCCCATTCTGGGGGCGGAGACCGACGGCACGGAGGGGTACCGCTACCGGCTGGCCGGGCCCACCTGCCTGGCCGGGGACGTAATCGGGGACTACGCTTTCGCCGCCCCCCTGAACCCAGGGGATCTGGTGGTCTTCGGGGACATGGCCATCTACACCACCTGCAAAAACAACACCTTCAACGGGATGCCCCTGCCGGACATCTGGACCCTGGCGGAGGGGGGGCTTATCTCCCCCCTGACCCGGTTCGGGTATCAGGACTTCAAACTGCGGCTGGGCCGGCATTGAATATCAAACGGGGACTGCCGCGTCTGCGGCAGTCCCCGTTGCCTGTCTTTAAGTTGTTTATGCCCGCCGCCGGGCCATCAGCAGCAGCGTGACCAGCAGCGGGATGCAGGCGGCCCCCACGGTGTACAGGCCCATGACGCCCACCAGCCACGCCCCCAGGGCGGCTCCGCCGATGAAGCACAGGTTGACCCCGCCATAGTAGGCCGCCCGGGTCAGGTGCTCCCGCTCCCCGGTGTGCAGCCAGAGCCACAGCCGCTCGGTACCGCTGCGCAGGTTGCCGGTGCACATGGTGGTGGCAAAGGCGCTGCCGTGGACCTTGCGGAAGCTCTCCACCTGGACGGCGCACACAAAGGACACGGCCACGTTGGCCAAGGCGTCCATGGTGTGGGGCAGGAGGGCTACCAGCAGGAGCACCACCACCTCCATCCCCACCGAGAGCTGCCGCCAGTGGACGGCGGTGGCCTCCTTGAACCGGCTTTTGATCCACTCGGCCGCCAGCACCCCCGCCACAAAGGCCAGAATGGGGGCCAGATAGTGGAGAGCCTTTGCCCACTGGCCCTCCGCCAGCCGCACCCCCAGCAGCACGATGTTGCCGGTCTGGGCGTTGGCGAACACCCCGCCCCGCTGCAAATAGGTGTAGGCGTCCAGCAGCCCTCCGGCCACCGCCAGCAGGGCCCCCACCCGGAACCGCTCCGACATCTGTACCTGTTGTTCCATCTCCATGCCTCCCATAGTCCCACAAAAAGAGCTGCCGTGTCCACGGCAGCTCTTTTGGATGTCAGTTTCTCAGAAGGGCAGGTTCAGGCCGCCGGTGAGCTGCTGCATGGTGGAGACGGAGTCGTTCTCCGCCGCCCGCAGGGCCTCGTTCACCGCCGCCACGATCATGTCCTGGAGCATCTCCACGTCCTCCGGGTCCACGGCATCCGGGTCGATGGTGACACTCTCCACTACCCGCTTGCCGGTGACGGTGGCGCTCACCGCTCCGCCGCCCGCCGCGGCGGTGTAGGTCTTGGTCTCCAGCTCCTGCTGCATCTTCATCATGTCCTGCTGCATCTTCTGAACCTGCTTCATCATATTCATATTCATGCCGCCGCCCATGCCGCCGAATCCCCGGCTGTTGAATCCCTTTGCCATTGTCGTAACTCCTTTATTCTTCAATAATGATATTGTCAAACTGCCGACCCAGGGCCAGCAGGTCATCCAGATTGTCGTGCTCCGGGGCCTGCGCCGCCTGTGGAGGGGCGCCCACCTTGACCGTGCACCGAATCTCCAGGCCGGTCTGGGCAGAGGCCAGCTCAGCCAATGCCTTCAGCACCGGCGGTGCGCCCACCATACTCTTGGTAAAGTCGGTGTCCACCCACAGCGTCAAGGTGCGTTCCTCCAGCATCCCCTGTACTGCCGCCGGATTGCTCAGGAAGGGGTACACCGCCGGAAACTGGGTGCGCAGGCCGGCTACCAGGCCGGGCCACAGATCCCCGGGCTGGGCCGCCGGGCCGGGCGCAGGCTGGGTCACGGGCTGCGCCGGAGTCTGAGGGGCGGGCTCCTCATAGCCCACCGGCTCGCCGGGCTCCTCTGGCAGCGGGGGCCTCTCCTCCTCCCAGGGCGGGGTGTTCTCCGCCGCCCGGGGGGCGGAGGGGACCGGTTGCGTCCGCTTCATGCTCTGCTGGGGCACGGGGCAAGCCGTGGGTACGCCTCCCGCCAGCAACCCCTCCAGCCGGGCCAGCCGGGCGTTGAGGCCCGCCAGGCTCTCGTCCAGCGACGGGTCGCACAGCCGGATCAGGCACAGTTCTGCGTCGGTGCGCCGGTTGCCGCTGCGGGCCAGATCGGCAATGGTGGTCTGGAGCAAGCCCAGCATCTGCACCAGCCGGGCGGGCTGGAACAGATTGGACAGCCCCCGCATGGTGTTCTCATCATAGCCGCCGGTGAGCAGGGCCGCGCCCCCCCTGGGGGCGGTCTTACGCACCAACAGATCCCGCACCAGGGCGGCCAGCTCCCCCAGCAGGCTGCCCACCTCCTTGCCTGCGCCGTACAGCCGGGCCAGGGTCTCCAGAGCGCCCTGGGCGTCCCCCTTACCCACCTGGTCCAGCAGGTGGGCTGTCTCCAGGTTGCCCGCCAGGCCCAGGGCGTCCAGCACCTCCTGCTCCCCGATGGGGCCGGTGGGGACGGCACACTGGTCCAGCAGGGACAGTGCGTCCCGCAGGCCGCCGTCGGCCAGCCGGGCCAACAGCTGGGCCCCCTCTCCCCGCAGCTCCATGCCCTCCTGGCGGGCCACATAGGCCAACCGGGCGGCAATATCGCCGGGCAGAATGCGCTTGAAGGAGAACTGCTGGCAGCGGGACCTGATGGTGGCCGGCACCTTGTGCAGCTCCGTCGTGGCCAGAATAAACATCAGATGGGCGGGGGGCTCCTCCAGGATCTTCAGCAGGGCGTTGAAGGCCGCGGTGGAGAGCATATGCACCTCGTCCACAATGTACACCCGCTTGCGGACGGCGGCGGGGGTATAGACCGCCTCGTCCCGCAGGGCCCGGACCTGATCCACACCATTGTTGGAGGCGGCGTCCAGCTCCAGCACATCCAGGATGGAGCCGTTTTCAATCCCCAGGCAGGAGGGGCACTGGTTGCAGGGGTTGCCGTTCACCGGGTGCTCACAGTTCACCGCCCGGGCCAGGATCTTGGCGCAGGTGGTCTTGCCGGTACCCCGGGTGCCTGTAAACAGATAGGCGTGGGAGAGGCGGCCGGTATCCACCTGCCGCTTGAGGGTCTCCGTGATGTGGGCTTGGCCTACCACGTCGTCAAAGGTTCGGGGCCGCCATTTGCGATACAAAGCCTGATACAAACCGGTCACCTCGCAAAAAAATAAGGGGAGGGGCGGAGGCTGCGTGGCCCCGCCTCTCCCTGATCGTCCGGCACATGGCAAGACCGCACACCGGCCTTTGGAGACAACGTTATGCCCGTTACCCTGGCAGCCGGCTCAGGAGCGGAACCCCCGCGGCACAGCTCACGGTCCGCTTAGTGCTGCTCGGTTCCCCGCCTGACACGGTTCACGGTGTGACCTTGCGCGGGACCGATCCATCATCGCTGCTTACCAGGGTCAGACGACACAACGCTGTTCCGGGGGCCGGGATTCATCCCTGCTGTAGCGGGTTGCAGGTACAGGGCACCGCTAACTCCCCGACTAGTGCGGCCTTGCCGCAGGCCGGCCGCATAAGCGCCGCCCATCGGAAGGCTATATTTGATATCATACATCATTTTCGCCTATTTATCAATATCACTTTTCACTTTTTTTCAAAAACCTCTTTACAATACTTTGAATTGTGTTATAATATTCGAGTGCCAAGGCGCTGCACCCATGTGGCCACCTTTCCCAACGCACTGCCAATGACACATATGGGCCTATAGCTCAGCTGGGAGAGCAAGCGCAACATAACACGGGCCCGGTCAGAACAGCAAACTGCACAAACAGAACAAGCAAAAATATACAAAATAACCAAATATGGGCCTATAGCTCAGCTGGGAGAGCGTACGGTTCGCATCCGTAAGGTCGTCGGTTCGATCCCGATTAGGTCCACCACAAAAAGCCGTGAAATTATAAGTTTCACGGCTTTTTTGCAACTTTTTTGCAAAAATGGTGGGCCCGTAGCTCAACCGTTTCCCTGCCTTTTCGAAAAAATGCTACCGAATAATTCGCAGGCCCTCTCTACATTCCCTTTTCGCACTTCACTGATGGCCTGCTCTCACATTATAGAAAAACCAAAAAATAAGCGGAGCAGCCAAAAACGACTCATTCGCATCCGAGCAGAATGCACATGAGGGTTCGCATCTCTTTTGTGGACAATTCATATAAATCCTTATTTATGCCGGGATCTCAAAAGGAGATCTCGGCTATTTTTGATTGGAGGTATTCTTTGTGAGAGAAAAATTTTATGCGGAGCTTTCCCGCCGTTTGCGGAAAGAAGGAATCGAATCGTCCTATGCAGGTACTCAGAATCTGAGTGTTTCGCTCCATGGGCAGCCGGTTCTCTGTGTAACCCCCAGCAGTGAAATTTACATTTTACCCGCAGGAAGCAAGAATGAGGAAGTCAATGACCTGTACCACCGAGTGGGGGCAACAGCTGACGAAGTCTATGAATATGTGGAAGCGGTTCAGAGCTCCCCTCTGCTTCGTGCCAGTGACCTGAAAGAGGAGTTCCGCTTACTGGCAGACTTCGGGTGTGCTGTGCTTGCCGGCCGAGAACGCGAAAATGACCGGGGGTACCAATTTGTTACCTGGGTCTGGGATTTTGATCGGCGCGGAGTTAGCCACGGCCACTACTTTGAGGGAAACTACCATGCAGCCAAGGAAGACTTTGCTGTCCGTTCCGGGCTGATCTCCAGAGCTCAGTTATTCTCCGCAGATCAGCTCGCAGAGCTGTACCGGGCCACCGACTTCTTCCTGGAAGAAGGCCCTGAACCTGAGGACAAGCAGATGAAAGCTCTCCAGGAGGCCAGAGCAAAAATCGAATATACCGTCCCAGATCTTCAAGAACGACTGGAACTATCCCAGGAACCAGAAATGAATCTGTAGAACACACCAGTGAGGGGCCCGCTGCTGCCGTCAGGCTGCAAACAGCGGGCCCCTCTTTTTTTATGCCCATTGGAGGTGATACCAATGAACCGCCATCTTTTTTTCAAACCTCATACATCCACATACCATCCGGAATCCGCATCCAAGCCTGTCTGTCGCCGGTTCTCCCGCTGTGAATGAGCCCTTCCCAAAAAAACGGACATGAAAATGCCGAAAAAAACGGAATGAATCGTTGAGTTTCTGCGAGATGCTCGTTCATGCTGCCTGAGCCGCCAGGAGGTTGGCCTCAAACTGCGATGGAGACAGCCAATCCAGGG
>CASEOA010000024.1 GCA_949289455.1 uncultured Eubacteriales bacterium
AGCTCCGGGTCCAGGGCGGAGGTGGGCTCGTCGAAGCAGAGAATGTCCGGCTTCAGGGCCAGGGCCCGGGCGATGGCCACCCGCTGCTGCTGGCCGCCGGAGAGCTGATGGGGGTAGTGGTCCGCCCGGTCGGACAGGCCCATCTTCTCCAGCAGCGCCCGGCCCTCCCGCTGGATCTCCTCCAGGATGGCCTTTTTGTTCTGCTTGAAGTCGGGCCGCTCCTGGGCCAGCAGCCCGGGGGCCAGGGTCACATTTTCCAGGGCGGTGTACTGGGGGAACAGGTTGAAGGACTGGAACACCAGGCCGAAGTGGAGCCGCTTTTTCCGCACCTCGCTCTCCCGCTGGGTGGCAGGGTCGTCCGCGTCGAAGAGGGTCTCCCCGTTCACCAGGATTTTGCCCTGGTTGGGGGTCTCCAGAAAGTTGATGCACCGCAGCAGGGTGGTCTTGCCGGAGCCGGAGGAGCCGATGATGGCCAGGGCCTGGCCCTGCTCCAGGGAAAAGCTGATGTCCTCCAGCACCCGGGTGGCGCCGAAGTGCTTTTCGATGTGCTGTACGTCCAGAATAGGCATGGAGGGCCCCTCCTTACTTGAAATAGTCCAGCTTCTTCTCAAACCAGCCGAAGAGCAGGGTGAGAATGCCGTTGACCACCAGATAGAACACAGCGGTGTAGAACAGGGGCCAGATCATGCCCTTTTTGATGTAAGACTCCCCCATCCAGATGATCTCATACACCGAGATGGTGCGCACCAGGGCGGTATCTTTCACCAGGGTGATGAACTCGTTGCCCATGGGGGGCACGATGCGCTTGACCACCTGGAGCAGGGTGACCTTGAAGAAGATCTGCCGCTTGGTCATACCCAATACCAGGCCGGCCTCCTGCTGGCCCACCGGCACGCCCTGGATACCCCCCCGGAAGATCTCGGAGAAGTAGCAGGCGTAGTTGATGACGAAGGTCACCACCGCCGCGGTAAACCGGGGCAGCAGGGGCAGGTCGAACATCAGGCCGGGGCCATAGAACACCACCAGAATCTGGAGCATCAGGGGGGTACCCCGGATGACCCACACGATGGTTTTCACCACCGCCCGCAGGGGGGTGCACCGGCTCATGGAGCCGAAGGAAATAATCAGCCCCAGGGGGAGTGCAAACAGCAGGGTGAGAGCGAAGAGCTCCAGGGTGACGACCAGCCCCTCCAGCAGGGTGAGGGATACAGACAACAGCATAGGCGGTTTCCTCTCTATGACCGGGGAAAGGCAGAGAGCCCGAAAACTCTCTGCCTCGTTCCCGCAGAATACACGTTCTTACTTCTCGATGACGGACTCCTGCACGCCGTAGGTGGTGGCCACCTCCATGACGGTACCGGCGTCATAGGCATCCTTCCAGAAGCTGTTAAAGGCCTCGGTCAGGTCGGAGCCCTTGCGGAAGGCCACGCCGTACTCCTCGCTGTTGAGCTGCACGGTGTAGGTCAGCTCGGGATAGCTGGTACCCTCGCCGATCATGGCGCCGGCCATCAGCAGGTCGATGACGCAGGCGTCGGAGGCGCCGGAGGCCACCTCCATCAGGGCGTCGGCCTGGGTGGTCTTGGCCACATAGGTCAGGCCCAGCAGATCCAGCTGCTCGGCGCCGGCGGAGCCGTTCTCCACGGCAAAGTTCAGGCCGCTCAGGCTCTCCACAGTCTGGTAGTCCTCGGCCTTTTCGGCGGGGAGCACCACCACCTGGCCGTTGTTGCAGTAAGCCTCGGACACGGAAGCGCCTTCGGTGACCTCATCGGTGATGGTCATGCCGTTCCAGATGACGTCGATGCCCTTGGTGTCCAGCTCCATCAGCTTGTTGTCCCAGTTGATCTCCAGGAACTCCACTTCCACGCCCAGGCTCTCGGCGAAGGCCTTGGCCATGTCGGCGTCAAAGCCGATCCACTCGCCGCTGTCGTCCTTGTAGTCCATGGGGGCGAAGTCGGTCATGCCCACGATGAGGGTACCCTTGTCCTTCACATAGGCCATGTCGCTCTCGGCGGCGGGGGTCTCAGAATTGACGGGGGTGGTCTCGGTGGAGCCGGCGGGGGTGGTGGACTCCGCGGGAGTGGTCTCGCCGCTGGACGGAGTGTCGGCGGTGCCGCCGGCGCCGCCGCCGCAGGCGGTCAGGGAGAAGGTCAGGCCCAGCGCAAGGGCCAGAGCAGTCAGTTTCCGTTTCATGTACATTCCTCCAATGCAATATGTGACGATTGCTTTCGTATAGTACCACACTAAAGCAACATTGTAAAGAGGAATTTTACCGCTCTGCCTTCCGGCACGCCCGCCGGTAGTCCTCCGGAGTATTCACATTGTACAGGATTCGGGCCAGATCCCACCCCTCCAGGGCGGATTCCTCCACCACACGGCAGGAGATTTGGTCCAGCAGCCCTTTCACGGCTCCCCGTCCCCCATCCAGGCAGGACTGGAGGGCAGGCAGGCAGCTCCGGCGGTAGGCCGCGAACAGGGGCTCCAGGCTCCCGTCCCCCCGGCGGATCAGGCAGGCGTCGGCCTCCCCCAGCTCCGCCGTCAGCCGCAGGGCCAGTACCGGGTCCCCAAAGGGCAGGTCCACGGCGGTGAGAAAGACGGTCTCCGCCTCCGTGGACAGGAAGGCGGCCTCCAGCCCCGCCAGGGGCCCCCGGCCGGGCCGCAGGTCGGGCAGTTCCTCCGCCCCCGGCACGTCATAGGTCCCCCGCCTGGGGGAGGAGACGTACACCCGGTCAAAAACCGGCCGGTACCGCTCCGCCAGCCGCGCCAAAAAGCTGCGGCCCTCCAGGTCCAGCGCCGCCTTGTCCCGGCCCATCCGGCTGGAGCGCCCGCCCGCCAGGATCACCGCCGCCGTGGTCACTTCCGCTCCCTCCCCTCGGTTTGTATCAGCATAGCAGAAAAAATTGGCCCCGTCAAAGCCGGTATAGAAGGCCGTCCGCCTCCATATCCTCTCCCACAGAGCATTTGAGCATTGGAGGCGTCACACACCATGAAAAAATTGGCCGCGGCCCTGCTGGCCGCCACCTTCCTCGCCCTGCCCGTCCGGGCCTCCGGCGCCCCCGCCGCGGAGGCCAAGGCGGCGGTGCTGATGGAAAAGGAAACGGGCACCATCCTCTACGAGCAAAATTCCCACGACAAGCTGGAGCCCGCCAGCGTCACCAAGGTCATGACCCTGCTGCTGGTGATGGAGGCCATTGACAGCGGCAGCCTCTCCCGGGAGGACGTGGTCACCGTATCGGCCTATGCCTCCTCCATGGGGGGCTCCCAGGTGTATTTAAAGGAGGGGGAGCAGATGACCGTCAACGACCTGCTGAAGGCGGTGGCGGTGGCCTCGGGCAACGACGCCTCGGTGGCCCTGGCGGAGCACCTGGCGGGCAGTGAGGAGGCCTTTGTGGCCCGCATGAACCAGCGGGCCGCCGAACTGGGCATGGCGGACACCTGCTTTGTCAACTGCACCGGCCTGCCGGCGGCGGGCCATCTCACCTCCGCCCATGACATCGCATTGATGAGCCGGGAGCTCATCCTCAACCACCCCTCCATCCGGGACTACACCACCATCTGGATGGACTCCCTCCGGGGAGGCCAGTTCCAGCTGTCCAACACCAACAAGCTCATCCGCTTCTACCAGGGGGCCACCGGGCTGAAAACCGGCTCCACCGACGCCGCCGGCTTCTGCCTGTCGGCCACGGCGGAGCGGGACGGCATGGAGCTCATCGCCGTGGTACTGGGCTGCGCCAGCTCCGACGTGCGCTCGGCGTCGGCCCAGGCCCTGCTGAACTACGGCTTTGCCAATTATACCCTGATGGATGTTTACCCAAATCAGGCGGTCCCGCCGGTGCCCGTGCTGCTGGGGGAAGAAGAGACGGTGCAGCCGGTGCTGGCCCAGCCCACCCGCATCCTGGTGGACAAGTCCATCGTCAACCAGGTCTCGGTTCAGCTGGAGCTGTGTGAAGACGTGGCCGCCCCGGTGGAGACGGGTCAGACCCTGGGGCACATGACAGTCACCGCCGGGGAGCAGACCCTGGCCTCCATCCCCCTGGTGGCCGGCCAGGCGGTGGACAAGCTGAGCATTCCCGGCATTTTCCTCCGACTGGCCCGCACCCTGCTGATGGCAGGCTGAACCGACGCCGCGAGACCGCCGCCCTCTGGTGCGGCGGTCTCTTGCGCGTTCTTTACAAAAGATATTGCATAACTTACTGGAAATTTTACGCCGGGTTTTTGCAGAGTTGTCTTGACTATCCTTTTATATAGTTGTATACTTTACACAAATAAAATCCGAGCCCTTTGGATTTTATTTATTACCAATGACAAGACCCCCCAGTTTTCGCCAATTTGACGGGAGCGGGGGACTGCCAACAAGGAGAGGATACCTATGGCTTCCAGCAAATCCGATCCCATCCTCCAGGCTTTTTCCCAGGGTCACGCGGTCCGCGCTCAGGAGTTCCTGGGCGCCCACCCCACCACCCGCGGCGGGCTGGACGGCTGGGTATTCCGGGTCTGGGCCCCGCACGCCAAGGCCGTGGCTGTCATGGGCGACTTTAACGGTTGGAACGACTCCGACCACCCCATGGAGCTGCTCAGCGACGGCGTGTGGGAGGCCTTTATCCCCGGACTGAACCAGTATGACTGCTACAAGTTTGCCGTCCATACCGAATCCGGCCAGGTGCTGGCCAAGTCCGACCCCTACGCCTTCCACGCCGAGACCCGGCCCGGTACCGCCTCCAAGCTCTACGATCTCTCCGGCTACAGCTGGGGGGACGCCAGCTGGATGGAGTACCGGAAAAATAACCCGATCTACCAGAAGCCGCTGAATATTTATGAGATCCACCTGGGCTCCTGGCGGCGCACCGCCGACGACCAGATGCTGTCCTACCGGGACATCGCCAAGTACCTGGTGCCCTATGTGAAGGAGATGGGCTTCACCCACGTGGAGCTGCTGCCCATCACCGAGCACCCCCTGGACGCCTCCTGGGGCTATCAGTGCACCGGCTACTTCGCGGCCACCAGCCGCTTCGGCACCCCTCACGACTTCATGTGGCTCATCGACCAGCTCCACCAGGCCGGCATCGGCGTGATTCTGGACTGGGTGCCCGCCCACTTCCCCAAGGACGCCTTCGGCCTGTACGAGTTTGACGGCGCCCCCTGCTACGAGTACGCCGACACCCGCAAGGGCGAGCATGCCGACTGGGGCACCCGTGTGTTCGACTACTCCCGGCTTGAGGTGCGCTCCTTCCTGTTCTCCTCCGCCATGTTCTGGCTGGAGCAGTACCACATCGACGGCCTGCGGGTGGACGCTGTGGCCTCCATGCTCTATCTGGACTACGGCCGGCAGGGAGGCGAGTGGGTCCCCAACATGTTCGGCGGCCACGAAAACCTGGAGGCCGTGGACTTCCTGCAGGAGCTCAACGGCCAGATCTTCCAGGCCCATCCCGACGCCATGATGATCGCCGAGGAGTCCACCGCCTGGCCCCGTGTGTCCCATCCGGTGGGCGAGGGCGGTCTGGAGGGCGGCCTGGGCTTCAACCTGAAGTGGAACATGGGGTGGATGAACGACATCCTCCACTACATCAAGCTGGACCCCTATTTCCGCCAGTTCAACCACAAGGACATCACCTTCTCCCTGATGTACGCCTTCTCGGAGAACTTTGTGCTCCCCCTGTCCCACGACGAGGTGGTGCACATGAAGGGCTCCCTCATCAACAAGATGCCGGGTACCAACGCGGAGAAATTCGCCGGCGTCCGGGCCTTCTACACCTACATGCTCACCCATCCCGGCAAAAAGCTGCTGATGATGGGCAGCGAGTTCGGCCAGTGGAATGAGTGGCACTATGAGCACTCCCTGGACTGGCACCTGCTGGACCCCGATCAGGAGTGGGCCAAGCCCCACCGCCAGCTCCAGGAGTTCTTCAAGCAGGCCAACGCCCTCTATCTGGCCCATCCCGAGCTGTGGGAGCTGGACTTCTCCTGGGAGGGCTTCGAGTGGATCGAGGCCAACGACAACCAGGCCAACACCGTGGCTTTCCTGCGCAAGGACGCCAAGGGGGATACCCTGGTCATCGTGTGCAACTTCTCCCCGGTGGACCGCTCGGGCTACACCGTGGGCGTTCCCGTCCCCGGCGTGTACACCTGTATCTTCAACACCGACAACGAGGCCTTCGGCGGCAGCGGGGGCGGTGATCTGGAGCCGGTGAAGAGCCAGTACAACGAGAGCCAGGGCCGGGAGCAGTCCATCACCCTGAAGCTCCCCGCCATGAGCGCCGCCATCTACAAGTGCACCCGCAAGTTCCCCGTCCGCAAGAAGAAGGCCGACAAGGAAGAGACCCTCAAGCTGGCGGTAAAGGAGGCGGCCGGCAAGCCCGCCGTGCGCAAGAAGGCCAAGGCCCCCGCTGTGAAGGCGGAATCCCCCAAGCCCGCCGTGCGCAAAAAGGGCGCCGTCCCCGCCGTGAAGGCGGACGCCCCCAAACCCACACGCAAAAAGAAAACCCAGTGAGCCCATCCGGAAGGTCCGGAATTTCAAATAAGTTCCAGTTCAAAACCTGAGGTGATAGAATGAAGAAAGAATGTGTCGCCATGTTGCTGGCGGGCGGTCAGGGCAGCCGCCTCCACGCTCTCACCAGCCACGTGGCAAAACCCGCCGTCCCCTTTGGGGGCAAGTACCGCATCATCGACTTCCCCCTGTCCAACTGCATCAACTCCGGCATCGACACCGTGGGCGTGCTGACCCAGTACCGCCCCATGGAGCTCAACGCCTACATCGGCAACGGCGAGCCCTGGGACCTGGACCGGTCCTACGGCGGCGTCCACATCCTGCCCCCCTACATGCGGGAGGGCGAGAAGGGCACCTGGTATAAGGGTACCGCCAACGCCATCTACCAGAACATCAACTTCCTGGACACCTATAACCCGGACTATGTGCTCATCCTGTCCGGCGACCACGTGTACAAGATGGACTACGCCGACCTGCTGCGCCGCCACAAGGAGGCCAAGGCCGCCTGCACCATCTCCGTGCTGGAGGTCCCCATGGAGGAGGCCCCCCGCTTCGGTATCATGAACGTGGATGAGAACGACGACATCTACGAATTCGAGGAGAAGCCCAAGAAGCCCAAGAGCAACCTGGCCTCCATGGGCATCTACATCTTCACCTGGAAGAAGCTGCGGGAGTACCTCATCGCCGACGAGGAGGACGAGAAGAGCTCCAACGACTTCGGCAAGAACATCATCCCCGCCATGCTGAGCAACGGCGAAAAGATGACCGCCTACCGCTTCAAGGGCTACTGGAAGGACGTGGGCACCATTGACTCCCTGTGGGACGCCAACATGGATATGCTCAATCCCGAGGCTCCCAACGGCATCGACCTGTATGACAACGAGTGGCCCATTTTCGCCCGCACCCCCACCAAGCCCCCCCATGTGATGGGCAAGAACGGCAGGGTGGACCACTCCATGGTCACCGGCGGCTGTGAGGTCTACGGCACCGTGGAGAATTCCGTTTTGTTCCACTCCGTCATCGTGGAGGAGGGCGCCGTGGTGCGCTACTCCATCCTGATGCCCGGCACCGTTGTCAAGGCCGGCGCCGTGGTGGAGTACGCCATTGTGGCGGAAAACAGCGTCATCGGCACCCGGGCCCGGGTGGGCGCCGCCCCCGACGGCAGCGAAGACTGGGGCGTGGCCGTGGTGGCTCAGAATCTCACCATTGGCGATGACGCCGTGGTCTCTCCCAAGGCCATGATCACTCGTAACGTGAAAGGAGGTGGGGTGAAATGATGAACAAACTGCACGGCATCATCTTCTCCTACCTTTCCAACCCCGACCTGCGGGAGCTGACTCAGAACCGCAACACCTGCTCCATCCCCTATGGCGGCCGGTATCGGGTCATCGACTTCATGCTGTCCAACATGGTCAACGCCGGCATCTCCGACGTGGGCATGATCGTGGACGCCAACTATCAGTCCCTGCTGGATCATGTGGGCTCCGGTAAGGATTGGGATCTGTCCCGCAAGCACGGCGGCCTGCGCATCCTGCCCCCCTTCAGCTACTCCGGCAACGGTTCCAAGCGGGAGGGCGTGTATCACGGCCGCATGGACGCCCTGGCGGGCATCCGCTCCTATCTGCAAAATATCCGGCAGGACCACGTGGTGCTGGCCGGCGGCGACCTGGCGGTGAGCCTCCCCCTGCGGGATATCTTTGAGGCCCACATCCGTAACGACGCCGACATCACCGCCGTGTGCACCGGCCATCCCATGGGCGACCCCAAGGGCTGCGACTACTTCACCATCGGGGCCGGCGGCCGCATCACCGACGTGGCGGTCCATCCCCCCATCGCCCAGGGCTGCGAGTCCCTGGAGGTGTACATCCTGTCCAAGGAGCTGCTGCTCTCCCTGGTGGACCACTGCGCCGCCCACAACATCCACTCCTTCAGCGTAGGCGTCCTCCAGGCCATGGTGGGCCAGCTGAAGATCTGCCCCTATGTGTATGACGGCTACGCCGCCCGCCTCCAGTCGGTGGCCGGCTACTTCGCCCGCAGCATGGAGCTGCTGGACCCCGCCACCCGGCAGGAACTCTTCGTGCCTGAGCGTCCCGTCCGCACCAAGGACCGCTCCGATCCCTCCACCTACTACGGCCCCGACTCCCGGTGCTATAACTCCCTGGTGGCCGACGGCTGTATCATCGAGGGCGAGGTGGAGAACTCCATCCTCTTCCGCGGCGTCCGGGTGGAGAAGGGCGCCAAGGTGTCCGGCTGCGTGCTGATGCAGGGCACCACTATCCAGGCCGGCGCGGTGCTGAAATACGCCATCACCGACAAGAACGTCCGGGTCAACCCGGGCCGGATGCTGATGGGCCACAGCACCTATCCCCTGGCCATCGCCAAAAACGAGATCGTCTGACCTGAGAAGATCTTACCAGGGAGGCGGCGGCTATGCGCCGCCGCCTCCCTGCCTGTTCTCCCGCCCCCGGGCGGGGCAAATCGACAACGCTTGGAGGTAATCTATGAATATCCTGTTTGCCACCTCAGAGTGCGCGCCCTTTATCAAGACCGGCGGTCTGGCCGACGTGGCGGGCGCTCTGCCCAAGGCTCTGGCCAAGGAAGGCCACGACGTCCGGGTCATCCTTCCTTTGTACGAGGGCATTGGGGAGGAATGGCGCAGTCAGATGACCTATCTGCAGTGCTTCCACATCACCGTTGCCTGGCGCACCCCCTACTGCGGCCTGTTTGAGCTGCGGCGGGACGGGGTCACCTACTGGTTCGTGGACAACGAGTACTACTTCAAGCGCTCCTCCATCTACGGCCACTATGACGACGGGGAACGGTTCGCCTACTTCTCCCGGGCCGTGGTGGAGAGCGTGGGTTATCTGAACTGGCATCCCGACGTGCTCCACTGCAACGACTGGCAGACCGCTCTGGTGCCCATCTACCTGCTGGAGGAGCGCCACCGCATCCCCCAGCTGTGGGACACCAAGAGCGTGTTCACCATCCACAACATCGAGTACCAGGGCCGCTATGGCAGCCAGACCCTGAAGGACCTGTTCGGCCTGAACTCCGGCTACTTCAACGAGCACATGCTGGAGTACCACGGGGACGTGAACCTGATGAAGGGGGCCATCTATGCCGCCGACTATGTGACCACCGTCTCCCCTACTTACGCCGACGAGCTGCAATACAGCTTCTACGCCCACGGCCTGGAGGGGGTCATCTCGGACAACCGCCACAAGCTCAAGGGCATCCTCAACGGCATCGACGTGGACGTGTACGACCCCTGGACCGACAAGGGCCTGACCAAGCAGTTCTCCGTCAAGCAGATGGGCGGCAAGAACAACTGCAAGGCCGCCCTGCAGCAGATGTGCGGCCTGAAGGAGGACCCGGAGGTGCCTATCATCGCCTGCGTGTCCCGTCTGGTGAAGCACAAGGGCTTTGATCTGGTCAACGCCGCCATCCACGACATCATGGGCATGAACGTGCAGATGGTCATCCTGGGCACCGGCGAGTGGAACTTTGAGGAGGCCTTCCGCCAGGCCCAGAACCAGTACCCCGGCCGGTTCGCCGCCCACATCATGTACTCCGCCAACCTGTCTACCGCCATCTACGGCGGCGCCGACATCTTCCTCATGCCCTCCATCTCCGAGCCCTGCGGCCTGAGCCAGATGATCGCCATGCGCTACGGCACCATCCCCGTGGTGCGGGAGACCGGCGGCCTGCGGGACTCCGTGATCCCCTACAACAAGTTTACCGGGGAGGGCACCGGCTTCTCCTTTGCCAACATCAACGCCCAGGAGATGACCGGCGTGCTGGCCGACGCGGTGAACCTGTACCACAACGACAAGAAAGCATGGAAGGGACTGCAAAAGAACGCCATGACCAGCGATTTCTCCTGGACCCGCTCCGCCGCGGCCTACCTGGAAATCTACGGCTGGGTGACCGGTAAGTAACAGATATTCCCTCCTATCCCTTGACAACCCTGGCATTGGTGTGATAAAATTCCGCTCCGCAGGGGGATCCCCCTGCGGAGCTTGTTTGTTGCTATCCTGATTGAAATGGGAGATGTCTGCAATGCACAACTATACAAAGAAAGAACTGATGACCCTCATCACCGGCAAGCTGCGCCGCAACTTCGGCCGTGACGTGGAAGAGGCCACCAGTCTGCATATGTTTAAAGCCTGCGCCATGGTGCTGCGGGATATTATTTCTGAGCGTCAGATGAAAACCGAGGACAAGGTGGTCGAGAAGCATCAGCGTCAGGTCCACTACCTGTCCCTGGAGTTCCTCATGGGCCGGTCCCTGATGAAGAACGCCTACAACCTGGGTGTACTGGAGCCCCTGAAGCAGGCCATTGAGGGCCTGGGCTTCTCCGCGCCCGACCTGTTTGAGGCCGAGCCCGACGCCGGCCTGGGCAACGGCGGCCTGGGCCGCCTGGCCGCCTGCTACCTGGACTCCATGACCACCCTGGAGATCCCCGCCACCGGCTATTCCATCTGCTACGAGCTGGGCATCTTTAAGCAGAAGATCGTGGACGGCCAGCAGGTGGAGCTGCCTGACAACTGGCTGGGCCTGGGCGACGCCTGGCTCATCCCCAAGATGGATGAGGTGGAAGAGGTCCGCTTCGGCGGCAAGATCGAGGACGAGTGGGACAGCCTGGGCAACCACCGCATCAAGCACACCGGCTACGACGTGGTGCTGGCGGTGCCCAAGGACATGGAGATCTCCGGCTACCACACCGACCACGCCAACCTGCTGCGGCTGTGGGACGCCAAGAGCCCCACCCCCGTGGATATGAACCTGTTCTCCTCCGGCCAGTACCTGAAGGCGGTGGAGCAGCGGGCCATGGCCGAGTCCATCTCCAAGGTCCTCTACCCCGAGGACAACCACTACGAGGGCAAGTCCCTCCGTCTCAAGCAGCAGTACTTCTTCGTGTCCGCCACCATCCAGTCCATTGTGCGCAAGCACCGGGCGGAGTACGGCACCCTGCGCAACTTCCACCAGAAGCACGCCATCCAGATCAACGATACCCACCCCACCCTGGCCATTCCCGAGCTGATGCGCATTCTGCTGGACGAGGAGGGCTACGGCTGGGACGAGGCCTGGTACATTGTCACCCATACCATCGCCTACACCAACCACACCGTGCTGGCCGAGGCCCTGGAGCGCTGGCCCCAGCAGCTCATCGAGTCCCTGCTGCCCCGGATCTGGCAGATCCTCATTGAGATTTCCAACCGCTATCAGCAGCTGCTCACCGACTACTTCCACGGCGACCTGTCCAAGGTGGCTCCCATGGCCATCATCTGGGGCGGCGAGGTGCGCATGGCCAACCTGTGCGTGTGCGCCTGCTACAAGATCAACGGCGTGTCCGCCCTCCACTCCGACATCCTGAAGAAGGACGTGTTCAAGGACGCCTACCAGCGCACCCCCGACAAGTTCACCAACGTGACCAACGGCATCGACCACCGCCGCTGGCTCAGCGAGTGCAACCCCCGCCTGGACGAGTTGATCCGGGACTGCTGCGGCGGCGACAAGTACCAGCTCCAGCCCGACGCCCTGCGCCAGCTGGAGAAGTACCAGAACGATGCCGGCGTGCTCTCCCGCCTGGGCGAGATCAAGACCGCCAACAAGAAGGCCTTTGCCACCTGGGTTGCCCGGGAGCATGGCATCTTCCTGAACACCGACGCCATGTTCGACGTGCAGGTGAAGCGGCTCCACGAGTACAAGCGTCAGCTGCTCAACGTGCTGCACATCATCTATCTGTACCAGAAGATGAAGAACGACGTCCACTTTGACTTCACCCCCCGGACCTACCTGTTCGGCGCCAAGGCGGCCCCTGGCTACGCCGTGGCCAAGCGGATCATCCGGCTCATCAACTCGGTGGCCGACATGATCGCCAAGGACCCCATCTGCAAGGACCGGCTCCAGGTGGTGTTCCTGGAGAACTACCGGGTGAGCCTGGCGGAGAAGCTGATGCCCGCCTCCGAGCTGAGCGAGCAGATCTCCACCGCCGGCAAGGAGGCCAGCGGCACCGGCAACATGAAGTTCATGATGAACGGCGCCGTCACCATCGGCCCCCTGGACGGCGCCCACGTGGAGATGCACCAGGTGCTGGGAGACGAGAACATCTTCCTCTTCGGCCTGAAGGCCCACGAGGTGGCCGAGCTCAAGCACTCCGGCTACAAGTCCTACGAGTACTATGTCCACAACCCCGACCTGCGGGCGGTGGTGGAGCAGCTCAACCTGGGCTTTGGCGACGGGCTGAACTACGACGACCTGGCCCGCCGGCTGCTGTTCGGCGACGGCTGCCCCGCCGACGAGTACCTGCTGCTGGCCGACTTTGAGAGCTACCGGGACGCCCACGTCCGGGCGGGCAAGGCCTACCGGGACCCCAAGCTGTGGAATAAGATGTCTCTCATGAACATCGCCCGGTCCGGCATCTTCGCCTCCGACCGCTCCATTCGGGACTACGCCAAGGATATCTGGAAGGTTCCCGTCCGGGAGATCAAGTAACATTTTTTCTCCCCGGGCGGACCGCCGCAAAATTGAATCCGTCTGTCATGCCGCGCCCCATCGGGGCGGCGGATGACAGAACCGAGGGCCTGTTGCAGCATCACGCAACAGGCCCGAATTTTGTCATCCTGAGGGTGAGCGGAGGATCTTTTCCGCCGGACCGCCCGGCTCAGAATGACAGCTTGATTCTTTTTTGCAGCAGCCGCCGTTTTTTGTCCGGCTCCGCAATCATCCGGCCCTCCGGAGCGCTTTCTATACAGAGATGGACAGAAAGAAGGGAGTGACGCCATATGCCCACCCTGAACGGGATCGCTCTTTCCTGTGAGGAGATCCTGGCCCGCTGGGGCCCCCTGGTGTACCGGATGGCCATCCAGGGCACCGGCGCCGTGGCCGACGGAGAGGATGTGGCCCAGGAGGTTTTTGTCAGCCTGATCCAGACCGACCCCGCCTTCGCCGACGAGACTCACCTGCGGGCCTGGCTCATCCGGGCCACCGCCAACCGCTGCAAAAGCTGGGGGCGCTCCCCCTGGCGGCGGCGCACCGTCCCTCTGGAGGCCTCCCGGAACGCCGCCGTGCCGCCCCCCGACAGCTCCGGGGTGCTGGAGGCGGTGGCCGCCCTGCCGCCCAGGTACCGCTGGCCGGTGTATCTCCACTACATCGAGGGATACACCGCCGACGAGATCGGGCAGCTGCTGGGCTGCCCCCGGAACACCGTGCTCTCCCGGCTGAGCCGGGCCAGAGAAAAGCTAAAAGTGGCGCTGAAGGAGGAATGGGCATGAACTGTGAAGATCGTTACCGCCGGGCCATGCGCGGCATGGCCCCCTCCCCCGCCTGGCGGGAGGCCACTCTGGCGGCCATGAAGGCCGCCCACAGGCGGAAAGAAGACCACCGACGCCGTCCTCTGGCCGTTGCCGCCGGGGCGGCGGTGCTGGTCCTGGCGGTCACCGGCGGCCTCTGGTGGTCCGCCCGGATGGAATCCGACCCCGACGGCCCCGGCGTGGCCCAAACGCCCCAGCCTGTGGTCACCCCCACCCCCACCTCCGCCATCCCCCAGGACGATCCCAGGCGGAACGATACCTTTTCCATCGTCACCGACCCCAACCAGCTTATGGGCAGTAATCCCACCGCCGGGCGGCTGGAGGAGCTGACCGAGCTGAAGGTCTACGAGGAGCCAACCCTGACAGACGATACCCTTCAGCGCGCCCTGGCCGATGCTCTGGCCCTGGAGTATGGGCTGACCATCACCGACTATCAGTGGGACTCTCTTGAGGACTACCACATCCCCCGTCCGCCCACTCTGACGGCCCAGTGCGCCGACGGCTCCCAGATCCGGCTGGACGGTCTGGGGACACAGACCATCCTGTTTGATCCCGCCCGGCAGGAGGAGTTTGAAGCCCGCCTGACCCGCAAACTGACCGCTGTCTCCGGCGCCGTCCTGGCCCAGGAGCAGTTGGAGAGCTATTCCTTTACCGGGGAGCTGTATTCTTCCCTCCAGGTCTGTTTCGTGAACGATCCCACCCAGCCCCTGAGCGAGCAGCTCTATAACTACACCTTCCGCCGCTTCTCCGCCCAGGAGGGCGCGGTCAGCCAGAACACCTATCCGTCGGTCAAGGGCACCTACCCCCTCCGCTCGGAGTCGGACGCTTTGGCCAGCTTCCACTCCGGGGACTACTGGGGCAGCCACTACACCAGTCACCCCGACCAAGCGGAGATCCTCCAGGTCACCATTGAATACGACTTCTCCCCCTACCCCTATATCCAGCCCGTGTACCGCATCCTCTTTACCCAGAACTACTGGGATGAGGTTATTGCCGACTGGGTGCACGACGGAGTGGACCCCGCCTCCTATATGGGCGTGGGGGTGGCCTACGTTCCCGCTGTGGACCCGGCCTATCAGAACGAGATCCCCTACTATCGCCTCTTCAACGACAGCCTGGCTCATCACACCCCGGATGAGTTGGAATAACACCGTTTCGTTTCCGTTTTGACAGAAAATCGTCAGAATGATGTAACCGGTCTGTTACCCATCCCGCCATCCCTACTGCTATACTGGGATGCAGGAGGGATGCCCTATGACACAAGAATATGCCAACAAATTAGTGCGCAGGAATTTTATTGCGCTTACCTTAACCTTGCTCTTTATGGCCCTGCTGACGGCGGGCGCCGTGGGAATGTGGTGGGGGGCCTTTGGCCCGCCGGACTTCCTGCGCAAGGATAATACCCTGCTCACCCCCCAGGCGGCGGAGCTCCGGCTGGAAAACGGCGCCACCGCCTCCTGGGACGCGACCACCCGCACCATCTCCAAGGACGACCACCTGGGCGCTCTGCTCCAGGCCAACCGGTGGACGGCCGCTTCCGCCTTTCAGGCAGGGGAAGCCGACTTGACCTTCCGGTTCGGGGAGCGCTACAAGCTCTCCCTGTGGGCGGACGGCCGGGCCGCCTTCTATGACCGCTACACCAACCGGACCACCAAATCCCACGCCTACTACCTCATTCCCAACGAGGTGGTGTCCCAGCTCACCGCCGCTCTGGCGGCCGGCACCACCGCCTGACAGCAAACCGAAAAAACGCAGGCCCCGCGGAACACCGCGGGGCCTGCGTTTTGCAGTTCATGATGGATGTTACTCGGCCTTCTTGAACATCTCCTTGTCCACGCCGCACAGGGGGCAGGACCAGGTGGCGGGCACCTTCTCCCAGGGGGTGCCGGGGGCCACGTCGTGGGCGGGGTCGCCCTCGGCGGGGTCGTAGATGTAGCCGCACAGGGAGCACACCCACTTCTCGCTCTCGCACTTGGGGGCGTCCACCGGCACAGTGCACAGGGCGGCCACGGACTTGGCGTACTCGGCCATAGCGTCCAGGTCGGCCTGGGCGGGCTTGAAGAGCACCCGGAAGGGGGCCTCGGGGGCGGCGTAGCGCAGGCCCTTCAGGAAGGTCTGAAGCATGGGGGCGGCCTCGCCGCTCCAGCCGTAGGCGCCGAAGGCACCGGCGGCCTTGCCCTTCAGGTTGATGGGGTCGATGGAGGTGAGCACATCCCACACCGCCTTGGGGGCAGCCCGGTTGATGGTGGGGGCGCCCACCAGCAGCACGTCGGCCTCATTGGCCAGCTCAGCGCAGCGGGCCAGGGGCTCCACGGTCACGTCGGCCAGGTCCACAGCGTAGCCCTCCGCCTCCAGAGTCTTGGCAGCGATCTCCGCCAGCTCTCGGGTGTAGCCGTAGGCGGAGGCGTACACCACAAAGGCGGTGCGGCGGCACTTGGGGGCGGGGGTGCTCCAGGTCCGGTAGCACTCCTTGGCCTTGGCAATGGTATCGGTGAGGCAGGGGCCGTGGCTGGGGCACACCAGCTCCACGTCGGCAGGCATCTTGTCCAGGCCGGCCAGCACATGGGGCTTGAAGGGCCCGAAGATGCCGGCGTAGTAGTAGGCGAACTCCCCCTCATAGGCGGCCTTGTTGTGGATGTTCACATCCAGCATGGTGGGCTCGCAGAAGTGCGCCCCCAGGAAATCGCAGGTAAAGAGGGTCTTGCCCTTGCTGTCCCAGGTAAACATGGAATCGGCCCAGTGGAGCATGGGAGCGGGAATGAACTCCAGCACCCGGTCCCCCAGATCCAGGGTATCCCCGGCAGCCACCGCCCGGCAGGGCAGACCGGGGTTGTTGGTGATGTCCTGCAGGTGCTTTTTGCCCGCCTTGGTGGCAATGATCTCCAGCTTGGGGCACACCGCCAGCAGCTTGGCCACGCTGCCGGAGTGGTCAGGCTCGTTGTGGTTCATGATGAGGTAGTCCACATCCTCCACCGGGATGATCTGGCGGATGTTGTCCAGGTACTCGTCAAAGTAGTCGGTATGTACCGTCTCGATGAGGACGTTCTTCTGGCCGGTCAGCAGATAGGCGTTGTAAGAAGTACCATATTTGGACTCCATCACGATATCAAAGACACGCAGCGCGGGGTTCAGGACACCCACAGACCAAAGATTATCATGCAGTTTGATCCCGCTCATTGGGCTTTCTTCCTTTCTATTTTATGTAAAATTATTTCCTACCAAGGCACAGTATATTATTCCTGTTCTTTCTTGTCAAGCCATATTTTAAAAACTGTGCCGTATGTTTTTCGCGCTCTGGCCGCCTTGACTTTTCCCCCGGCGGAGCTTACAATGGGAGATTGCGAAACAGCCCATTTTTTGTCTGAGGTGACCACCATGCCCATCTATTTGGATCACGCCGCCACCACCCCCGTCTGCCCCCAGGCCGCCCAGGCCGCATACCAGGCCATGACCGAGGGCTTTGGCAACCCCTCCGCCCGGTACGCCCTGGGCCAGGAGGCCGCCGCCCGAGTCAAGGACTGGCGGGCAATCATCGCCGGGAAGCTGGGCTGCCTGCCGGAAGAGCTCACCTTTCTCTCCTGCGGCACCGAGGGGGACAACTGGGCCATCCGCGCCGCCGTGGAATACGGCAGGCGGACGGGCAGGCACATCATCACCACTGCCATCGAGCACGCCGCCGTGCTGGAGCCGGTGAAGGCCCTGGCCGCCCAGGGATATGAGGTCACCTATCTGAAGCCGGACAAAACCGGCCACGTCTCCGTGGAGGACCTGAAGGCCGCCCTGCGGCCGGACACCATTTTGGTGTCCATGATGCTGGTGAACAACGAGCTGGGCACCCTCCAGCCGGTGGCAGAGGCCGCCCAGGCCATCAAGGCCAGCGGTTCCCCAGCTCTCCTCCACTGCGACGCCGTCCAGGCCTTTTTAAAGGTACCCTTTACCCCCAAGGACCTGGGGGTGGACCTGCTCACCCTCAGCGGCCACAAGATCCGGGCTCCCAAGGGCATCGGCGTCCAGTACATCCGAAAGGGGCTGCGCCTGAAACCCCTGCTGCTGGGGGGCGGACAGGAGGAGGGTCTGCGGTCTGGCACCGAGCCCACCGCCCAGATCGCCGCCCTGGCCGCCGCCTGTGCGGCCTGGACGGAAAACACCGCCGCCCGCATCCAGACGGTCAAGGAGCGCACCCTGACCGCCCTGGCCCAGGTACCCGGCCTGGAGGTGGTGAGCCCCGGGGATGCCCCCCACATTTGCGCCGTTTCCCTGCCCGGCTATCCCAGCGAGATGCTGGTGCGGGACCTGTCCGACCGGGGAATCTGCGTGTCCTCCGGGTCGGCCTGCCACAAGGGCAAGCCCAGCCATGTGTTCGCCGCCCTTGGCCTGCCCAAGCGCACCCTGATGGGGGTGCTGCGGGTGTCCTTCGGCCCGGACAGCACCCCGGAGGAGGGGGAGGCTCTGGCCGCCGCCCTCACCCAGATCACCCAAAGCCGCATCGCCATGAGGTGAAATCGTGTTTTCTTATATGAACCGGGGCAGGGCTTTTTACCGGGACGTGGTGCTGCTGGCCCTGCCCATTCTGCTGCAAAACCTGTGTACCACCCTGCTGGGCCTGGTGGATACCTTCATGGTGGGAGCCCTGGGGGAGGCCCCCCTGGCGGCGGTCCAGGTGGCCAACACCCCGGTGTTCGTCATCCAGCTGGTGATTTTCGGCCTGCAAAGCGGCTCCTCGGTGCTCATCAGCCAGTTCTGGGGCAAAAAGGACATGGACGCCATCAACCGGGTCATCGGCATCGGCATGTATGTGGCGGGGGCCATCGCCGCACTCTTTGCCGGGGCCATGTGCTTTGCCCCCACCCAGCTCATGGGGATGCTCACCGACAACCCGGAGCTCATCCCCCTGGCGGCCAGCTATGCCCGCATCGTGGGCCCCTCCTATCTGTTCAACAGCATTACCGGGGTGTATGTGGGAGCCCACCGGTCCATGGCCAACCCCAAGCTGGGCATGATCGTCTTTGCCATCTCCATGAGCGCCAACACCTTCCTCAACTGGGTGTTCATCTTCGGCAACCTGGGGGCCCCCGCTCTGGAGGTGGAGGGAGCCGCCGTGGCCACCCTGCTCTCCCGCATTCTGGAGTTCGCCATCACCCTGGCCTACGCCCTCGCCAACCGCCGGTTCAAGCTGCGGCCCACCCTGATCCTCCGCCCCGGCAAGCCCCTGCTCCACAAATTCTTCCGCTACTCCGGCCCCGTAGTCCTCAACGAGACCCTGTGGGGTCTGGGCACCTCCATGCACAAGGTGGTTATGGGCCATATGGAGGGCTCCACCGAGATCCTGGCCGCCCGGGCTCTGGCGGGCAACCTGGAGGATCTGTGTACCGTGGCTATCTTCGCCGTGGGCGGTACCACCGCCATCATCGTGGGCCGGGAAATCGGCGCAGGCCGCCGGGAACACATCTACGAGATCGGGGCCACCCTGGACACCCTGGCCATGCTGTGCGGCACGGTCATCGGCGGCGTGCTGGTGGTGGGGGCCCACAGCTTTTTCCCCGCTCTGGTCTACCCCATCTTTGACCTCTCTCCCGCCGCCATGGACATCACCACCATGATGCTCACCATGATCGGCCTCTGCCTGCCCCTGCGGGCCTTTAACTCGGTGAACACCGTGGGAGTGCTCCGGGGGGGCGGCGACGTGCGGGCGGCCTCCCTCATCGACGTGTGCCCCCTGTGGCTGGTGGCCGTCCCCCTGTCCGCCCTCTTTGGTCTGGTGCTCCGCTGGGGCATCTTCTGGGTGTATGTGGGGGTCATCATGGAACAGATCACCAAGTTTCTGGTGGGGGTCCCCCGGTTCCGCTCCAAGGCCTGGATCAACGACGTCACCCAATATACCACTTAAAAAGGAGGCTCCCCTATGAAGGTCACCGTATTGATGGAAAATTCCGCCCAGCCCGGCCTGATCCCCGAGCACGGCCTGTCCTTTTACATCGAGTACCGGGGCGGGCGCTACCTGCTGGACGCCGGCGAGTGCGGGGCGGTGCTGTACAACGCCCACAAGCTGGGGGTGGACCTGTCCCAGGTGGACAAGGCCGCCCTGTCCCACGGCCACTACGACCACGCCGACGGCTTCAACGCCTTCTTTGCCGTGAACCCCGCCGCCTCCGTCTGGGCCCGTCCCCGGGTCACCAACCCGGAGATCTGGGCGGAGAAGGAGTACATCGGCATCAACATGGGCATGTTCTGCCGGTATGAGAAGCGGTTCGACCTGGCGGAGGGCCCCCGGGATCTGGCGGAGGGCCTCCACCTCATCCCCGACCGGGTGAAGCATGAGCAGTCCCTGGTGGCCGAGACCACCCAGGGTCTGGTGGTGTTCAACTCCTGTTGCCACGCCGGAGTGGTGAAGATCCTCACCCAGCTCAAGGAGCAGTTCCCCCAAACGCCCATCCGGGCGGTGCTGGGGGGCTTCCACCTGATGGGCAAGGGGGGCGTGACCACCCTGGGCCCCGCCCCGGAGAAGGTGCGGGCCATCGCCGCCGCCCTCCGGGACGAGCTGAACGTGGGGGAGATCTACACCGGTCACTGCACCGGCGGCCCCGCCTACGCCCTGCTGGAGGAGGAGCTGGGGGACCGGCTCCACCATCTCACCGCCGGGGCGGTGTACGAATTTGCCGACTGACTGCCCATCTTTCCCCTGCCACTGAACACAAAAGGACGCGCCGCCCGGCGCGTCCTTTTTCTTATAACTCCAGCTCCATTCTGATATCGGACAGTTGAAACCATTTATCAGAATACTCTACGTATTGAAATCCCAGTTTCTCATAGATCCGCAGGGCGGCCTTGAGCTTGTGGTTGGAGGTGACAACCATGATTTTTTGTCCCGCCTCCCGGGCGGCCTGGATCACCGCCTCCATGAGGGCGGTGCCGATGCCCCGCTCCCGGTATTCCTCCTTGACGCCGAACTTGAGGGCCTCGCACACCCCGTCTCCCTGGATTTCCAGCATGACCATGCCCACCATTTCTCCGTCCTCCCGGGCCAGCAGCACCCTGCCGCCGCCGGCAATGAACCGGTGGGGATCGGCCAGCATTTCCAGGTCCACCGGCTCCAGCAGGTCGTACTCCAGCAGCCAGGGCAGGGAGATATCCTCCAGGGCCTGCTTGTACCGCTCCTCATATGCCACGATCTCCACGGGGTACCCCTCCTTCCCTTCTGTCCTTTTCCCTCATAGAATACCATTGAACCATACCCCCGTCAACCTCAGTCTGTTTGCAATCCCACCCCACCTCTGCTATCTTTTTCCCGTTCACATTTAATTTACAACCGACCTATTGACTTTTCCAGCGGACGGTGCTACATTATGTTTAGCACTCAGAGAGTTTGAGTGCTAAATCAGAAGTGAGGTGGCAGCAATGGATTTGACTGAGCGAAAAAAGCGGATCCTGCGGGCCATCATCGAAAGCTATATCCAGTCGGCGGAGCCGGTGGGCTCCAAGGCCATCGCCCAGGCCATCGGCATGTCGGTGTCCTCGGCCACCATCCGCAACGAGATGGCCGATCTGGAGTCCCTGGGGCTGCTGGAAAAGCCCCACACCTCCGCCGGACGCATCCCCTCCTCCAAGGGCTACCGGTTTTACGTCAACGAGCTGATGGAGGAGCACAAGCTCTCCCTCCAGGAGACCCAGCGGATGAACGAGGCCCTGCGGCTGAAGATGCAGGAGCTGGACCGGGTCCTGGATCAGGCGGGCCGGGTGGTGTCTCAGCTGACCAACTACCCCGCCTTCGCCCTGACCTCCGGCAGCAGCCGGGTGACCATACGCCGGTTCGACCTGCTGATGGTGGAACACAACGCTTTCATCATCGTGGTGATGACCGACACCAACGTGGTGCGCAACCGG
>CASEOA010000025.1 GCA_949289455.1 uncultured Eubacteriales bacterium
AAGGTGGCCTGAAAGGCCGGATGAGGGGGCGGAACTCCAGCCCCGCTTACTCCACCGTCACCGATTTCGCCAGGTTCCGGGGCTTGTCGATGTCGCACCCCCGCTGGAGGGCGGTGTAGTAGGCAAAAAGCTGCATGGGCACCACCTCCAGGGAGGGCAGCAGGATGGGATGGGTCTCCGGAATGGGGATCACGTGGTCGGCAGTACCCTTCAGGGCAGCCGCCATGGACTGGGTGGTGAGGCCCAGCACATCGGCTCCCCGGCTCTTCACCTCCACGGCGTTGCTCACCGTCTTTTCAAACAGGGGGGTATACCCCGCCAGGGCCACAACCAGGGTGCCCGGCTCGATGAGGGAGATGGTGCCGTGCTTCAGCTCCCCGGCGGCGTAGGCCTCCGAGTGGATATAGGAGATCTCCTTCAGCTTCAGGGAGCCCTCCAGCCCCACGGCGTAGTCCAGGTTGCGGCCGATGAAGAACATGGAATGGCGGTTGAAGTAGAGGGTGGCGAAATACTGGATGTCCTCCTTGTGGTTGAGGATCTCCTCCAGCTTGTCGGGTACCCGCTGGAGCTCTGCCAGGATGGCGTCGTACTCCTGGGCGGTGATGGTGCCCAGCAGCCGGGCGGCGTACAGGGCGATGAGGTAGACCACCGCCAGCTGGGTGGAGTAGGCCTTGGTGGTGGCCACCGCGATCTCCGGCCCCGCCCAGGTGTACAGCACCCCGTCGCTCTCCCGGGCGATGGTGGAGCCTACCACGTTGACAATGGAGATCACCCGGGCCCCCAGCCGTTTGGCCTCCCGCATGGCGGCCAGGGTGTCGATGGTCTCGCCGGACTGGCTGATGACCAGGGCCAGGGTGTTTTGGGTGACGATGGGCTCACAGTAGCGGAACTCCGAGGCCAGGGTCACCTCCACCGGCTTGCGCAGCAGCTTCTCCATGACGTACTTGGCCGCCATCCCCACATGGTAGGAGGAGCCGCAGGCGATGATATACAGCCGGTCCATCTCCTCCAGGTCCTTGGCGGACAGCTTCAGATCGTCCAGCACCACCTCCCCGTTGCGGATACGGGGGGAGATGGTCTTGCGGACGGCCTCGGGCTGCTCCATGATCTCCTTGATCATGAAGTGCTCATAGCCTCCCTTTTCGGCGGCGGAGATCTCCCAGTCCACATGGTGGCGCTCCTTCTCCACCGGCCGCAGGTAGGCGTCGTACACCCACAGGTGGTCGGCGGTGAGCTCGGCAATCTCCCCGTCCTCCAGCCAGCACACCTCCCGGGTGTACTTGATGAGGGCGGTGACGTCGCTGGCCAGGTAGTGGGCCCCCTCCCCAAAGCCCAGGATCAGGGGGGAGTCCTTCCGGGCGGCGATGAGCCGGTCGGGGCAGTCGGCGCACAGGATGCCCAGGGCGTAGGCCCCCCGGATGGCGTGGAGGGTGCGGGTCACCGCCATCAGCAGGTCTCCGTCGTAGTAGTACTCCAGCAGCTGGGCCACCACCTCGGTGTCAGTCTGGGAGACAAACTGCACCCCGATGGACTGGAGAAAGTCCCGCAGCTCGGCGTAGTTCTCGATGATGCCGTTATGGACCACGGCGAACCGGCCGTTTTCGCTGACCTGGGGGTGGGAGTTCACATCGGAGGGGGCCCCGTGGGTGGCCCAGCGGGTGTGGCCCACGCCGATGGTGCCGTGGACCGTCTCGCCTCCCCGGATCAGGTCGTTGAGGACCTGGAGCCTGCCCTTGGCCTTGGAGACCTGCATCCCCTCCTGTTCACCGTAGACCGCCACACCAGCCGAGTCGTATCCTCTATATTCCAGCTTGGACAGGCCGTCCAGCAGAATGGGGGCGGCCTCTTCCCGTCCAACATAACCAACGATACCGCACATATTGTTTTCCTCCTGAGTTTTGGCGTGTTACCATACAATTAAGTTTATAGTATAGCACGGTATCCCCCACAAGACAATGGAGGAACGGCTGAAAATACAGCCCGTTCCCCCACCGCAATGAAACTTATTCCCAAATCCGGAGCACGCTCTCCCCCTCCACCAGGACGGTGTCCGGCCCTACCCGGCGCACCGCCGACCAGGGAAAGAGCTGATCTGGCTCCCGTCCCAGCAGCCCGAAGAGCCGCAGCCGCCCCGGCACCACCAGGGCGCTCACCTGCCCCGTCTCCAGATCCACCACCAGGTCCCCCACATAGCCCACCCGGCTGCCGTCGGACAGGTCGATGACCTCCTTCTCCCGCAGTTCCCAGCCCCGGCACTCCACAGGCATCCCCCCTTTCCTCTATCCATACGCGCCGGACGGCAGCGCCATTACCTTCAGGTAACTTGCATCCTGTCCCAAAAAGGGATATAATGTCTGCCGATGTGATTTTGAACTGGGAGGCCCTTCCATGCTGGACAATCTGGTGTACTGTCTCAACGGCACCGTCCCCATCTTCGTGATGATGCTGCTGGGACTCTTTCTCCGCAAGATCAACTATTTCAGTCAGGCCTTTGCCGACAAGCTCAACAGCTACGTGTTCAAGGTGGGCCTGCCGGTGATGATGTTCAAGGATCTCACCGGGTCGGACTTTTTCCAGGTGTGGGACACCTCCTTCGTCCTCTTCTGCTTTTTCGCCACCCTGCTGTCCATTCTGCTCACCGCCCTGCTCAGCCGCCTGCTGAAGGAGCGGCCCCTGCGGGGGGAGTTTATCCAGGTGGGCTACCGCAGCAGCGTGGCCCTGCTGGGGGCCGCCTTTTTGGAGAACCTGTACGGCAACGCCGGGGCGGCCAGTCTGGTGATCATCGGTGCGGTACCCCTGTACAACGCCGCGGCGGTGACGGTGCTCTCCCTCACCAGCCCCACTCAGAACGGCCTGTCCAAGGGAGCCCTGAAAAAGGTGGCCAAGGGCGTGGTCACCAACCCCATCATCCTGGGCATTGTGGTGGGTCTGGTGTGGACTCTGCTGCGCCTCCCCATCCCCACCATCCTGCAAAAGTCGGTGAACAGCGTGTCGGCCACCGCCACTCCCCTGGGCCTCATGGCTCTGGGCGCCTCCTTTGACTGGAAAAAGGCCCTGGGCCGCATCAAACCCGCCCTGGGGGCCACCTTCCTGAAGCTGGGGGTCTTTGTGGCCATCTTCCTCCCCATCGCCGTGGCCATGGGCTTCCGGGACGACAAACTGGTGGCCGCCCTCACCCTGCTGGGCAGCCCCACTACCGTCAGCTGCTTCGTCATGGCCCGCAACCTGGGCCACGAGGGCACCGTCACCTCCAGCACCGTCATGCTCACCACCGCCTTCAGCGCCTTTACCCTGACCCTGTGGCTCTACCTGCTGAAATCCCTGGCTCTCATCTGAGCTTTTGCAATTCCAACAGAATCCAGGGGCAAATCTCCGCAAAAAGCGGTGGATTTGCCCCTTTGCATTTGGACGCACAGCTTTTATACTAGAGCATAATTTGTATAAGCGGAAGGAATCTGCATATGGCGCGCACGCTCACCCTCTCCACCCCCGCCCGGGCCAGGCGGGAGCGGGGTATTCTGTCCCTCACCTGGCCCATTTTCATCGAGCTGCTGCTCCAGATGCTGGTGGGCAACGCCGACCAGGCCATGGTGGGGGCCTTTGACCCCTACGGCGTGGGGGCCATCGGCAACGCCAACCAGGTGACCAATCTGGTGCTGCTGGTCTTTTCGGTGATCTCCACCGCATCCACCATTCTGATCTCCCAGTACCTGGGGGCGGAGGAGGACCGCCGCCGGGTCAACGAGACCTACACCGTCTCCCTGGTGGTCAACGGCCTCTTCGGTCTGGCCATCGGCGGGCTGCTCATGGCCTTCTGCGGGCCCATCTTCTCCCTGATGCAGGTACCGGCGGAGATCTTTGACCGGGCCTGCCTCTACCTGCGCATCATCGGCGGGGGTATGGTGTTCCAGTCGGTGTACCTGACCTTCACCGCCTTTTTCCGCTCCAACCAGATGATGAAGGAGAGCATGATCGTGGCAGTGGTCATGAACCTGCTGAACATCGGGGGCAACGCGGTGCTCATCGGCGGGGCCTTTGGCCTGCCCGCCCTGGGGGTGGCGGGGGCCGCCCTGTCCAGCGACCTGTCCCGGCTGGTGGGGGTGGTCATCATCGCCATCCTCTTCCGCCGGAAGTTCGGCCCCGTCCTCTCCCTCAAGCTGCTGCGCCCCTTCCCCACCCACCAGCTGGGCCGGCTGCTGCGCATCGGGGTGCCCGCCGGCGGGGAGTCTATCTCCTACAACCTGTCCCAGGTGTGCATCCAGTCCACCTGCAACCTGCTCCCCCTCTTCGTCATCAACACCCGGGTGTACGCCAATATGTTCGCCACAGTCACCTATATGTTCGGCTCGGCCATCTCCCAGGCCGCCCAGGTGCTCACCGCCCGGCTCATGGGGGCGGAGCGGATCGACAACACGGACCGGCTGGTAAAGCGCACCCTGGCGGCCTCTCTGACCATCTCCGGGCTGATGTCGGTGGTGATGCTCACCTTCTGCCGCCCCCTGCTGGGGCTGTTCACCCAGGACCCCCAGGTGCTGGAGCTCTTCCGGCTCATTATGATCGTGGAGATCCCCCTGGAGCTGGGCCGGGCGGTGAACATGGTGATGTGCCGGGCCCTCCAGGCCTGCGGCGACATCCGCTTCCCCATCACCATCTGCATTTTCAGCGCCTGGCTCACCGCCGCCCTGGGGGGCTTCCTGCTGGCGGTCCCTCTGGGCCTGGGGCTGGTGGGGCTGTGGATCGCCATGGCCTGCGACGAGTGCCTGCGGGCCCTGCTCTTCCTGTGGCGGTGGCACAGCCGGGCCTGGTGCCGCAAACATCTGCTATCTATCTGAGAAAGGTCGTGTTGTCCATGAAAACCGGGATTGTTCTGGAGGGCGGCGCTATCCGCACCATCTACTCCAGCGGAGTGTGCGACGCTCTGCTCACCATCGGGCTGCTGCCCGACTATGTGGTGGGGGTGTCCGCCGGCATCGCCTACGGGGTCAGCTATGTGTCCCGCCAGAGCGGCCGCAACCTGGACATCATGATCAACTACGCCAAGGACCGGCGGTATATGGGCATGGGCAACCTGCTCAAGGGCAGCAACCGGGCCTATTTCGGCCTGGACTTTGTGTTCGGGGAGATCCCCAACAAGCTCATCCCCTTCGACTACCAGACCTTTTACGACTTCCCCGGCCAGGTGGAGGCGGCGGTGACCAACCTGGACACCGGACGGGCGGCCTACTACCCGGTGGACCGGAGCGACCGGAAGTTTGTGGTGCTCCAGGCCAGCTGCGCCATGCCCCTGCTCTTCCCCATCTTCCACATCGACGGAACACCCTGCCTGGACGGCGGGGCCTCCGCCGCCATCCCCTACGACCGGGCCTTTGAAATGGGGTGCGACCGGGTGGTGGTGGTGCTCACCCGGGAGCGGAGTTACCGCCGGAAAAAGGAATCCCTCCAGCCCCTTATCGACCGGGTTTATCGAAACTATCCCAACTTCTGTGAAACCATGCGCCGCCGGGCGGAGGTGTACAACGCCTCCCGGGAGAAGCTCTTCCAGCTGGAGCGGGAGGGCAAGGTGCTGGTGTTCGCCCCGGAAAACACCAAGGGCTTCCACCGCACCGAAAAGGACGTGGCCAAGATCCGCGCCCTGTGGCAGGTCGGTTACCGCCACGGCCTGGAGCGGCTGGAGGAGGTCAAATCCTTCTGGGGTGGCTGACGGGTCGGGCGCGCATTGCGCGCCCCTACATATACGTCCCTTCTCCCGCCGTAGGGCCGCCATACATGGCGGCCGCCGGGCCGGGCGCGCCGGGGTCGTCGCGCCCCACGGAAACGGTTCGATTTCTCTCTGTAGGGGCGATTATCAATCGCCCGCCCGTAACGTGGATAGGCACGGAACGGCTCCACAGATACCCTCCGCTCCCCTCATCCGTCCGGCCTTCGGCCAGACACCTTCCCCCAGGGGAAGGCCAGGGCCTGCCGCGCATAACAACCACTCCTCCACGAAAAATGGCCGCCTTTCGGCGGCCATTTTTGCGCATTGTTCAGATTTCAGTCCGTCCCGTCCTCCAGCCGGCGCATGGGCCGGTAGACCAGCACCAGCATGGTAATGAAGCAGGCCAGCCCTCCCACCACATTGGAGATGGGCTCGGCCAGGAACACCCCGTCCACCCCCAGGCCCAAGGCGGGCAGGATGAGGGTCAGGGGGGCCACAATGAAGGCCTTGCGCAGCAGGGAGAAAAACACCGCCTGCCGGGACCGGCCCAGCCCCACGAACACCGACTGTCCGATGAACTGGAAGGACATGCAGAAGAATGTGGCAAAGTAGATGCGGAAAGCGGGGATACCGGCGGCGATCAGGTCGGGCTCGTCGTTGAAGATGCGGATCAGCGGCCCGGGCAGCAGCAGCACCAGGGCCCACACCGCCAGGGAGTAGCCCATGGTCACCAAGGCGGTGAACCGGACCCCCGCCCGCACCCGGCTGTACCGCCGGGCGCCGAAGTTGAAGCCCAGCACCGGCTGGCAGCCGTTGGTGATGCCCTGGACGGGCATGGTAATGACCTCCCGGATGGAGTTGACCACCGTCATCACCCCTACATACAGATCCCCGCCCCAGCTCTCCAGGGTGGCGTTGCACAGCACCTGGGCCAGGCTGTTGGTGAGGGACATGACGAACCCGGAGGCCCCCAGAGAGAGGATGCGCTTCACCCGGCCCAGCTCCAGGGCCAGGGCGGAGCGCCGCAGCCGGAGGATGGCCTTCTCCCCGGTGAGGAATTTCAGCACCCATACCGCCGAGCAGGCCTGGGAGATGACGGTGGCCAGGGCGGCTCCCCGCACCCCCCTGCCAAGCAGGAAGATGACGATGGGGTCCAGTACGATGTTCACCGCCGCCCCCACCGCCACCGTCACCATGCCCACCCGGCTGAAGCCCTGGGCGTTGATGAAGGGGTTCATGCCCAGGCCGATCATCACAAACAGGGTGCCCAGGATGTAGATGGTGAGGTAGTCGTTGGCATAGGGGAAGGTGACGTCGCTGGCTCCGAACAGGTAGAGGATGGGCCGGCGGAAAAGCAGGCACAGGACGGTGATGGCCATACCGAAGAGCAGCAGCAGGGTGAAGGAGTTGCCCATGATGCGCTCGGCCTCCTCATGCTCCCCCCTGCCCCGGTGGATGGAGCACAGAGGGCCGCCCCCCATGCCGCACAGGTTGGCAAAGCCCATGATGAGGGAAATGATGGGCAGGCATAAGCCCAGCCCGGTGAGGGCCAGATGGCCGGGCAGCCTGCCCAGGTACATCCGGTCCACGATGTTGTACAGAATGTTGATGAGCTGGGCCACCGTCATGGGCACCGCCATGTTTACGATATTCCGGGCGACACTGCCCTGGGTAAAGTCATTTTGGGTCTGCGTGGCTGTTCCCTCCCCTTCCGCCCTTGCAATGCGGCGCAATTTGCGGTATATCTAGTAGTATCAAAACAGAAAAAGCCCCTACCAGGCTTTCCCTCATTATACTATGAAACGGCCTGAGGGGCAACCGGAAAGGAACGGATGACTATGACACTGTTGGAGGAGGCCAGCGCTCTGGCGCCCGAACTGCTGGCCGTGAAGGATGACCTGCACACCCACCCCGAGCTCAGCTTTCAGGAGAAGCGCACTACCGCCCTATTGAAAGAGCGGCTGACCGGCCTGGGGCTGGAGCTCATTGACCTGGGCATGGACACCGGGGCGGTGGCCCTGCTCCGGGGGGCAAAGCCGGGGCGGACAGTGGCCCTCCGGGCGGATATCGACGCCATCGCCCAGCAGGAGCCCCCCCACGACGGAGCGGTATCTTGTGTGGACGGGGTGATGCACGGCTGCGGCCACGACTTCCACACCACCGCCCTGCTGGGGGCGGCCGCCCTGCTGTCCGCCCGGCGGCAGGAGCTGGCGGGGAACGTGGTGGTCCTCTTCCAGCCCGCCGAGGAGATCACCCAGGGGGCGAAGGCCATGGTGGCCCACGGCCTGTGGGAGAAGCTGCCCGCCAAGCCGGACTGCCTCTTCGGCCTTCACAACCGCCCGGAGCTGCCCGCCGGGCAGATCGCCGTCATGGAGGGGCCGGTGATGTCGGGCAAGAGCCACTTTGTCATCACCCTCCACGGTACCGCCGGCCACGGGGGCTCTCCCCACAAGTGCACCGACGTGATCGTGGCGGGGGCGGCGGTGGTGAACGCCCTCCAGACGGTGGTGAGCCGCAACACCGACCCCCTGGACAGCCTGGTGTGCTCGGTGCTGTCCATCCGCTCGGGCACCCCGGACAACTTCGTCCCCGATCTGCTCACCATGACCGGCAGCATCCGGGCCCACCGGGCCCAGGCCGCCGCCCACGCCCAGCAGCGGCTGAAAGAGCTGGCGGAGGGGGTGTCCGCCGCCTACGGCTGCTCGGCGGAGGTGGAGTTCATCCCCGACGTGCCTCCCACCGTCAACTCCCCGGAGATGACCGTCCTGGCCCGGAAGGCCGCTCTGGCCCTGGTGGGACCGGAGGACGTGGTCTCCCCCGCCCCCGATATGGGCTCGGAGGACTTTGCCGTCTTTGGTCAGGAGGTACCCGCCTTCTTCTATTGGGTGGGCTCCGGTTTCCCGGGAAAACACAATCCCTGCTGGCACAACGAGCACTTCCGCACCGACGACTCCGCCCTGCCTTTAGCCGCCGCCCTGCTGGCCCAGTCCGCCCTGGTGGGACTGGCCTGAAAGCCGGAGGTATTACCATTCAGGAGGTTGGCATATGATTTATACGGTGACCTTTAATCCAGCTCTGGACTATGTGGTGTGGCTGGACGCCCTCCGGCCCGGGCAGCTCAACCGGGCCTCCCGGGAGGCCCTGCACTACGGCGGCAAAGGCATCAACGTGTCCACCGTCCTCCAGCACCTGGGGGTGGACAACGTGGCCCTGGGCTTTCTGGCCGGGTTCACCGGCCGGGCTCTGGAGGAGGGCCTGCGGGAGGCCGGCCTGCGCACCGACTTCATCTGGCTGCCCCAGGGGCTCACCCGCATCAACGTAAAGGTCAAGGGGACCGACGAAACCGAACTCAACGGCCAGGGGCCCGCCATTGGCCGCCGGGAGCTGGAAATTCTCCGGGACAAGCTGGACCGACTGGCCCCCGGGGACTTCCTGGTGCTCTCCGGCTCGGTACCTGCCGCCCTGTCCCAGGACGCCTATGAGCAGATCCTGGCCCGGCTGGAGGACCGGGGCATCCAGTTTGTGGTGGACGCCGCCGGGGCCCTGCTCCGGGGCGCCCTCCCCTACCATCCCTTCCTCATCAAGCCCAACCTGCTGGAGCTGGAGGAGCTGCTGGGGGAACGCCCCGCCGGCGACGATGCCCTCCGCCGAGGGGCCGCCAAGCTGCGGGACATGGGGGCCCGGAACGTGCTGGTGTCCCTGGGGGGCGAGGGCTCCCTGCTGCTGGACGAAGCCGGGGGCTGCCGCCGGCTGGCCGCCCCCCAGGGCACGGTGTGCAACTCGGTGGGGGCCGGGGACGCCATGGTGGCCGGTTTTCTGGCGGGCTGGCTGGAAACCGGGGACTACGGCTACGCCCACCGGCTGGGTACCGCCGCCGGCTCCGCCACCGCCTTCACTGACGGCCTGGCCACCGGGGAGGAGATCCTGGCGCTGCTCCGGCAGCTCTGAGGGCAACGATCAGTTCAAACGGAACATAAAAAAGGACTGCCGGCGGCAGTCCTTTTTTATGTCGTTTTTGTGGCAAGGGGGCCGTCAACAGCCCTGAACCCCCATCTCCTTCACCAGCTTCACGATGGCGGAGGTGCCTAAACGGTCGGCGCCCAGGCGGATGAAGTCCTCGGCATCCTGGAGGGTGCGGATGCCGCCGGCGGCCTTTACCCGCACGTCGGGGCCCACATTGGACTTGAACAGGGCCACGTCCTCCCGGGTGGCCCCGCCGGTGGAAAAGCCGGTGGAGGTTTTGATGAAATCGGCCCCCGCCTCGGTGACAATGTGGCACAGCCTCACCTTCTCCTCCTGGGTGAGCAGGCAGGCCTCCACAATGACCTTCAGGATACGGCCCTGGCAGGAGGATTTGACGCTCTTGATCTCCTCCAGCAGGTCCTCCCACCGGCCGTCCTTGACCCAACCCAGGTTGATGACCATGTCGATCTCGTCGGCCCCACTCCGGATGGCGTCCTCGGTCTCGAACACCTTCACCTCGGTGGTGGAGTAGCCGTTGGGGAAGCCGATGACGGTACAGAGCTTCAGGTCGTTGCCCACATAGTCGGCGGCCTGCTTTACATAAGAGGCGGGAATACACACCGAGGCGCAGCCATACTTCATCCCGTCGTCGCATACCGCTTTGATCTGGGCCCAGGTGGCCTCCTGCTTGAGCAAGGTGTGGTCGCAGCGGGACAGGATCTCCTTCACATCCATAGATGACCTTCCTTTCTCCCTGCTTACTTCACTTCAATCAGCTCATAGGACCGGGTGCCGATGCCGATCTCCTCGCAGTGGGCCAGGCACACCTTCCAGTCGGTGTTGGGCATGCTGTTGATGAAGTGGTCGTGGTGGTCACAGAATCCCGGGGCGTGCATCTGGTCGTCCAGGGCGGAGCCGGGGATGGGCTGCTGCCGCAGGCAGGCGTCCACGCAGGCCTGATCCAGCGCCACCGGGTCAAAGGAGGCGAACATCCCCACGTCGGGCAGGATGGGCAGGTCGTTCTCTCCGTGGCAGTCGCAGTAGGGGGACACGTCGATGACCAGGCTGATGTGGAAATTGGGCCGGCCCGCCACCACCGCCTTGGCGTACTCCGCCATGCGGCAGTTCAGCTCGGCCTCGGCGTTGTCCCGCCCGGCGTGGATGGCGTCCACGTTGCAGGCGGCGATACACCGGCCGCAGCCCACGCACTTGTCCTGGTCGATGACCGCCTTCCGGTCCTCGTTATAGTGGATGGCCCCGTGGGCGCACTGGGTGGCGCACCGGCCGCAGCCTACGCACTTGTGGAGCTCGGCCACCGGCTTGCCCTGGGCGTGCTGCTCCATCTTGCCCCGGCGGGAACCGCAGCCCATGCCCAGGTTCTTGATGGCCCCGCCGAAGCCGGTCTGCTCGTGGCCCTTGAAGTGGGACAGGGAGATGACAATGTCCGCCTCCATCACCGCCTTGCCGATCTTGGCGGTCTGGATGTGGGTGGCCCCCTCCACCGGCACCTCCACGTCGTCGTTGCCCCGCAGGCCGTCGGCAATGATGATCTGACAACCGGTGGACATGGGGGAAAAGCCGTTCTCAAAGGCCCCGTCCAGGTGCTCCAGGGCGTTCTTCCGCCGGCCCACATACAGGGTATTGCAGTCGGTGAGGAAGGGAATACCCCCCAGGCTCTTCACCAGATCGGCCACCGTCTTGGCATAGTTGGGCCGCAGGAAGGCCAAGTTGCCCGGCTCCCCGAAGTGCATCTTGATGGCCACAAATTTCTTTTCAAAATCAATCTGCTCCATGCCCGCCGCCTTCATCAGCCGGGTCAGCTTATCCAGCAGGTTCTTGCCGGGGCGGCAGCGCAGGTCAGACCAATATACCTTCGCCTGTTCCATATCTATCCGTTCCTCCTCTGGTGGTTCCATTTGGTCGCTCAGCGCTTTTTATTTTATACTGCTTCCGCCTTCCCTGCAAGCCCTTTCCCCAAAAGGATATTTTGCAGGCTCTCCCCTCTTCCCCTTCAGCACAGCCTCCAGATTTGCGTTATGTCGCCGGAAACCTGCCGGTTTTCTTCCCATCCGGAAGGAGACAGCAGAAAAACAGTTTGAATCTTGGCGTACTGCCCTGTAGTTCTCCCCTTTTCCAGGTGGAAAACCCTGTGGACAATGTGTATAACTTCATGTATACCCTCTCCATTTTAATTTTATGTAAACTATTTTGGCCTTATTTGGGCGAAATCTGCCTGCATATCTTCCAGCTTCTGTCTTGCATTTTCTTGTCTCTGGTCAAATCACCCTGTCACAGCCTCCTTTTTTGCCGCTCGCTCCTTCATTTTTTCGTGCTATACCGAGGGTAATGCCTCCTATCCCTCTTGCGTCTGATCTAAAAATATGTTATGCTGATCAAAAGAAATTGCTCCGAGCGGTTTGGCCTAAGGGGATGACCTATGGCCTGCCGCCAGGGTCACGCTGGAAACGGCCTGGCCTTCCGTCTTTGAAAAGGAGTCTCTGCTTCAGGGGTGTTTTGCGCCTGTTTCAGGGGGGTACTGTCGAAAAGACGGTGCCCCCCTATTTGTTTTGGGAGGGAATCGCCATGAAATTGATCCATACCAAGGACGCCGTGGGCCATGTGCTCTGCCACGACCTCACCCAGATCATCCCCGGGGTCACCAAGGACGCCCGGTTCCGGAAGGGCCACGTGGTGGCGGAGGAGGACATCCCGGTGCTGCTCTCCATGGGCAAGGAGCACCTGTATGTGTGGGAGCGCCGGCCCGGCATCCTCCACGAGGACGAGGCCGCCGACCGGCTGCGGGCCATCTGTCAGAACGAGCATATGCACGCCACGGCGGTGAAGGAGGGCAAGGTGGAGCTCATCGCCGACTGCGACGGCCTGTTTCAGGTGGACGTGGCCCGGCTGGAGGCCCTCAACGGCCAGGATGAGCTGATGATCGCCACCCGCCACACCAACACCGCCGTCCACAAGGGGGACAAGCTGGCGGGCACCCGGATCATCCCCCTGGTGATCGAAGAGGAGAAGTTAAAGGAGGCGGAGGCCCTGGCGGGCGATACCCCCATTCTCTCCCTCACTCCCTGGAAGCTGAAAACCTGCGGCCTCATCACCACCGGCAGCGAGGTGTCCAAGGGGCTGATCCAGGACAGCTTCACCCCTGTGATTATCCGGAAGCTAGCCGATTACGGCATTGAGGTAACCGAGCACTGCCTGCCCGGGGACGACCGGGCCGCCATCACCGCCGCCGCCCTGGAGTACAAGGAAAAAGGCGTGGATTTGGTGCTGTGCACCGGGGGCATGAGCGTGGACCCGGACGACCGCACCCCCGGGGCCATCAAGGACACCGGGGCGGAGATTATCTCCTATGGGGCCCCGGTACTGCCGGGAGCCATGTTCCTGCTGGGCTACTTTGACGACGGCACCCCTATCCTGGGGTTGCCCGGCTGCGTCATGTACGCCAAGGCCACCGTGTTCGACCTGGTGCTCCCCCGGATCGCCGCCGGGGTCAGAGTGACCCGGAGGGATTTGAAGGCGATGGGCCACGGCGGGCTGTGCCTGGGCTGCCCGGAGTGCCATTACCCCGTGTGCCCCTTCGGAAAGGGGTACTGAGATGGTGACCCGCATTGAGCTGGAGGAGGCTCTGGCCCTGCTCACCGGGACGGTCTCCCCTCTGGGGACGGAAACCCTTCCCCTGGCCGCCGCCCTGGGGCGGACGCTGGCGGCGGACGTGACCGCCCCCCTGGATCAGCCCCCCTTTGACCGCTCTCCCCTGGACGGCTACGCTCTCCGGGCCTCCGACACCGCCGGGGCCTCCCAGGATCATCCGGCTGTGCTGGCGGTAGTGGACACCCTATACGCCGGGGACCAGGCCAAAACACCTGTGGGCCCCGGACAGGCCGTCCGCATCATGACGGGGGCCATGCTGCCCCCCGGTTGTGACTGCGTGGTGGCCCAGGAGAAAACCGACCGGGGAAACCCGGTGTCGGTGTTTACCGCTCTGGAGCCCTTCCAGAATTATATCTGCCAAGGCGAGGACTACCAGGCCGGTTCGCCGCTGCTGAAGGCGGATGCCCGGCTGGACGCCGCCGCCCTGGGGGTGCTGGCCAGCGCCGGCATCGCCCAGGTGCAGGTACACCGCCGGCCCAAAGTAGGCCTGCTTACCACCGGGGACGAGGTGGCGCCCCCCGGCGTACCCCTCCCTCCCGGCAAAATCTACAGCTCCAACCAGACCCTCCTGGCCGCCCGGCTGACCGAGCTGGGCTTTGGGGCGGAGACCGCCCACCGCGGAGACGACCCCACCGCCGTGGCGGAGACCATGGGGGAACTGCTGGCAGATTGCGACGTGCTCATCACCACCGGCGGGGTGTCGGTGGGAGACAAGGACATCTTCCACCAGGCCCTCCCCCTGCTGGGGGCGGAGCGGGTATTCTGGCGGGTGCTGGTGAAGCCGGGCACTCCCGCCATGTTCTCTATGTATGAAGGAAAGCCCATCCTGTCCCTGTCGGGCAACCCCTTCGCCGCCTTTACCACCTTCGAGCTTCTGGCCCGGCCTCTGCTGGCCGCCCTGGAGGGTAGGCCCGGCCTGCGGTCATCCTGTAAGGCGGCTATCCTTGACACCGATTTCCCCAAGGCCAGCCCTGTCCGCCGGTTCCTCCGGGGCCGGTATGAGGACGGCCATGTGGCTCTGCCTGCCGGCCACTCCTCCGGCCAGCTGGCCTCCCTGGTGGGGTGCAACTGTCTGGTGGAGCTGCCCGCCGGGTCGCCCCCGGCAACGGCGGGACAGACCGTGCCCGTCTGGCTGCTGTAACGAAACACGGGCGGCAGCGGCCCCTACGAATTGTTCAGGAGGTTATTATGGAACCTGTGTTCAATCATTTTGACGAAGCGGGCAACGCCGTCATGGTGGACGTGACCGGCAAGGAGCCCACCTTCCGCACGGCGGTGGCCGAGGGCACCATCAAGGTCACCCGCCCCATCCTGGACGCCATTACCGGCCGTACCGCCGCCAAGGGGGACGTGCTGGGAGTGGCAAGGGTGGCGGGGATCATGGCTGCCAAGCGCACCTGGGAACTGATCCCCCTGTGCCACCCCCTGCTGCTCAGCCACCTGTCGGTGGACTTTGAAATTTTAGAGGAGGCGTGCGCCGTGCGGGCCGCCTGCACCGTGAAGCTCTCCGGCAAGACTGGGGTGGAGATGGAGGCCCTCACCGGGGTGTCCGTGGCCCTGCTCACCATTTACGACATGTGCAAGGCCATCGACAAGGGCATGGAGCTGGGAGACATCCATCTGGTCCACAAGGAGGGAGGCAAATCGGGGGTGTACGACCGTGAGTAAGCCTGTGGCGGTGGCCATCTCCGGGGTGAAAAACTCGGGGAAAACCACCTTGATCCAGTCCGTCCTCCCCCTGCTCACCGCCGCCGGGCTCACTGTGGCGGTGGTGAAGCACGACGGCCACTCCTTTGACCCCGACCCGCCGGGCACCGACACCGGCCGCTTCATGGCCGCCGGGGCGGCGGGCACCGCCATTTTCGACGGGGAGAAGTTCAAAATCGTGAAAAAGCAGCCGGTGACGGCGGATTTCCTCATGACTCAGTTCCCCGAGGCGGATCTGATTTTGTTGGAGGGCTTCAAGCACAGCCACCTGCCCAAGCTGGAGCTGGTGCGGAGGGGTAACTCGGAAAGGCCGGTATCAGACCCGGCCACCCTGCTGGCCCTGGTCACCGACCTGCCCCTGACGGCGGATGGTGCCCCCACCCTGCCCCTCAACGACCCCGCCGCAGTGGCGGAATTCCTGCTGGCCTATGTGAGAGGAGAGATGGATCATGCTTGACCAGTTTGGCCGGGAGATCAGCTACCTGCGGATCTCGGTCACCGACCGGTGCAACCTGCGCTGCCGGTACTGTATGCCGGCGGAGGGGGTGGAGTGGGTCCCCCACAGCGCCGTCCTCTCCTATGAGCAGATTGTCCGCATCGCCCGGGCGGCCAGCAGGCTGGGGGTGGAGAAGCTCCGCCTCACCGGCGGAGAGCCCCTGGTGCGCAGGGGCCTGGCGGAGCTGGTACGGGCGTTGAAGGCCATCGACGGCATCCGGTCGGTGACCCTCACCACCAACGGCCTGCTGCTGGCCGACCAGCTCCCCTCCCTGCTGGCGGCGGGGCTGGACGGGGTAAACCTCAGCCTGGACACCCTGGACCGGGCCCAGTTCGCCGCCCTAACCCGCCGGGACGAGCTGCCCCGGGCCCTGGCGGGGCTGGAGGCCGCCCTGGCCTCCCCCGGCCTGCGGGTGAAGCTCAACTGCGTCCCCGCCGGGGAGAACGACGGCCAGCTGGTCCCTCTTGCAGCCCTGGCCCGGGACCGGAAGCTGGACGTGCGCTTCATCGAGCTGATGCCCATCGGCCTGGGCTCCACCCTCCCCCGCCGTACCGAGGAGGAGGTGCGGGCCATCCTGGAACAGGCCTTCGGCCCCGCCCTGCCCTGCGCCCAGGGGGGCGGCGACGGCCCGGGCCGGTATGTGACCTTCGGGGGCTTTACCGGCCGGGTGGGGTTCATCAGCGCCATGACCCACCAGTTCTGCCACCAGTGCAACCGGGTGCGGCTCACCGCCACCGGATTTTTAAAGACCTGCCTGCAATACGACCAGGGAGTGGACCTGAAAGCCCTGCTGGACCAGGGAGCGGAGGACGACGCCCTGCTGGCCGCCATGAAAGAGGCTATTTTCCACAAGCCCGCCAGCCACCACTTCGGCGGCGGGGCCCAGGCCCGGGATGAGGGCCGGAACATGAACCAGATCGGAGGATAACCATATGGGCAAAGTAATTGCCGTCTGCGTCAGTGAACAGAAGGGCACCCAGAAGAAAAATGTGGGCTCCGCCCAATTCATCGAGGACTGGGGCATCCAGGGGGACGCCCACGCGGGCAAGTGGCACCGGCAGGTGTCCCTGCTCTCCCACGAGCAGGTGGAGGCCTTCCGGGCCAGAGGGGCCGTGGTGGATGACGGGGCCTTTGGAGAAAACCTGGTGGTGGAGGGCTATGACTTCAAGACCCTGCCCATCGGCACCAAATTCAAGTGCAACGACGTGGTGCTGGAGCTCACCCAGGTGGGCAAGCAGTGCCACGCCCACTGTGAGATTTACAAGGTCATGGGGGACTGCATCATGCCCCGGGAGGGCGTGTTTACCAAAGTACTCCACGGGGGCACTATTTCGGTGGGGGATACCCTTACCATTCTGGAGGAGGGCTGAACATGCGGGTAGCCATCATCACCCTCAGCGACGCCGGCCACGCTGGCCAGCGGGAGGACAAGAGCGGCCCGGCCATCCGGGAACTGGTGGAGGCGGCAGGCTATGAGGTGGTGCACACCGCCCTGCTGCCCGACGGCATCGAGCCCCTGGCCTCCGAGCTGCGCCGGCTGTGCGATAACGACCTGGCCGACCTGGTGCTCACCACCGGCGGCACCGGGTTCTCCCCCCGGGACCTGACCCCGGAGGCCACCCTGTCGGTCACCGAGCGTCCCGCCCCCGGCATCGCCGAGGCCATGCGGTACCGCTCCCTCCAGATCACCCCCCGGGCCATGCTGTCCCGGGCGGCGGCGGGCATCCGCAAACAGACACTTATGGTCAACCTGCCCGGCAGCCCCAAGGCGGTGCGGGAGTGCCTGGAGTACATTCTCCCCGCCCTGGGCCACGGCCTGGAGATTTTGCGGGGCACCGCCCACAACTGTGCCCAGCCGGGCTGACGCTGCAAGTTCCGGGCTTTTTCGCCCGTTGATATAAATTCTTCGAGCCCGTATCGCCTAAAGCCGTCGGCCATGGCGGCGGGCCGGGGCGCTCCTGGAAACGGGACCGCCTACCATTTTGTAAAGGAGAATGCAGCATGAAAAAACTGGTATCCCTCACCCTGGCCCTGACCCTGGGGCTGTCCCTGGCCGCCTGCGGAGGCGGCTCCGGCGTCTCCAACACTCCCGCGGGGAACAGCCAGACCCCTGCCGCCGAGACCACCCCCGCCCAGACCAGCGAGACCCCCGCCGCCGAGGATGTGGACGTGGTGGTATTCGCCGCCGCCTCTATGGAGGCCACCCTGACCCAGATTGCCGAGAACTACAAGGAAGTGGCACCCAACGTAAACCTGATCTTCACCTTTGACTCCTCCGGGACCCTCAAGACCCAGATCGAGGAGGGGGCGGTGTGCGACCTGTTCATCTCGGCGGCCCAGAAGCAGATGAATCAGCTGGATGCCGCCGACACCACCGGCACCAATGAGGGGCTGGACTTCGTACTGTCCGACACCCGCATCGACTTTGTGGAGAACAAGGTGGTGCTGGCGGTACCCGACGACAACCCCAAGGGGATCGAGTCCTTCTCTGACCTGGCTACCGACAAGCTGGAGCTGCTCTGCCTGGGCAACGACGACGTGCCCGTGGGGGCCTATTCCCTCCAGATCCTGGACACCCTGGGCATTGACATTTCCGCTCTGGAGAGTGCCGGGAAGATCACCTACGCCTCCAACGTGTCCGAGGTGGCCAACCAGGTGAAGGAGGGGGCGGTGGACTGCGGCATCATCTACGCCACCGACGCCTTTACCTATGAGCTCACCGTGGTGGATCAGGCCGCCGCCGATATGTGCGACCAGGTCATCTACCCCGCCGCCGTTTTGAAGTGCGGCGGCAGCGAGGCCAGCCAGGCCGCCGCCCAGGCCTTCCTGGATTACCTGCACACCGACGAGAGCGCCATCGCCGTACTGGAGGGCGTGGGCTTTACGGTGCTCCAGTAATGATTTGGTCCTGCCGCTATGCGGCAGGACCCTTTGATAAAGGCAGGTGTATCCATGGATCTCTATCCCCTGTTCAATTCCCTGCGCATTGCCGCCATCTCCACCGCCCTCATCTTCTTCCTGGGCATCGCCGCCGCCTACTATGTGGCCAAGCTGCCCCGGCTGGTGAAGGGGGTACTGGACGTGGTGCTCACCCTTCCCCTGGTGCTCCCCCCCACCGTGGTGGGCTACTTCCTGCTGCGGCTGCTGGGGCCCAAGCGGCCCATCGGCCTGTGGTTCCTGGCGGTCTTGGACGCCCGGCTTACTATGGTGTGGTACTCCGCCATCTTCGCCTCGGCGGTGGTGGCCTTCCCCCTGATGTACCGCACCGCCCGGGGGGCTTTTGAATCCTTCGACCACAATCTGGCCCACGCCGGGCGCACTCTGGGCAAGTCCAACACCTGGATTTTTTGGCGGGTGATGATGCCCTGCTGCAAGCAGGGCATTCTGGCGGGCACGGTGCTGGCCTTCGCCCGGGCCTTGGGAGAGTACGGCGCCACCGCCATGATTGCCGGGTACACCCCCGGCAAAACCGCCACCATCTCCACCACCGTCTACCAGCTCTGGCGCACCGGAGACGACGAGGGGGCTATGATGTGGGTGCTTATCAACCTGGCCATCTCCGCCGTGGTGCTGCTGGCGGTGAACATGCTGGAGAAAAAACAGGGCCGCCCCCTACCCAGGGCGGCGGCGGTATCCGGGGAGGTGGAGTGATGGCGCTCCAGGTGGATATCCACAAGGATTTCGGCAAATTCCGGCTGAACGTGGCCTTTGAGAGCGAAAACGGCCAGGTCACCGGCCTGCTGGGGGCCTCGGGCTGCGGCAAAAGCCTCACCCTCAAGTGCATCGCCGGCATCGAGAAACCCGACCGGGGCCGCATCGTGCTGGATGGCAAGGTACTCTTCGACGCAGAGCAGCACATCAATCTGCCCCCCCAGAAACGGCGGGTGGGCTATCTGTTCCAGAACTACGCCCTCTTCCCCAACATGACGGTAGTACAGAACATTGCCGTAGGGGTTCGGGACAAGGCCCGCCGGAAGGAGACGGTGGCCCGGCTGGTGTCCTCCTTCTGGCTGGAGGGCCAGGAACACAAGCGGCCCGGCCAGCTCTCCGGCGGCCAGCAGCAGCGGGTGGCCCTGGCGCGGATTTTGGCCAGCGAGCCGGAGGTGCTGCTGCTGGACGAGCCCTTCTCCGCCCTGGACAGCTACCTCAAGTGGCAGGTAGAGCTGGAGCTGTCCGACCTGCTCTCTTCCTTCCCCGGGCCGGTGCTCTTCGTCACCCACAACCGGGACGAGGTCCAGCGGCTGTGCAAAGCCGTGTGTGTGCTGGACAACGGCCGCTCCCAGCCGATGCTGCCGGTGAAAGAACTGTTCGAGGCCCCCCGCACCCTGTCGGCCTGCCTGCTGTCCGGGTGCAAGAACGTATCCCGGGCCAGGGAGGCGGCGGACGGCAAGGTGGAGGCCCTGGACTGGGGGGTGACCCTGGACCCGGGCCAGCCTCTGCCGGAGGGGCTGAGCCACATTGGCGTCCGGGCCCACTACATCAAACCGGTGGAGGGTCCCGGCCCCAACCGGCTGCCCTGCAAGGTGGAGCGGGTGGTGGAAAACGTGTTCTCCACCGTGGTCATGCTGTCCACCCCCGGCGGGAACCAGGGCTTCTCCCGGCTGCGCATCGAGCTGGAAAAGGAGCGCTGGACCCCCCTGGCCGGGAAAGATCCCCTGTGGCTGGAGCTGGCCCCCAGGGACATTCTGCTGCTGACCTGCTGAGCGGCAGAGGCGGGCGATTGATAATCGCCCCTACAGGCAAAATCGTACCGTCTACATTGGCGCAAAACCTTCCACCCTCAGGGGGGAAGGTGGCCCGTAGGGCCGGATGAGGGGGCGGAACCAGTCAGAGTGAAGAGTGGAGATGAGGAACCTGTACCGTTTTTGACGGACAAAGCCGAAAGAGGAGCCGCCTTCATCGGGAAGGCGGCTCCTCTTTCGCTCTCAGTTCCCAGAAGGCCACGGCGCTGGCCGCCGCCACATTGAGGGAATCCACGCCGCGGGCCATGGGGATACACACGGTATAGTCGCACCGGGCGATGGTTTCCGCTGCCAGGCCGTCCCCCTCGGTACCCAACAGCACAGCCAGCCTGTCCGCCGCCGCCAGGGCCGGGTGGTCGATGGACACCGCCTGACGGCTGAGCGCCATGGCCGCCGTGGTAAATCCCGCCCCTTTCAGCAGGGCCAATCCCCCCTCCGGCCAGTCCTCCAGCCGGGCCCAGGGGATCTGGAACACCGTCCCCATGCTCACCCGGGCCGCCCGGCGGCTCAGAGGGTCGCAGCAGGTGGGGTCCAGCAGCACCCCGTCCATACCCAGGGCGGCGGCAGCCCGGAAAATGGCCCCCACATTGGTGGCGTCCACGATACCCTCCAGCACCGCCAGCCGCCGGGCCCCGGCCATCACCCGCTCCGCCGTCAGCGGCGCGGGCCGGGCCATGGCACATAAAATCCCTCGGGTCAATTCGTATCCGGTGAGCTGGGCCAGCACCTCCCGGTGGCCGGTGTATACCGGCGCGTCGGGACAGGCGGCCAGCAGCTCCGCCCCCTGGCCTTCGATGTGCCGCCGCTCCATGAGGAAGGAGAGGGGCTTGCACCCGGCCTTCAGGGCGCTGGCAATGACCTTGGGGCTCTCGGCAATGAACACCCCTTTCTCCGGATGGCGGCGGCTGCGGAGCTGGGCCTGGGTGAGCCGGGCATACACGTCCAGGGCCGGATGGGACAGGTCGGTGATCTCAATGATTTCTGACATAGGACAACTCCAATCAGGTCAACTCAAACATGCCGTGGTACAGCTGATAGTACTCCCCCTGCTGGGCCAGCAGGTCCTCGTGGCTTCCCCGCTCCACCACCCGACCCCCTTCCAGCACCAGGATGGCGTTGGCGTTGCGGACGGTGGACAGCCGGTGGGCGATGACAAACACCGTCCGCCCCTCCATCAGCCGGTCCATGCCCTTCTCAATGAGGGCCTCGGTGCGGGTGTCGATGCTGCTGGTGGCCTCGTCCAGGATGAGCACCGGCGGGTCGGCCACCGCCGCCCGGGCGATAGCCAGCAGCTGCCGCTGGCCCTGGGACAGGTTGGCCCCGTCGGCGGTAACCATGGTATCGTACCCCTGGGGCAGGCGGCTGATGAAGGAGTGGGCATTGGCCACCCGGGCCGCCGCCTCCACCTCTTCTTGGGTGGCGTCCAGCTTGCCGAAGCGGATGTTGTCGGCAATGGTACCGGTAAACAGGTGGGTGTCCTGGAGCACCATGCCCAGGCTCCGGCGCAGGTCGTCCTTTTTGATGTCCCGCACATCAATGCCGTCGTAGGTCACCCGGCCCTGCTGTACATCGTAGAACCGGTTGATCAGGTTGGTGATGGTGGTCTTGCCCGCTCCGGTGGAGCCCACAAAGGCGATCTTCTGCCCCGGCTTGGCGAACAGGCTCACATCTTTCAGGATGGGCCGGCTTTCGTCATAGCCGAAGGTGACCCTCTCAAAGCGCACGTCCCCCCGGAGGGGCACCGCTTCACCGTCGGGCCGCCGCCACACCCAGCCGTCCCCTTCCCGCTCCAGCTTCACCTGGCCCTGGTCCGCCTCAGGGGGCTGGTCCATGGCCTCAAAGACCCGCTCGGCACCTGCCAGGGCGGCCAGCAAAAAGTTGCTCTGCTGGGTGAACTGGTTGATGGGCAGGGCGGCCTGGCGGACGAACACCAAGTAGCTGGCCAGGCTGCCCACGTCGGTCAGGCCCGCCATGGCCATCCAGCCTCCGATGGCCGCCACGATGGCGTAGTTGATGTAGGAGATGCTCACCACCGCCGGGATCATGGTGGCGGCATAACCCTGGGCCCCGGTGCCCGCCCTCCGCAGGGCCTCGTTCTTCTCCCGGAACCGGCGCAGATTCTCCCCCTCGTGGCTGAACACCTTCACCACCTTCTGGCCCGCCGTCATCTCCTCGATATAGCCGTCCAGATCCCCCAGGGCCTGCTGCTGGGTGCGGTAGTAGGCCTTGCTCCGCTTGCCGCTGAAGCGGATGTACCAGAACATGATCACATAGCACACCGCCACCACCAGCGTGAGCCGCCAGTTGAGGATGAACAGCATGGTGAGGGTGCCCACCACCTGGATGAAGCTCTGGATTACCATAGCGAAGGAGTTGTTCAGGGCGTCGGAGATGGTGTCCACGTCGTTGGTGAAGTAGCTCATCACGTCGCCGTGGCGGCGGGTGTCAAAGAAGCGCAGGGGCAGGGTCTGGAGGTGGGCGAACAGGTCCCGCCGGATGTCGTAGAGCACCTTCTGGGCCGCCCGCACCATGGTCTGGGTATACCCCAGGGCGGCCAGAGCCCCGGCGGCGTAGATGGCAGCTGTTAAGGTTACGCCCTTTACAAGGGCCTCCACGCCCCCCTCCGCCAGGCCGTTGACCACCGGGCGGATCATATAGGTGCCCAGCAGGTTGGCCAGGGCGCTGATGGTGACCAGCACCGCCACAATCAGCAGCAGCAGCTTGTGCCGCCCAAGGTAGGACAGCAGGGTGCGCAGGGTATAGGCCAAATGCCTGGGCTTTTTGGCGCTGAGCTGTCTAGCCATCCGCCTCCCCTCCTTTCATCTGGGACGCATAGATCTCCTGGTAGATGGGGTCGGTCTCCAGCAGCTCCTGGTGGGTGCCGGCGGCGTGGAGTTTTCCGTCCTCCAGGATGAGGATCAGGTCGGTGTGCATCACCGAGGTCACCCGCTGGGCGATGATGAGCTTGGTCACCCCGGTGAGGGCCTTGAGGGCAGCCCGGATCTGGCCCTCGGTGGCCGTGTCCACCGCACTGGTGGAGTCGTCAAAGATCAGGATCTTGGGGTTTTTCAGCAGGGCCCGGGCAATGCACAGCCGCTGCTTCTGGCCCCCGGACACATTGACGCCCCCCTGGCCCAGGTCGGCGTCCAGCCCGCCGGACATCCGTTCCAGAAACTCGTCGGCCCGGGCCGCCCGGCAGGCCGCCCAGATGGCATCGTCGTCGGCCTCCGGGTTCCCCCACTTCAGATTGTCCCGGACAGTGCCCGAAAAGAGCACGTTCTTCTGCAAGACAATGCCCACCGCGTCCCGGAGAGCTGTCAGGTCGTATTCCTTTACATCGTGTCCCCCCACCTTTACCACCCCTTCGGTGGCGTCGTACAGCCGGGGGATGAGCTGCACCAGGGTGGTCTTGGCCGAGCCGGTGCCCCCCAGGATGCCCACCGTCATCCCCGCCCTGATGTGGAGGTCCACTCCGGACAGGGCGTACTCCCGGGCGTCGGCGCGGTACTTGAAGGACACCCCCTCAAAGTCCACGCTGCCGTCGGGCACCTGGGTGAGGGCCCCCGCCGGGGAGGCGAGCGTTACCTCCTCGTCCAGCACCTGGGCGATGCGGTGGGCGCTGGCCAGGGACCGGGTGAGCAGCAGAAACACGTTGGCGATAAGCATGAAGGAGTTCATCACCTGGAGCACATAGCTGAGAAAGCCGGTGAGCTCCCCCACCTTCAGGGTGCCCGTCAGGATCATATTCCCCCCGAACCACAGGATGAGCACGATGGCGGTGTACATGGTGCACTGGAAGGCGGGCAGGTTGAGCACCGCCAGGCGGAAGGTATGGCGGCTGGTGTCCATCAGCTCCCGGTTGACCTCCTCAAACTTCTCCTCCTCGTACTCCCCCCGGACGAAGGCCTTTACCGCCCGGATGGCGGTGAGCCCCTCCTGCACCACGTTGTTCAGCCGGTCCATCACCTTCTGGAGCCTGGCGAACATGGGAGCCACCGTGCGCACCACCAGAAAGAGGATGCACCCCAGCACCGGGGCGCACACCAGGAAGATGAGGGCCAGCCGGGCGTTCATCCAAACGGCAAGCCCGATGCCCATCACCAGCATCACCGGGCTGCGCACCAGGGGCCGCAGGCCGCCGTTGACGGCGTTCTGGAGCACCGTCACGTCGGTGGTCATCCGGGTAACCAGGGAACCGGTCTCAAATTTGTCCAGATTGGAAAAGGCATAACCCTGCACCTTCTCATACTGGGCCTCCCGCACCCGGGCTCCCCAGCCGTAGGCCGCCCGGGCGGCGTACTTGGCGTACATCAGCCCGGTGACCAGGGCCAGCAGGGCGCACACCCCCATCTGGACCCCCTTCACCACGATGTAGTGGAGGTCCCGGCCCTCCACCCCCACGTCGATGAGATCGGCCATCAGCACCGGGATCACCAGCTCGAAGGCGGTCTCCACCAGTACCAGCAGCCCTCCGATGAACAGATCCCGCCGGTAGGGGCCCAGGTAGGCCAACAGCCGTTTCAGCTCCTTCATCGCCGTCTCCTCCTGTCCATGTGTCGTACCTCCATTTTATAACCCTGTTCTCCCCTGTCAAGCCCCATTTCCCCCTCTTTGCTCTTGCAACCTGAACAGGAACGTGGGATAATAAGGTAAACTTGTCATTCTTTCATCCCAAAGGAGGCCCCGTCCATGACGACCAAGAAAGCATACCGCCCGGAAAATCTGCACTACCTGAAGATGCTGGCCCGGCAGTACCCCAACGTCCAGGCCGCCAGCACCGAGATCATCAACCTCCACGCCATCCAGAACCTGCCCAAGGGCACCGAGCACTTCATCTCCGACGTCCACGGAGAATATGAGGCTTTTTTACATATCCTCAACTCGGCCTCCGGCGTGGTGCGGGAGAAGCTGGACGACCTGTTCTCCACCACCGTGTCCAAGGCCGACCTGGACCAACTGGCCACCCTCATCTACTACCCCAAGGAAAAGCTGGAGGAGATCGAGCGGGAGACCGACGACATGCGGGAGTGGTACCGCATCACCTTCCACCGGCTCATCGAGATGTGCCGGGAGGTGAGCGCCAAGTACACCCGCTCCAAGGTCCGCAAGGCCATGCCCCCGGAGTACGCCTACATCCTGGACGAAATGCTCCACACCCACTACGAGGATACCGCCAAGAGGGACTACTACGAGAATATCATCGCCACCATCATCGACATCGACCGGGCCTCCAATTTCCTGGTGCAGCTGTGCGAGCTCATCAAGCGCCTGGCGGTGGATCACCTCCACCTGGTGGGGGACATCTTTGACCGGGGTCCCCGGGCGGATATCATCCTAGACTCCCTGATGGAGTACCACAGCGTGGACATCCAGTGGGGCAACCACGACGTGCTGTGGATGGGGGCGGCCTCCGGCTCCCGCACCCTGGTGGCCACCGTGCTGGCCAATTCCCTGCGCTACAACAACCTGGAGGTCATTGAGACCGGCTACGGCATCTCCCTGCGGCCTCTGTCGGTGTTCGCCAACGAGGTGTACAAGGACTGCGACATCCACCGCTTTGAGGTGAAGCTCACCAACGAGGACGCCGCCCACTACTCCGAGAAGGACAAGCTGCTGGCCGCCCGGATGCACAAGGCCATCACCATCATTCTCTTCAAGCTGGAGGGGCAGAAGCTGCTGCGCAACCCCTGCTTCGGCATGGCCGACCGGCTGCTGCTGGACAAGATCGACTACGAGAACAAGTGCATCACCATCAACGGCGTCACCTACCCCCTGGAGGACGTGGACTTCCCCACCGTGGACCCCAACGACCCCTATACCCTTACCGAGGAGGAGAGCGTCCTCATCAACCAGCTTACCGCCTCCTTCCGCCACAGCGAGAAGCTCCAGCGCCATATCCGCTTCCTGTACTCCAAAGGCTCCCTGTACAAGATCTACAACGGCAACCTGCTCTTCCACGGCTGCATCCCCATGACCGAGGACGGCCAGCTCCAGTCCTTCACCATCGGAGGCAAGACCCTGTCGGGCAAGGCTTTCCTGGACTACGCCGACCAGAGCGCCCGCCAGGCCTACTACAACAAGCCGGGCACCGCCGAGCGGGAATTCGGTATGGACTTCCTCTGGTTCCTGTGGGCGGGGCGCAACAGCCCCATCTTTGGCCGGGACCGGATGACCACCTTCGAGCGGCGGCTCATCGCCGACGAGTCCACCTGGACCGAGCCCAAGAACGCCTACTACCAGCTCTATAACGACCCCGCCGTCTGCGAGGAGCTGCTGCGGCACTTCGGCCTGGAGGGCCCCCACTGCCACATCATCAACGGCCATGTGCCGGTGAAGTCCAAGAAGGGCGAGAGCCCCATGAAGGGGGGCGGCAAGCTGCTGGTCATCGACGGCGGCTTCTGCAAGGCCTACCAAAAGACCACCGGCATCGCCGGCTACACCCTGATCTACAACTCCTCCTGCTTCCGCCTGGTGTCCCACGAGCCCTTTGCCGGCCGGGCCAACGCCATCCGGGAGAACCAGGACATCGCCTCCACCTCGGTGGTGTTCGAGCGGCTGGAGTCCCGGATGAAGATTGCCGGCACCGACGTGGGCCGTCAGCTCCAGGAGCAGATCGACGACCTGATGGCCCTGGTCCAGGCCTTCCGCAACGGCGAGATCGTGGAGGATCACAAGGACTGACCCGCACTGCCGGGGCCTGCCGCAAAATAATGCGGCAGGCCCCTTTTATGTGCAGGAAGGCCGCAAATCTCTTGCAATTTTCGCCAAGGATTGCTATGATAATGGGTACTGAACGTCAACGCTAAATTCAAGTTCAAGTTATTGTATTGGAGGGAATCCTATGCTGAAGATCTCCCGTCAGGGAATGTACTATAAAAACGGCGGGTTCATCCCCGCTCAGGAGGGCCCCGCCGCCGGCCTGGCCGCCCCGGAGCAGGCCAAGCAGGGCACCATGGCCTGGTCCATCCTGAAGGCCCACAATACCAGCGGCTCTATGGAGGAGCTGGCCATCCGCTTTGACGCTATGGCCTCCCACGACATCACCTACGTGGGCATCATTCAGACCGCCCGGGCCTCCGGCATGACCGAGTTCCCGGTGCCCTACGTCCTCACCAACTGCCACAACTCCCTGTGCGCCGTGGGGGGCACCATCAATGAGGACGACCATGTGTTCGGCCTGTCCGCCGCCAAGAAGTACGGCGGCGAGTTCGTCCCCGCCCACCAGAGCGTGATCCACTCCTACATGCGGGAGCGTTACGCCGCCCCCGGCAAGATGATCCTGGGCTCCGACTCCCACACCCGCTACGGCGCTTACGGCACCATGGCCGTGGGCGAGGGCGGCCCCGAGCTGGCCCGGCAGCTGCTGAAAAAGACCTACAACATCTCCTACCCCAAGGTCATCGCCATCTACCTCACCGGCGCTCCCATCCCCGGTGTGGGCCCCCAGGACGTGGCCCTGGAGCTCATCCGCTCCACCTTTAAGGATGGCGCTGTAAAGAACGCCGTTATGGAGTTCTTCGGCCCCGGCGTGGCAAATCTGTCCATGGACTACCGCTCCGGCATCGACGTGATGACCACCGAAACCACCTGCCTGTCCTCGGTGTGGGTGGCCGACGATACCCTGAAAGACCACCTGAATGTACTGGGCCGTGGGGAGGAGTTCAAGCCCCAGGCCCCCGCCGACGGGGCCTACTACGACGGGGTCATCGAGGTGGCCCTGGACCAGATCCGGCCCATGATCGCCCTGCCCTTCCACCCCTCCAACGCCTACACCATCCGGGAGTTCAAGGAGAACATGGCCGACCTGCTCCATCAGGTGGACGAGGACACGGTGCATCAGCTCAAGCTGAAAAACCAGCCCGCCTCCCTGCTGGACAAGATCGTGGACGGCAAGTTCATGGTGGACCAGGGGGTCATCGCCGGCTGCTCCGGCGGCACCTACCAGAATATCGTCCGGGCGGCCCAGATCCTGGACGGCCAGGCCATCGGCTCCGACGCCTTCTGGCTCTCGGTCTACCCCACCAGCCAGCCCGTCAACCTGGAGCTGACAAAGCGGGGCTACATCTCCTCTCTGATGGCCGCCGGGGCCTCCATCCGCTCCTGCTTCTGCGGCCCCTGCTTTGGCGCCGGGGATGTGCCCGCCAACGGGGCCTTCTCCATCCGCCACTCCACCCGGAACTTCCCCAACCGGGAGGGCTCCAAGCCCTCCGACGGCCAGGTGTCCTACGTGGCCCTGATGGACGCCCGATCCATCGCCGCCACCGCCCTCAACGGCGGCGCTCTCACCGGAGCCGACGAGCTGACCAATCCCCCCGCCGACCCCGCGGTGGAGCCCTTCGCCTATGACCCCACTCCCTACAAGGCCCGGGTGTACTTCGGCGTGGGCAAGGCCGACCCCAGCCAGGAGCTGGTGTTCGGGCCCAACATCGCCGACTGGCCGGAGCAGGTGGCCCTGCCGGACAACCTGCTGCTCACCGTATGCTCCGCCATCTACGACCCCGTCACCACCACCGATGAACTCATCCCCTCCGGCGAGACCTCCTCTTACCGCTCCAACCCCATCAAGCTGTCCGAGTTTGCCCTGAGCCGGAAGGACCCCCAGTACGTCCCCCGGGCCAAGGAGATTCTGGCGGTGGAGAAGCTGCGCCGCACCAACCCCGAAGCCCCCGAAGTGAAGGAAGCCCTCCAGGGCCACGACGGAAAGGACACCGGCCTGGGCTCCCTGGTGATGGCCCTGAAGCCCGGCGACGGCTCCGCCCGGGAGCAGGCTGCCTCCTGCCAGCGGGTGCTGGGGGGCGTGGCCAACCTGGCCGCCGAGTACGCCACCAAGCGTTACCGCTCCAACGTGGTGAACTGGGGCATGCTGCCCTTTATCGCTGAGGAGGTCAAGGACTGGAACATCCAGCCCGGCGACAAGCTGTACTTCCCCGGCGTGCGCGCCGCCGTGGACAGCGGAGCGGAGGAGATTTCCGCCGTTCTCATCCAGAACGGCGTGGAGAAGGCCGTCACCCTCCGCCTGCCCGGTATGACCCGGGAAGAGAGAGACATTGTCCTCGCCGGCTGCCTCATCAACTATTACGCCAAATAAGTCCGGTGGGCGGCGCGGAACGCCGCCCCCACAGACACCAAAAAACCAGGTTAAGGGTGTACCATCCCCACCCCACCCCCCCC
>CASEOA010000026.1 GCA_949289455.1 uncultured Eubacteriales bacterium
CAGTTTTCGCTGCCTTGCACGTTCCCGCTCAAGCAGCTTTTTCACCACTTGCTTGTCCTTAAAGCCATAGTGCTCTGCTACTTCCTGTCGGGTTTTCCCCTCTGCCAGCATGGCCTTGATTTCAGGCAGCAACGCCTGCACGTGTGTGCAATTCCGTTTCCCCATAACAATACCCCCTGATGTAGTCTATTTTCCTACATCAGGGGGTCCTTTGTCACTGTCCGTTTTTACTGGACCTGTTCAGCTGCGCCCTCCCTTTTTATATCTGGTTTTATATCTGGTCAAAATGCCTGGGTGTCGTCGTCCTCCAGGTCGGAGGGGTCCACATCCTCCCCGGCTACTTCTTTCTCCAGCTCATCCAGCTCCGCCAGGCGGCGGCGCAGCTCCTCCCGCTGCTGGGCGTTCATCTGGCATACGTGGAGATCGAACTGTTCCTCCCGGCGGCGCTGGGCGGCCTCCTTGCACTGCTGCTGAACCTGAGAGCTGTACTTTCTGCCCTCTTCCAGGGCGACGGCGCCCTTTTCCACCAGACATTTGCCCGCCTTGCCCACCTGCTCGGCAGCCAGTGCGGCCAGACCCACACTGGCCAGACCCACATTGGTCAGTATCTTGCCCACGTTTTCGATCATCGCACAGACCTCCTGACGAAATAATTGGGAATAGTATCTCTGTTGTTATAGTATAACCCTTTTCGTGCGAAATGTCATGGAAATTGTATGAACGATTTGTGAAAATGTGCAGAGGCACAGATGGGGGTTGTGAGAACCGAAACGCCGTAGTATAATGGCAACGGAATAAATGGCAAAGAGGTCAAGGCATGAAACAGACACGGACAAGAACCTGGGCAGAGATCAATCTGTCCAATCTGGAACATAACTACCGGGCGCTGCGGGCCATGCTGCCCCAGGGATGCCGGTTTTTGGGCATAGTGAAGGCGGACGCCTACGGCCACGGGGCGGTGCCGGTGGCCCGCAGACTGGAGAAGCTGGGGGCGGAGTACCTGGCGGTGGCCTGCCTGGACGAAGCCGCCGAGCTCCGTCAGGCGGGGGTTACCGCCCCTATTCTGATCTTGGGCTACACTCCGGTGGAAAACGCCGGGCTGCTGCTGGATTACGGCATCACCCAGACTGTCTATGACGGGGAGATGGCCAAGGCCCTCTCAGCCGCGGCCACGGCGGCAGGCAAGAGGCTCAAGATCCACCTGAAGGCGGACACCGGCATGTCCCGGCTGGGCTGGCTGTGCTCCGATCCGGCGGCCACTGCGGAGGCCATGGCGGCGGTATGTGCCCTGCCCGGCCTGGAGGCTGAGGGAATTTATACCCATTTTGCCAACGCCGACGGGGACGAGGACTACACCATGGCCCAGTTTACCCGCTTCCTGGATTTACTGGCCGCTCTGGAGGAGCGGGGGATTACCTTCCCCATCCGCCACTGTGCCGCCAGTGCGGCGGTGCTCAACTTCCCCTGCACCTATCTGAATATGGTACGCCCCGGAGTGGCTCTGTACGGCCACTATCCCGACCCCTCCTGCGAGGGACTGGACGGCCCCGGTCTGCGGCCGGTGATGACCCTCAAGACCAGGGTGGCCTCGGTGAAGGAGGTTCCAGCCGGCACTCCGGTGAGCTACGGTTGTACCCATGTGCTGGATCGGGACACCAAGCTGGCCGCCCTCACCATCGGCTACGCCGACGGTCTGCCCCGACTGTGCTCCGACCGGCTGGAGGTGCTCGTTGGCGGCAAGCGGGCGCCCATTGTGGGCCGGATCTGCATGGATATGTGCATGGCCGACGTTACCGGGCTGGAGGTGCTCCCGGGGGACGAGGTGGAGGTCTTCGGGGCCGACCTGCCCATCGAGGACATTGCCGCCCTGGCGGGGACCATCCAGTATGAGCTCTTGTGCGCCGTGTCTCCCCGGGTCCACCGGACCTATCTGGACTGAGACACCCAACCGGGAGGCGGGGCATAGGATGGGCCGGGGAGTTATGGCCGGCCCGGCGGCGGGAGACGCCTGCGCCCTGCGAAATTTTCTCAGGCGGGTATAAATCCCGCCGCCCCGTGGGAAAATCATAGTGACCGCGTTACATAGGCCTGCGGCCCTGTGACGCTGGTGACTATTTTCCGGCGGAGTGTGAGCTTTTGTGGATAACACCGTAAAACGTGGAGACATTTTTTATGCCGATCTCAGCCCCGTGGTGGGCAGCGAGCAGGGGGGTGTGCGCCCGGTGCTCATCGTGCAGAACGACACCGGCAACCGGCACAGCCCCACGGTGATCGCGGCGGCCATCACGTCCCAGACCGGCAAGGCCCGTCTGCCCACCCACATTGAGCTCTCGGCCAACACCTACGGCCTGCCCAAAGAGTCGGTGGTGCTGCTGGAACAGATCCGGACATTGGACAAACGGCGGCTGAGAGAGCACATGGGGCGGCTGGACGAGGTGCAGATGCAGCGGGTGGATAACGCCATTGCGGTGAGCTTCGGCCTGCACACCAGCACCCTGGTTTGAGCCACAGGGGAGCGTCGCCTTGGGGCGGCGCTCCGATCAAAGAGGAGGTACATATGAAGGAAAAGCGTTGGTTTCCCCGGCTGCTGGCCGGGGGACTGGTAACGGCGGCCTTAGTTGTGGTGGCGGTAGCCGCCGAGCAGCAGGGCAGCCAGTCCGACCCCCTGATCACCATCAGCTATTTGGAGCAGCAGACCATGCCCGACATTCTGGAGCAGGTGGATGACAAGGTGACCGCCCGGGAGAGCGCGCTGAAAAGCCAGCTCCAGAGCGTAGTGGACGGCTATGTGGATCAAGTTGAGGACAAGCTGTCAAGCTCCGGCCAGACCGCCGGCGGGGCGTTCCAGACCGTGACCCTGAAGGCGGGCCAGACCCTGGCGGGGAAGGCGGGTTGCGAGCTACTGCTGCGGTCGGGCAGTGCCAGCTGTGTCTCCGGCCTCATCGACACCACCACCGGGGCCTCCCTGGGGGCGGGAAACGCTGTTGCCGCCAACCACCTCTGCCTGGCGGTGGCCGACGGCCAGGGGGTGAAGGCCTCCGGAGCCGTCACTCTGCTGGTGCGGGGGAGCTATACCATTCAATAATCGCTGTGTCAGTGTAAAAAATACCCCATGCTTCCCAACGGAGGCATGGGGTATTCTGCTGTCTAAAATCAGATGCGATAGCGCTTCTGCTTAATATAGGAGCAGTGGAGAAGGGCGTGGGCTCTGGGGCCGCCGGGCTCGCCCAGGTAGGTGCGGTACACGGCCTGGACCACCGGGTTGTCGTGGCTGCGGCGGTACTCCATGTCCTCGTCCTGCTTGTACAGGGCGGCGGCCCGAAGGGCCTTGAGGTCGGTGAAGTTGCGCACGTCGGCGTGCTGCAGGGGCTGGCCGCCGCCGTTGATGCACCCGCCGGGGCAGGCCATGAACTCCACGAAGTCATACTGCATGGAGCCGTCCCGGATGCCGTCCAGCACCAGCTTCACGTTGTGCAGGCCGGAGGCCACGCACACCCGCACCGTACGGTTGGGCAGCGCATAGGTGGCCTCCTTGACCCCCTTCATGCCGCGGACCTCGTGGTACTCCAGGGGGGCCATGCCCTCGCCTGTGAGCTGCTCCACTACGGTGCGCAGGGCGGCCTCCATCACGCCGCCGGAGGCGCCGAAAATGGTGGCGGCGCCGGTGGAGATGCCCAGCATCTCGTCAAACTGGCCCTCGGGCAGGTGGTCGAAGAGCATACCGGCCTGGGTGATCATCCGGCCCAGCTCCCGGGTGGTGAGGGACACGTCCACCGGCATGCAGCCGTTGGGCAGCCGCTGCTCCTCCCGGCGGACCTCGTACTTCTTTGCGGTGCAGGGCATGATGGACACCACAAAGATGTCGGCGGGATCAATGCCCATCTGGTCGGCGTAGTAGGTCTTGACCAGGGAGCCAAACATCTGCTGGGGAGACTTGCAGCTGGAGACGTTGCGGATCATGTCGGGGGCGTGCTGCTCCATGTACCGGATCCAGCCGGGGGAGCAGGAGGTGATGAGGGGCATGGTGCCGCCTTCCTTCAGACGGTGGAGGAACTCGGTGCCCTCCTCCATGATGGTGAAGTCGGCGGCGGTGTCCACGTCGAACACCTTGTCAAAGCCCAGCCGGCGCAGGGCGGTGACCATCTGGCCCTCCACGTTGGTGCCGATGGGCATACCGAAGCACTCGCCCAGGGTCACCCGGACGGAGGGGGCGGGACCCACCACCACGTGCTTGGTGGGGTCGGCCAGGGCGGCCAGCACCTTGCCGGTGTCGTCCTTCTCGGACAGGGCGCCGGTGGGGCAGGCCACGATGCACTGGCCGCAGGACACGCAGTCCACCTCGTTCAGGTCCCGGTCAAAGGCGCAGCCGATGTGGGTGGCAAAGCCCCGGTCGTTGGTGCCGATGACGCCCACCTCCTGGGTGGCCCGGCAGACGGCGGTGCACCGGCGGCAGAGCACGCACTTGGAGTTGTCCCGCACCAGGTGGGGGGCGGATTCCTCGATCTGGGGATACATATTGTCGCTGGCATACCGCACGGCGTCAATACCCAGGTCGGCGGCCAGCTGCCGCAGCTCGCAGTGGGAGTTGCGGGCGCAGGTGAGGCAGTCCATCCGGTGGTTGGACAGGATGAGCTCCAGGGTGAGCTGGCGGGACTTGCGGACCCGGTCGGTGTTGGTGAACACCTCCATGCCCTCGGTTACAGGGTACACGCAGGAGGCCACCAGGCTCTTGGCCCCCTTCACCTCCACCACGCAGATGCGGCAGGCGCCGATCTCGTTGATGTCCTTCAGGAAGCACAGGGAGGGGATCTTGATGCCCGCGCTGCGGGCGGCCTCCAGCACCGTGGTTCCGGCGGGAACGGTGACGGGGATGTTGTTGATGCGCAGAGATACCATCTTTTCGTCCATGTCCGTTCCCTCCCTTACTGCTTGCTGATGGCGTCAAAGCGGCAGTGGTCCATACAGGCGCCGCACTTGATGCACTTGGACTGGTTGATGATATGGGGGGCCCGCACCGCGCCGGAGATGGCGCCGGTGGGACAGCCCTGAGCACAGCGGGTACAGCCCTTACACTTGGTGGGGTCAACCACGTACTGGATCAGAGCCTTACACACGCCGGCGGGGCAGCGTTTTTCGTAGATGTGGGCCTCGTACTCCTCCCGGAAATGCTTCAGGGTGGAGAGCACCGGGTTGGGGGCGGTCTGGCCCAGGCCGCACAGGGCGGACTGCTTGATGTGGTTGCACAGCTCCTCGATGGTGTCCAGGTCCTCCGGCTCGCCGTTGCCCTCGGTGATCTTGGTCAGCAGGCCCAGCAGCCGCTTGGTGCCAATGCGGCAGGGGGCGCACTTGCCGCAGGACTCGTCCACGATGAACTCCAGGTAGAACTTGGCGATGTCCACCATGCAGTTGTCCTCGTCCATGACGATGAGGCCGCCGGAGCCCATCATGGAGCCGATGGAGGCCAGGGACTCATAGTCGATGGGGGTGTCGATGAGGGAGGCGGGGATACAGCCGCCGGAGGGGCCGCCGGTCTGGGCGGCCTTGAACTTCTTGCCGCCGGGAACGCCGCCGCCGATGTCCTCCACCACGGTACGCAGGGTGGTGCCCATGGGCACCTCCACCAGGCCGGTGTTGGTGATCTTGCCGCCCAGGGCGAACACCTTGGTGCCCTTGCTTTTCTCGGTGCCGATGGCGGCGAAGGCCTCAGCCCCGTGGTTGAGAATCCAGGTGA
>CASEOA010000027.1 GCA_949289455.1 uncultured Eubacteriales bacterium
AGCTTTTCTTCCATCATTGTTTCTATCACGATCTTTTTGAATTCTGCTGTATATCGTTTGTTTGGTATTCCTTTTGGCATAATAAAGCACCCCACTTGTTATCCAGTATACCATACTGTCTAACAAATGGGGTGCAGTTCAAATTCGTTTCCTCGGGCTCTTTTTTGTTTGTTTTCTGTTTTTAGCCCGGGTTTTGGATTGATTTGGAACTAATTTGGAACTTTTTTCGAAAAAGATTGGGCCAGCAGCTTGTGGTCAAAATGGTCGGACAAACGACCAGGTTGAGATGGGACGATCACAAATCCTGAGACCCGCATAGGCAACTCAATCTGACGTAAAAGGAGCCCGAGGCAATCGCAATGATTGCCTCGGGCTCCTTATTTTCAATGGGGTGCGGTTTGATATGCGGCTATATCTGCTGGAACGGCGGGGCGCTGACGTTACATCCTGCCGCAGCTATTATACCACCAGACCCACCATCCGGTAGAGGAAGGTCATGGCCTCGGTGCGGACGCAGGGGGTGTTGGGGCCGAAGCTGTACTCCCCAAGGAAGCCGTCGGTGAGGTGGTTTTCCACCGACCACATCATGGCGTCATAGAAATACTCCGTGCCGTCTACGTCCCGGAAGGGCTCCCAGGTGGAACGGTAGCTGGGCTCTCCCATAAAGCGGTAGAGGAAGGTCAGAATCTCGGCCCGGCTGCACTGCCGGGTGGGGGAGAAGAGCCCGGCGCCGGTACCGGTGGTAATGCCGTTCTCCACCGCCCACAGCACGGCGTCATAGTAATAGGAGCCGGCAGGGACATCCGAGAAGGGGTTTGAGGTGGTCTTGGGGTTGGGGCTGCCGGCGGTCCGCCACAGGAAGGTCATGATCTGTGCACGGTCGCAGACGGCGTTGATGCCGAACAATGTGGAGCTTACGCCGGTGGTGATGCCCTTGTTCACTGCCCACTTGACCGGCGCCTCGTAATAGGAGCCTGCTGCCACGTCGGAAAAGGCCTTGCCGGCGTCGTAGTCCAGCTCGTAGCAGCACAGGGCGTAATAGGTGGTGTTGAGAAGTACCTCGTACTTGCCGTCGCCGTCCACGTCTTCCACCAGAGGGGTGGCCATGCAGCCGTTCTGCATTTCCACGATGCCGCTGTAGCTGGCATAACCGTCGTGGAGGTCGTGACTGGCCAGCAGGTTGCCGTCGCAATCCAGCACATACAGCGCGCCGTTGACATGGGTGGCGGTCCGGTCATTGTTCTCGGTGTAGGAGGCTACAATGATCTCCAGCTTGCCGTCGCCGTTGATGTCTTTGCAGGTGGGGGGACAGGCAAACTCAAACACCGAAGAGGTGCTCTTGGGCAGGGTGAAAGGCCACTTGCCGTGCTCCGTACCGTCCAGGTTGAAGCAGTGAAGTTTGCCGTTGTAGGAGTTGAAGAGGATCTCCTGGTACCCGTCCCCGTCCAGGTCGGCGCACACCGGCTCGGAAAAGACGCCGCCGGCCAGGGATACCTTGTCGTAGGACTTCAGACATCTTCCCAGGTCACGGGGAGCGGAGGTCCAGTCAAAGCCCAGGGCCTCGTTGACGTAACGGGTGCGGTCCTGGTTGAAGATAAAGGCCGTCATGTACCGGGTATCCTCAAGGGTGGCGTCATTGGACTGGTTGTAGCCGGTGCGGTCGAACACCAGCCCGGTGACCACTACCTCCGACACCCCGTCGCCGTCCACGTCGCTGTAGGCTGCCGCGGAGTGGCCGAAGGTGGCCCGGTAAAGCTCGGCGCGGGTCTCATTCCCCTCCACGGGGTAGCCCCAGCCCTCATTTTCGCAGGAAATCTCCTGGTCGTAGTCCTCATAGACCGCCACCTTGCCCCAGCTCCTGCCTTCAAACAGGTCGGAAGCGGTCACCAGGGAGCCGTCCCCGTAGTAGGCGCCGATAAAAGCGGTGTCGTTGGGGACGATTATCTCGGGGACGTTGTCTCCATTCAGGTCGCCCAGGGCGATGGAGTTGGCGAATACGCCGTAATTGTAAGCGTTGCCCGTGATGGTGCTCTGGGAGTAGTTGGCGTTCTGGGCGTTTGACAGCTGGGGCCAGCCCGGCAGGATAGTGCCGTCGCTGCGATAGACCCACACGCTGATGGCCGAGGCGATACCCACGCCCACGACGATTTCCAGCTTGCCGTCGCCATTGACATCTCCCACCGCCAGGGAGCGGATGGGGCTGTTGGTGGGCTTCTGAGGCCAGCCCGGCTCAAAATACCCCTCGCTGTTGAGTACCGACAGGGAGCCGTTGCCGTAACCGATCACAATTTCAAGCTCGCCGTCGCCATCCAGGTCTACTACCTTAAAATCTGCGAACACTTGACCAGAGGCCACATTTCCATAGTCGGAATAGGCGGAGGAACGGTCCTTGCCCGCGTTGATCCGCCACTTTTCCATGCCAGTCACCGCGTTCACCACCGACAGAGAGTAGGCGGCGTTGATGGCCTCCAGCGCTCCGTCGCCGTCCAGATCCACCACCACCGGGGTGGCGTAATAGGCCTCCTCGGTGTAGTAATCATTGTTGCGGCCGGCAAACAGGTATTCCTCCTCAATGGTCAAAGATGATTGGCCCGACTGCGCTTTGGCTGCCGGAGACACCCCGGAAACCAGGCCGGCAGTCATGCAGAGCGCCAGTGCAGCGGCGCCTATTCGACGTAACATAATCCCACATCTCCTCTTGTACCAAAATCTCCGGTATGGCATACCGTCTTTCATATACTACCACAATATAGTTGGTAGTACAAGGTATGACAGCCCTCGGTCCCGAGCCCAGAGCTGCCATGCGGGGCAGTGGGACAGATCCCCGCACAGCTGCTTGTCCCTGGAGAAGGCCACCCTGTATTGGTCCTTGATCTGTTGCGCGTCGGATACGAAGACCAAGGCTGTTGCAAGAACGAAACACTGTTCCAATATAGGGTAAATTGTTGTAAATTTGCAACTTAACAAATAATAGTGGCAGGTAAGTGGGGAATTGGCTATAATAGAACAGTAAAGATCTGAGCGGCGGTAAAGGAGAAAATGGATGAATCAATATTCGGCAATTCGGGAAGTACGAAAGCTGCTGCGGCAGGTGATTGAGCAAGAAGAAAAACCCAACCTGACTGCCCAACTGGAGGAGGTCGACCGCCGGCTGGAGGCCTTTCATGATCGGGGCATTGACTTTAAGGAGGTGGTGGACGGCCTGGATGACAGTATCTTCATCACTGATGCGGAGGGTGTGGTACTGTACATCAATCCGGCCTATACCCGCAACACCGGCATCACCGAGGAGGACGTACTGAAGAAAAACATCTACTCCCTCATTGGGGAGGACAAGCTGTTTACCGGTGGAGCCATTACCAGCGTGCTGGAGGGGAAAAAGAGCGCCTTCCGCCTGTCCACCACCTATAAGACCGAGAACCCGGTGGTGGGCTATGTGATGGGTACCCCCCTGTTCAAGCAGGACGGCAGCCTCCGCCAGGTGGTGGCCATCAGCCGTCCCATTGTTACCCTCAGCTCCCTCCAGGAGGATTTCGACGCATTTGTGAAGGAAGTCAACTCCCTTCACCCCAAAACCATCACCAAAGACTCGGACAAGCACCTGTCTGGGAGCATGGTAGGCAAGTACGGCTCTCTCCAGGCGATTAACACCCTCATTGACCGGGTGGCCCCCACCGACGCCTCCATCCTCATCACCGGGGAGTCCGGCGTAGGCAAGGAGGTGGTGGCGGATGAGATCTATCGCCGCTCCCTGCGGAAGGACAAGCCCTATGTGAAGATCAACTGCGCCTCTATCCCCGGCCACCTGCTGGAGTCTGAACTTTTCGGCTATGAGAAGGGGGCCTTCACCGGGGCCAGCGCCAAGGGGAAGATCGGCCTGTTTGAATACGCCAACCATGGCACCCTCATGCTGGATGAGATCGGAGACATGCCCATGGATTTGCAGGTCAAGCTGCTGCGGGCCATCCAGTCCCAGGAAATCACCCGCATTGGCGGTACCCGGCCCATCAAGCTGGATATCCGTTTTGTAGCCCTCACCAACGCAGACCTGAAAAAGAAGGTGGCCGAGGGCACCTTCCGGCAGGACCTGTATTACCGGCTCAATGTGATCCCGGTGGCGGTGCCCGCTCTGCGGCAGCGGCTGGAGGACTTTGAGGAGCTGTGCGACTACTTTATCCAGCGCTTTACCGAGAAATACGACCGGGCCTTCAATCTGACCCAGTGGCAGATTGACTACATGAAGCGCTATCCCTGGCCGGGCAACATTCGGGAGCTGGAAAATGTGATGGAGTATCTCATCCTGTGCAGCTCGGGCATCGGCCGCATTGAGGACGACGTGCTCCGGGGGCTGCTGAACGTCCAGGAGGAGAGCGCCCCGCCTGTTCCCGTGTTTGCCTCGGAACCGGAGCCGGAACCTCTGCCGGAGGAGGAGCTCCTGCCCGAGGGGATGGATTTCAATCAGGCGGTGTCCGGCTTTGAAAAGCGGCTGCTGGAGCAGGTGCTGAAGGAGTCCTCCAACCTGCGGGACGCCAGTAAGAAGCTGAACATCAACGCCTCCACCATCTGTCGGAAAATCAAGCAGTACGGCATCCATTATGATAACAGAACAAGCTTAATCCATACCACATATGCACACAACGGCCCGGGGCCGCCGGAAATTTGTCCGGCGGCCCCTGGCCGTTTATGGGTAAATGGGATGAGGGAAAAGCAGGGCTCGGGTTACTTCAGCAGCTCTTTCTCGGTGGCCACATCCTTGTTGAACTTGGTGGGGTTGATGATACCGGTGAGGATCATGTTGACCACCAGCAGGCCGATGTAGAAGATGTAAGCGCCCCGCAGGCTGCCGGTGGCCCGGATGGCGAAGGCGTTCACCTGGTAGTTGGTCATCAGCACGATCTGCATCAGGGGGAAAAACACGGAGTTCACCATGGTGAAGCCGTGACGGCCAAACACGGAGGCGGGCAGGGACACGATGAAGTTGGCGGCGGCGCCCACGGCGATGCCGATCATGGCCACGGAGATGTACACGCCGATGGTGGTGTCGGTGCAGTTGACGGCCAGGGCGATGCAGTACCAGATGAGGAAGAGGAGTATGGCCTTCTTCACGCCGAACTTCTGGTCAATGGCGCCGAAGAGATAGGAGCCGCACACGCCGATGAGGGCGCACACCGTCATCAGACCCACGGCGGCCTCCTGGGTGAAGCCCAGGTCGGTGTTGCGGACCACCAGCTGGCTCATAACGCCGGTGGTAACCAGCTGGTTGATGCCGATGATGAGGGCGCACAGCCACAGCTCCTTGGTCTTGAGCAGCTTGCCCGCGGTCCAGCCGCCGTTGTCCTCGCTGTTGCCCTGAAAATACTCCCGCTCATAGACTTCCTTGGTCACGTTGTCGGGATAGATGCCGCTCTCCTGGGGAGTGTTGCGGACAAAGATCAGGCCGATGACGCCCAGCGCGATGGCGCCGATGGCCACGTAGCTCATGCCGTTGGCAAAGCCGAAAGCGCCGATGGTGAAGGAGATCAGAGGCACATAGAAGGCGGAACCGCAGTTATGGCCCATGGTGGTAAAGCCGTTGGCCAGGCCCTTCTTCTTGGGGAACCACTGGGCAATGAGGGTATTGCCAGCGATGTAGGCGGCGCCGTTGATGAAGCAGGTCACCAGAGTCAGGGCGATGAAGTAGGTGGTCAGGGTGGTGCTGTGGCCCAGGAACACATAGGACAGGCCGGCGCCGATGAGGCAGACGCCGCTCAGCAGCCGGGGACCGACCACAACGTTGATGCGGGCGATGAAGATGTAGGCGACCACGCCGATCATGCCGGCCCAGGTGGCCACGCCCAGAACCTGATCGTAGGCAATACCGCTGGTTTCGGAGAAGGCGGGAGCCACGATGTTCAGGCCGTCAATGGAGAAGCCGATCAGGAAGAAGAACATCAGAGCCTGGTACAGGATGATGCCCCAACCTTTGGAGAAGTTCATGCTCATGTTCTCGCTGGCGATCTGGGGATTTTTTTTACTCATACGTTCACACTCCTCTTTTTACACACGACAGGGGAATCTTCAGCGGCAAGCGGTTCCCTCATTCCGCCGCCGCAGACAGACGCTTATGAGAAAATGCAAATTCTGTGCCAAGTGAAAATAGGGGAAAATGCGGCCTGAGGGGTGGACTGACCCGCCGGTAAGGGAGTTACCTGTTGCACAGCGGCATCATGTTGCCCGCCCGCAACAGCTTACCCCAGTGCTAATTGCAACAAGTTGACCACGTCGTGGTAGCCCAGGGGGCGGAAGTTGCCGCCCAGGGCGCCGGTCCGACCGGGAAGCGCGATGTCGGCCAGGACCTCCACCGAGGCGTCCCCGAAGCCGGCCTCCCGCAGGGTCACCGGCAGACCGGAAGCGCACAAAAACTGCTGAAAGGAGGAGATGCCGTTCTGGGCGGCGTGGATCTCGCTCTGGCCGGGCTCGGCCTGCCACACCAGGGCGGCAAACCGGGCAATGGCCTTTGGCTCCACCGTCAGCATAAATTTGCACCAGGCTACCATCAGAATCCCCAGTGCGGTGCCGTGAGACAGGCCAAACTGGCCGGTGAGCACATGGGAGAGGGCGTGGCAGGCGAAGTCCCCTTCAAAGCCCAGAATATTGCTGTGGGCCACGGTTGCGGTCCACATGAGCTGGGCCCGGGCGTCGTAGTCGTCCGGCTTGGCCAGGGCTCGGGGCAGCTCCTGAATGACGGTGCGCATGACGGCGGCGCACATCTGGCTGCGGAGGGTGCCCTCCTGCCCTTTGTGGAAGTACCGCTCAAAGGCGTGGGAGAAGATGTCCACGGAGCAGGCGGCTGTCTGGGCGGGGGGCATGGTATAGGTGAGTTCGGGGTCCATCAGGGCAAACTTGGGGTAGGTCAGGGGCTCGGTAAGGGCCAGCTTCTGGTGGAGCTGGTCGTGGCGGAGCACCGACACGCAGTTGGCTTCGCTGGCGGTGGCGGCGGCGGTGAGAACCACGCCGATGGGCAGGGCTTTTTGGGCTTTTACCGCGCCGGTGTACAGATCCCACAGGGAACCGTCGTATTTGGCCCCCAGGCTCACGGCCTTGGTGCTGTCGATGACGCTGCCGCCTCCCACAGCCAGCAGAAGGGTAATGTGTTTTTCCCGGGCCAGGCGGCACCCCTCCTCCGCTTTGGAGAGGAGGGGGTTTTCCTGGATGCCGCCGAAGGGGGTGACCGTCATGCCATGGGCCTCCAGATCGGCGGTCAGCTTGTCCAACAAGCCGCTGCGGCGGATACGTTCGCTGCCGTAGAGCAGCATCACGTTGGGTCCGTAGGGGGCGCACTGTTCTCCCACCTTGCCCTCCGCCCCCCGGCCAAAGATGGCCCGGGTAGGAAAGGAGAAAGTAAAATCTTTCATGGCAGACTCCTTATCAATGCAGAAGGTTACACCATCTCGATGAGCACAGCGGTGCCCATGCCGCCGCCGGCGCACAGGGTGGCCAGGCCGTACTTGCCGCCCCGGCGCTTCAGCTCGTGGATCAGGGTGACCACCAGACGGCTGCCGGTGGCGCCCACGGGGTGGCCCAGGGAAATGCCGCCGCCGTTCACGTTCAGCTTGTCCTCGTCAATGCCCAGGGTACGCTGGCAGGCCACGCACTGGGCGGCAAAGGCCTCGTTGATCTCGAACAGGTCGATGTCGGCCACGGTGAGGCCGGCCTTCTCCAGGGTCTTCTGGGTGGCGCTGATGGGGCCGATGCCCATCACGTCGGGGGAGACGCCGGTGGTGGCGGTGGCCACGACGCGGGCCAGGATGGGCATGCCCAGCTCCTTGGCCAGCTCCTCCTCCATCAGCAGCACGCCGGAGGAGGCGTCGTTCATGCCGGAGGCGTTGCCGGCGGTGACCCGGCCGTCAGCCTTGAAGGTGGGCTTCAGCTTGGCCAGCTTCTCCAGGGTGGTGTCCCGGCGGGGATGCTCGTCGGTGGTAATAACGGTGTCGCCCTTTTTGCCATGGACGGTGACGGGGATAATCTCCTCCACAAACTTGCCGGCGTCGATGGCGGCGGCGGCCCGCTGCTGGGAGCGGTAGGCGTAGTTATCCATGTCCTCCCGGGTGACGTTGTAGGCGTCGGCCACGTTCTCGGCGGTGATGCCCATGGCGGGGCCCACGCCCAGGTTGGTCAGGGAGTCCCACATGGCGTCCCGCAGCTCCATGTGGCCGTACTTCTTGCCGTAGCGGGCGTCAAACACCATGAAGGGAGCGGCGCTCATGCAGTCGGCGCCGCCGGCCATGATGCACTTGGCTTCGCCGGCCATGATCTGATAAAAGCCCATCTGGATGGAGGACATGGAGGAGGTGCAGTTGCGGTGGACGGTGATGCCGGGGACGGTGTCGGGCAGGCCGGCCTTGATGGCGGCCACCCGGGCCAGGTTGTTCTCCATATAAGTGCGCTGGTAGTTGCAGCCCCAGATGACGTCGTCAATGAGGGCGGGGTCCACACCGGAGCGCTGGACCAGAGCCTGCATCACGGGGATGGACAGGTCCAGAGCGGTGAGGGTCTTGAACTGGCCCCCGATGGTGCCGATGGGGGTGCGGCAGGCGGCGGTAATCACAACATGATTCATAAGGATACTCCTCTCAGCGCGTATCGGCGCAAATTTCAACTAGAGTCATTTGCAAGCCGTATGCCAAGTGGACAGCCCCGTTATTCCGGGATTTTCGGCCTGTCGATGCAGAACCGCAACAGGGAGAGACAGGCTGTGGCAGGATGCTGTTTCCACAACGCAACAAAAGTCCCCGGAGAGGGGAAAAAGGGCCTGCAACCCCCCAAAAGTAATTGGCATAGAACTTGCTGCATTATATTTGCAGTTGGCCCCCGCGCAGAAGAGGGCTGTCCTATGTTTAAGGAGGAACGGAAATGAGCCTGAACAACAAGACCATCATCACCGTGGCCACCACCGGTGCGTGGCCCAAGAAGGAGAATAACCCCAACGTCCCCATGACTCCCGCGGAAATCGCTGAGGATATCTACGCCTGCTGGAAGGCTGGCGCCGCCATTGCCCATATGCATATGCGGGACGACCAGGGCAACGGCGCCATGGACAAGAACAAATTCCGCGAGACTGTGGAGCTGCTCCGCGGCAATCACCCCGACTGTGACATTATCCTGAACATGACCACCTCCGGCGCCGCCTCGTTCCCCACCGAGGAGTGCCGCTATGAGCACATCGTGGAGCTCCATCCCGAGATGGCTTCCTACGACTGCGGCACCATGAACTGGATGCACACCTCTATCTTTGAGAACTCCCCCAAGTTCCTGGAGAAGCTGGGCGGCATCATGCAGGAGAACAACATCAAGCCCGAGATCGAGGCCTTTGACCCCGGCATGATCGGCAACGCCGCCTACTACCTGAAGAAGGGCGTGCTGAAGGCTCCCCTCCACTTTCAGTTCTGCATGGGTTGCGCCAACGGTATCCCCGGCTCCATGAAGAACCTGATCTTCATGAAGGAGACCATGGAATCCCTGTGCCCCGGCTCCACCTGGAGCTGCTTCGGCGTGGGCGCCTCCGCCATGACCATGCTGTACGGCGCTGTGGCCCTGGGCGGCGGCATCCGGGTCGGCATGGAGGACAACGTGATGTACTCCAAGGGTGTGCTGGCCGACAGCAATGTCCAATTCGTGCAGCGTGCCGTCCGGGTGATTGAGGAGTTCGGCAAGCAGGCCGCCACCCCCGACGAGGCCCGGGAGATCCTGAGCCTGAAATGATTCCCCACCTTACATAACAGAAAGGATGAGCGCAATATGGCACTTATGACTGGTGAGCAGTACATTGAGAGCATCCGCAAGATGCATATGCAGGTGTACATGTTCGGCAAGAAGATTGAGAATCCGGTGGACGATCCCATCCTCCGCCCCTCCCTCAACTCTGTCCGTATGACCTACGACCTGGCACAGAAGCCGGAGTATCAGGACCTGATGACCGCCACCTCCAACCTGACCGGCAAGCGGGTCAACCGCTTCACCAACATCCACCAGTCCACCGAGGACCTGGTGAAGAAGGTGAAGATGCAGCGCCTGCTGGGCCAGCAGACCGCCGCCTGCTTCCAGCGCTGCGTGGGTATGGACGCCTTCAACGCTGTCTACTCCACCACCTATGAGATCGACCAGAAGTACGGCACCAACTATCACGAGAACTTCAAGAAGTTTGCCGCCTATGTCCAGGAGAATGACCTGACCGTGGACGGCGCCATGACCGACCCCAAGGGCGACCGCTCCAGAGCTCCTCACGCCCAGGACGACCCCGACTTGTTCCTGCGGGTAGTGGAGCGCCGGCCTGACGGCATCGTGGTCCGGGGCGCCAAGGCCCACCAGACCGGCGCCCTGAACAGCCATGAGATCATCATTATGCCCACCATTTCCATGGGGCCCGAGGACAAGGACTACGCCGTGTCCTTCGCCGTGCCCATGGACGCAGAGGGCATCTTCATGATTATCGGCCGTCAGAGCTGCGACACCCGGAAGCTGGAGGGCTCCGAGCTGGACGTGGGCAACGCCGAGTTTGGCGGCGTGGAGGCCCTGGTGGTCTTTGAGGACGTGTTCGTGCCCAACGACCGGATCTTCCTCTGCGGCGAGACCGAGTTCGCCGGCATGATGGTGGAGCGCTTCGCCGGCTATCACCGCCAGAGCTACGGCGGCTGTAAGGTGGGCGTGGGCGATGTGCTCATCGGCGCCGCCGCCGTGGCCGCCGATTACAACGGCTGCGCCAAGGCTTCCCACATCAAGGACAAGCTCATCGAAATGACCCACCTGAACGAGACCCTGTACTGCTGCGGCATCGCCTGCTCCGCCGAGGGCCACCCCACCGCCAGCGGCAACTATCTCATCGACCTGCTGCTGGCCAACGTGTGCAAGCAGAACGTCACCCGCTTCCCCTATGAGATCGCCCGTCTGGCCGAGGATATCGCCGGCGGCGTGGTGGTTACCGCCCCCGCCGAGGCCGACCTGAAGGACCCCAAGCTGGGGCCCTATGTGGAGAAGTACTTCAAGGCCGCCCCCGGCGTGTCCGTGGAGAACCGCTTCCGCATCCTGCGCCTCATCGAGAACCTGACCCTGGGCACCGCCGCTGTGGGCTACCGCACCGAGTCCCTCCACGGCGCCGGTTCTCCCCAGGCCCAGCGCATCATGATCGCCCGTCAGGGCAACCTGCCCATGAAGAAGGAACTGGCCAAGAAGATCGCCCACGTCAAGGAGTGATTTGCTGTGTCTGAGCACAAGGAGATTCTGGCGCAAATTGAACAGGTGCTGGAGGAAAAGATCCGCCCTGACCTGGCCCTGCACCGGGGGAACATTCGCAGTCTGGACTGTACCGACGGGGTGTACCGCTTCCAGCTTACCGGCCAGTGCGCCGGCTGTCCCTCCGCCATGCTCACCACGGAGACCCTGATCCGCACCGCCCTTATGGAACATGTCCCCGGGCTGAAGGATGTGGTGCTGGTCAATTCGGTCAGCCAGGAGCTGCTGGATCAGGCCAGGGCCATCCTGCGGGGGGAGCTTCCATGCGGATAGGGGTCAAGTACTGCGGCGGCTGCAACCCCCGCTATGACCGGGTGGCCTATGTCCAGACGCTGGCAAGCCGCTGGCCCGACGCGGTCTTTGAGCCTGCCCAACCCGGTCAGGTCTACCATCGGGTGCTGGTGGTATGCGGCTGTCCCGCCCAATGCGCCGGGGTGGAGGGCCTGGACCCCAGCCGGCTGCGCTATGTGTACCAGCCGGAACTAGATCTGGAGCTGTAAGGTTCCGCAACAAGCTTGTTGCAGGCGAGCAACAAATGATTGCGGCCGGGCAGTCCGGCGCTCTCCTCTCTGGGGCCAATGCCCGGCCCGGATGTCTCAAAAGCCTGGATTTCCAAGGGTTTGGGCCATTTTAAAAAAAGAAAGACCCGAACTTGAATGTTGGCATATGACTTGCTGCTTTACAAGGGCAGAAATTCTTTAGGTTAAGAATTTATATTAAAAGAAAAGGAGCTATTACTATGGGTAAAACTGTTCTTGTCGACCTGTCCCATCCCTTTGGCCGCGGCAATCCCCTGTGGCCCTCCAACGGCGATTTCCACATCGACCGCGTGCAGCACATGCCCATGCACTATCGTCTGCTGCAGACCTTCAACGACTTCCACATGCACAACTCCACCCACGCCGACTCCCCCTCCCATGTGATCCCCGAGTCTCCCTACACTCATGAGCTTCCTCTGGAGAACTACTACGGCCCCGCTGTCTGCCTGGACATTCCCAAGAAGCACTGGGAGCTCATCACCGTCGAGGACATCGAGAACGCCGCCGCCAAGGTTGAGGGCGGCATCCAGGAGGGCGACTGGGTCATCATCTGCACCGGCATGAACAAGCGCTGGGGCGAGAACGACGACTACTTCGCTTACTCTCCCGGACTGTCCATCGAGGGCGCCCACTGGTTCGTGGACCACAAGGTGAAGGGCGTGGGCTTTGATATGCAGGCTCTGGACCACATCCTGTACACCTATGCCGCTCAGCACGGCCCCGGGCCCTACGTCCCCCGTATCGTGGAGCAGTACAAGAAGGAGTTCGGCCGTGAGCCTCTGGAGGACTTCCCCGAGTGGGAGCCCGTCCATGAGATCCTGCTGGGCAACAACGTCATGGGTATCGAGAACGTGGGCGGCGACATCGAGAAGGTCAAGGGGCAGCGCTTCACCTTCTGCGCCTTCCCCCTGCGTTGGTACATGGGCGACGGCACCATCGTCCGCGCCGTTGCTTTCATCGACGAGGACAAGATCAACAAGGATGTGCCCGACCGCGTTTACAAGTACGGCGTGTATTGATCCAAAGATCACTGCCTGGTCAGGCGCGGCCTGACTGGGACGGGGGCCTGCCGCGGCAGGCCCCCGTTTTTCTTTCGCCTGGAGCAGTTGCGGCCGCGCAACAGCGGAAATGGGCCTATGGTTTCCTGACTGCAACAAAAGGGGCCTTTGCGGGAAAAATCCCTGGCCAAAGGGCCTTTCCCGCTGGCATACCGTTTGCTGTCTCCATAGGCGTATGAGGAACACCCAGAACAGGCGGGCGCTGGGGCCTGCCGCCATGCGGCACACCAAGAGACCGCCGGAAAAGAGGAAGATAGTATGAGCAAGATCAAAGCAGTGTTCGTAGGCACCGGCATGATCGGCGCCGGCCTGGCCGCCAACGCCATGCTGAACGGCTATGAGACCGTTCTCTACGACGTGGTGCCTCAGGAGAAGATGGAGGCCAACATCCGTCACATCATGGACATCCTGGTGGACGCCGGCGCCGCCACCCGCCAGCAGGCCGACGACGCCCTGGCCGCCTGCCAGTACTCCAACGACCTGGAGCAGGCCGTGCAGGGGGCTGCCTTCGTGCAGGAGTGCATCCCCGAGCGGCTGGAGCTGAAGAAGTCCACCTACGCCACCATCCAGAAGGTCACCGGCCCTGACGCCATCATTTGCAGTTCCACCTCCAAGCTCTTCCCCACCAAGCTTCAGGAAGGGGCCCTCTATCCCCAGTCCATCCTGGTGGGCCACCCCTACAACCCCTCTTACCTGCTGCCCCTCATTGAGCTGTGCGGCGGCGAGCAGACCTCCCCCGAGGCCATTGAGAAGGCCAAGGAGATCTACACCGGTATGGGCAAGGTGGCTGTGGTCTGCAAGAAGGAGATCTACGGCTTCATCGTGAACCGTCTGTCCTGGGCTGCTCTGGAGGCCGCCAAGGAGTGCGTGCGGGACGGGGTGTGCACCGTGGAGGACATGGACAAGGCCATCATCTTTGGGCCCGGTATGCGCATGGCGGTCACCGGCCAGCTGCTGACCATCAGCCTGGGCGTGGACGGCGGCTTCCGCAACATCGCCGAGAAGTACGGCGAGGAGCCCACCCCATGGAACGAGGTGTACGCCCAGGGCGTGGACGAGGAGATCGCCAACCGGGACCCCTCCATGGGCAACACCGTGGACGGGGTGTGCAAGTTCCGGGATCACGCCTTCGCCGAGCTGCTCAAGCTGCACAAGCTGCTCTGAACCGGAGAAAGCTGTTCTCACTCCGCAACAAAACCGGGCAAGCTGTTCCGCCCGTGCAACAGCGGACCTCTTCCGGATCACGTCCGGAGGCAGGAATAAGCTGAAAGCCTTGGGGCACTAAGGCCGGATGGATCACCGGCTGGCAAACGCCACTTGGCATAAGGCTTGCATAGTTTCATGAGCGCTTAGATCCCAGCGCGTCCGGGTTTTGTGGGCGCGCAAAACAAAAGAAGGGAGAATGAATTATGTCCGACAAGAAAGCACTGGTCGCCCTGGCCAAAGAGCCCAGCATCCAGGAGAGCGTCACCAAGGTATTCGACCTGATGGGCGGCGTTACCAACATGATCAAGGCTGGTACCACCGTGTTCCTGAAGCCCAACGCCGGTCATGCTGCCCCCGCCGACACCTCCGTGTGCACCAACCCCGAGGTGGTTCGTGCCGTGATCCGCGAGGTGAAGAAGGCCAACCCCAAGAGCATCGTCATTGCTGAGGCCGCCGCCATCGGCTGCGACACCATGGAGTGCTATGAGGTGTCCGGCATTGCCGACGTGGCCCGGGAAGAAGGTGTGGAGCTCTATGACATCAAGGCCGACAAGGACCTGGTCAATGTGGCCGTCCGTGGCTACCGCTCCAACCTGCACCATGTCAAGCTGCCCCGCCGCCTGCTGGAGGCCGATCACCTCATCAACCTGCCCATCCTGAAGGCTCACGCCAGCATGGTGTTCTCCTGCGCTCTGAAGAACATCAAGGGCGTGGTGCAGGACGCTGTCCACCTGCAGATGCACCAGCAGAACCTGACCATGGCCATGATGGATGTGTGGAGCGTCTCCCGCGCCGACATCAACATCGTGGACGCCATCCGGCCCGCCAGCGGCTACTCTCCCCACACCCCCGTACCCATCGATGTGGGCTGCATCCTGGGCTCCACCGACCCCGTGGCCGTGGACCTGATCGCCTGCGACCTGGTGGGCATCGACGCTGAGGCCGTGGACTACTTCCGCGTGGCCGCTCAGACCGGCCTGGGCATCACCGAGCGCGACAAGATCGACGTGGTGGGCGCCAAGGTGGAGGACTGCTACAAGAAGATGTGGGTTCCCTACATCGGCGACATGAGCACCCGCTGGCCCGAGTACAAGGTGCTGTGCAACGGCGCCTGCTCCAGCTGCCAGGCCCTGCTGGCCATCAATATGGAGACCCTGAAGGCCATCGGCGATTACGAGCGCCGCTCTGACTTCGTGGTGGTCGCCGGCGGCAAGAACGAGATCCCCGCCGATGTGGACGACAAGAAGCTGGTGCTCCACGGCAACTGCACCCGCAAGTACCTGAAGGATCACCCCAACGCCATTCACATCGAGGGCTGCCCCCCCTCCGAGCCCCTGCTGTACATGTCCATTTCCAACGGCGAGCTGGTCCACGGCAAGGACGGCCAGATGAGCGAGTACATCCGGCCCCGTATGGCCGCCGACCAGCCGGTGTGGCGTAAGTACGTGGAGGAGCAGGCCAAGAAGTTCTACGGCAGTCAGGAAGGCTGAGCCATGGCATTTCAGTATGTGGATTACCCCCAGGAGATGAAGGACCTGCTGGCCAATATTTTCAGCGACGATTTTATGCAGGCCCACACCCGGTTCCAGTCCTTTGAAGGTTTCCGGTATTCCAGCGCCGTGTTTGTCAACTGGAATGCCGACCAGCTCATCTATGACGATGTGGTGTTCAACAACTTTGTCAAAGAGAGCACCCAATTTTCCTCCTGGGATGACATGGTGCGCGCGGCCACCGATCAGCACTTCTCCATCCCCCAGTAACCTGTTGACTTAAAAAGGGTTTCCCCTCGTTGTTGAGGGGAAACCCTTTCTCTATGTGTGGCTTATCCGGGCGGAGCGGCTTTACGGCGGGCCGGGGACGTGTTAAAATGGGACAAACAGTAAAACGGAGGACAGGGTATGGACTATGATTTTACCTCCATTCTGGATCGAAAGGGCTGGGACGCCCTGGCGGTGGATGTGGAGACCGGGGCCAGGATCGGTTTTCTCAATGCAAAGGATCTGACCATCCGGCCGGGGTTTGACGTGATCCCCATGTGGGTGGCCGACATGAACTTTCCCACGGTGCCCGCCATCCCCCAGGCCATCATGGACCGGGCGCGGCATCCGGCCTACGGCTACTTTACCCCCAGGGAGGCGTATTACCAGGCCATCATCCGCTGGCAGGAGACACGCAACGGGGTTACAGGATTGACGAAGGAACACATCGGGTATGAAAACGGGGTGCTGGGGGGCCTAATCAGCGCCCTCAACGCCATCTGTTCCCGGGGGGACAAGGTGCTGCTCCACTCGCCTACCTATGTGGGCTTTACCGGGAGCATGACCAATAACGGCTACAACATGGTTCTCAGCCCCCTGAAACAGGACGAGAGCGGCGTGTGGCGGATGGATTTCGAGGACATGGAAGAAAAGCTGAGCCGCCAGAACATCCATGCCGCCGTCTTGTGCTCTCCCCACAACCCCACCGGCCGGGTGTGGGAGCGGTGGGAGCTGGAGCGGGCCATGGAGCTCTTCCGAAAATATGAGGTGAAGGTTATCTCCGATGAAATCTGGAGCGACCTGATCCTGGAGGGGCACCGGCATATCCCCACCCAGATGGTGAGCGACGACGCCCGGGCCCGCACCGTGGCCCTGTACGCCCCCAGCAAAACCTTCAACCTGGCGGGATTGGTGGGCAGCTACCACATCATCTACGACAAGTGGCTGCGGGATCGGGTTGTGAAGGAGGGCTCTCTCTCCCACTACAATGAGATGAATGTACTGAGCATGCACGCCCTCATTGCCGCTTATTCGCCGCAGGGCAATCAGTGGGTGGACGAGCTGCGGCAGGTGCTCACCGGCAATGTGGATTTTGCTTGCCGGTATATCCGGCAGCGGTTCCAGGGGGTGGAGGTTTCAAGGCCCCAGGGCACCTATATGCTGTTTCTGGATTGCGAGGGCTGGTGCAGGGCACACGGAAAAACCCTGGACCAGCTCCAGCGGGCAGGCCTGGAGGTGGGGGTAATCTGGCAGGACGGACGGCCCTTCCACGGTTCCTGGGCCATCCGTATGAACCTGGCCCTTCCCCTAACCCGGGTGCAGGAGGCATTTCAACGGCTGGATCGGTATGTGTTTCACCCGGAGATGGAATAAACAAGCGCCCAAACTTGTTCAAACAAGTTGGGGCGCTTCGCGCTGTTGTCTTGCGGCAGCGGCAGTTGGCCGCCCTGCTGGGACACCACGGAGCGGATTACCTGTCGGCGGAAGAGTACGGCAGAATCCTGCCGCCGCTCAGCCATGTGCTGCTCAACGACCAGCAGGAGCCGGTGGGCTGCGCCCTCTTTACCCCGCGGGACCGGGTGGTGCGCCTTTTGCATTGATGAGGACAAAACTGGTGAACGAAGTATAAAATTTTGCCGAATTTCGTCCCCTTTAACTTGACTTAAGGTTGATGGGCCTAAATATAGAGTGACCGCCCGGAGGGGCGAAAAACTGTTCAGGAAGGAAGATCCATATGCGAAAGGCCCTATCCGCCATCACGGCAGCCGGCTTGCTGCTGCTGTTGGTTGCTGGCGCCATGCCTGCCGGCGCCGTGGGGGAAGAGGGGGTATACACCGTCTCCCTCAGCTCCACCCAGCAGGAGGACGGCAGCTGGTCCCACGCCGCCCTCTATGAAGGGGAGGAGGTGCCCGAGTACGACTATGTGTGGCACGCCGACCCCAGCGAAGTCCACGACGCGGTGAAGGACTCCCCCGCCGAGTATTACACCGGGGAGACCTCCGACGGCAGCGACCCCGTCTACATCGCCCATGACATCTACTACTACCCGGAGCTGGACGAGGATGGCTTCCAGCGGGAAAACTATGACGGGGAGATGGAGTGGGTATACCACTACACCGCCCAGGGGTATGAGGATTATATTTTCTCCACCCTGCCCATTTCCGGCTCCACTCTGCCCACCCAGATGATGCACTCCGCGGAGGAGGCCTACGAGAATGCGGTGCTCCACATCACCCAGCCCGGCACCTATGTGCTGGAGGGAGAGTGGCACGGCCAGATCTGGATTGATCTGGGGGACACCGACGATACTTTTGCCGATGAGAGCGCCAAGGTCACCCTCATCCTCAACGGGGTGGACGTGACCTGCACGGTGGCACCCGCTCTGGTGTTCTACAGCGTTTACGAGTGTGACAACACCTGGGAGGGCCAGACGGTCTGGTCGGAGGATGTGGACACCTCCGACGCCGGCGCCCGGGTGGTCATTGCCGACGGCACCGAGAATAACTTCTCCGGTACCAATATCTACCGTATTCTCAAGACCAAGTACAAGGACGACACTGAGACCGCCCAGAAAAAGCGGCTGAAGATCGACGGGGCCTTCTACTCCTACGTCTCCATGGAAATCGAGGGGCAGGAGCTGGGCGACGGGGTGCTCAACATCAACTCCGGCTTTGAGGGCCTGGATACCGAGCTCCATCTCACCCTCAACAGCGGCAACGTCCATATCGTCTCCCAGGACGACGGCATCAACGTCAATGAGGACGGGGTATCGGTGGTTACCATCAACGGCGGCTCCCTCCACATTGTGGGCGGAGCGGGCAGCGAGGGAGACGGCATCGACTCCAACGGATTCCTGGTCATCAACGGCGGCGTGGTGATCTCCACCGCCAATCCCGCCTCTGACTCCGGCCTGGACAGCGACAAGGGCTCCTACATCAACGGGGGGTATGTGGTGGCCACCGGCTCCACCATGGATTGGGCGGAGAGCGACTCGGAGCAGGTGACCATGAACCTGCAATTTGCCTCCATGCAGAACTCGGATGAGGCCATCATTGTCACCGATCTGGAGGGCAATGTGATCTTTGCCTATGATCCGGACAAGGACGAGACCACCGGGTCCTATGTCCGCTCCTACCAGGGAGCTGTTGTCAGCTGTCCCCAGTTCCAGGTAGGGGAGACCTACCACGTCTATGTGGGCGGCGACGTGGAAGGCACTGAGGTCAACGGCCTCTATGACCCCGCCACCGTCACCGGATTTACCGAGCAGGCCCAGCTCCAAAGCTACACCGGCACCGACGTGGGCATGGGCCGGCCCGGGGGCATGGGCGGCGGTATGGGCCCCCAGTTCCAAGGTGTTACCGACAACGGCGACGGCACCATCTCCATCACCCAGGAGGGGGTCTCCGCCATCCTGACCATGCTCCAGCAGTGGGACCCGGAGACCACCGTCACCCTGGAGGACATCCTGGCCTGTGACACCTATCAGGCGCTGATGGAGTTGGCGGGTCTGGGCGGTATGGGAGACCGGCCGGAGGGCCAATTTCCCCAGGACGGTGGGCCCGGCCAGCCCCCCGAGGGCATGGAGCCCGGTCAGTTCCCCGAAGGCATGGAGCCGGGAAATCGCCCCGAGGGCATGGAACCCGGCCAACGGCCTGGGGATACCGGTCAGGGGGAGACCGGGCCCGCCTCTACAGAGTTCTACATGACCGACAAGGTCAACGCATTCTCCGGCGTGGCCGACGCCGACGATACTGCGATCCAGGCTGGATTTACCGATGTGTCCTCGGACAGCTGGTACTATGAGGCGGTGTCCTTCATGGCGGAGCAGGGTCTGATGACCGGCACCAGCGGCACTACCTTCTCCCCCGATGAGACCACTACCCGGGGCATGGTGGCCACCATCCTCTACCGTATGGCCGGCTCCCCGGAGGGGGAGGGCTTCTCCTTTGCCGACGTGGCCGCCGGGCAGTGGTACGCCGCCGGGGTGAGTTGGGCGGCTGAGACCGGCGTGATGGAAGGCGACGGCAACCGGTTTGCCCCGGAGGAAGTGGTCACCCGGGAGCAGCTGGTGGTGCTGGCGTACCGCTACGCTCAGCTCCAGGGCTGTGACGTGACGGTAAGCGAAAACGGCCTGGGGGCCTATGCCGACGGAGATACCGTGTCCGATTGGGCGGCAGAGGCCATGACTTGGGCGGTGGAGCAGGGTGTGCTCAACGGCAAGGACGGCGGCCTGCTGGCCCCCCAGGACCAGCTCACCCGGGCGGAGGCCGCGCAGATCCTGACTAATTTGGCCCAGGTGCTCCAAACCGCCTGAGGCCGTACCAAGACAAGAACCGCAAAGGGGCGCGCCGATGCTGCGGCGCGCCCCTTTGACGGTTAGGAGATGATTGGAACTGGACGGATTGGCGGAACTTATTCGCCCTCGTAGGCCCGGCGGTAGATCTCGATGACCTGCTCCTTGGTGGCCTTGCGGGGATTGGTCAGGCAGCACACGTCCTTCATGGTGTTCTCGGCCATGACCTCAAAGTCCTCCGGCTTCACGCCGAGCACCTTCAGATTGGCGGGGATGCCCACCTGCTTGCTGATGGTGCGGATGGCCTGGATGGCCTTGGCGGCGGC
>CASEOA010000028.1 GCA_949289455.1 uncultured Eubacteriales bacterium
CCCACGCCCACCCCGACGGTAACGCCCACTCCCACGCCTACCCCTACCCCCACCCCTGCCGGCATCACACCCGGCCCGGTGTACAGCAATGTAAGCGATACGGCGTCCATCACCAGCACCTCGGAGCTGATGAACACGTTCCTGAAGATGATGGACGCCCGGTTGTCCCAGGTCACCTTCCAGGTGCCCCGGGGGCAGGAGGAGTACTGCTTTGACCTGATCGGGGATGAGCTGCGGGAAGGCCGGTTCACCGACGTCAAGACGATGAACGCCAGCTGGAGCGGCAACAGCGGGCAGCTGACCATCAAGATCACCTATGACGACAGCGTGCGGGTGATGGCCTACATGGAGGGCAAGCTGGATACCCTGTCCAGTCAGGACATGGCCCTGTACCAGAAGGCGGTGCAGGTTCACGACGCCCTGGTGGACGCCACCATGAGCGAGTATGCCCGGGTAAAGGCCTTCCACGATTACCTGTGCAACACCGTCACCTATGCCGACACGGGCGACGCCAGCTACACCGCCTACGGCGCCCTGGTCAACGGCAAGGCGGTGTGCCAGGGATATGCCCAGGCCATGGACCTGCTGTGCTATCTCAGCGGGATCGAGTGCCGGTATGTGTCCGGCGAGGGCACCAACTCCCAGGGGGTGACCGACTCCCACGGCTGGGTGAAGGTGAAGGTGGACGGAACGTGGTACAACATGGACCCCACCTGGGCCGACCAGGTGACCTATATCTCCTACAAATACTTCCTGGTGTCCGACGACCACTTCTACGGCCACAGCTGGGTGGCCTATCCCCATCTGGCCGACTGCCCGGTGGACTATCCCGATAACCTGTAAGGGAGGCCTCCCTCTGTGGGCGGGTGTTGACAAGCTGAAAGGGCCTGCCGCGTTTTGCGGCAGGCCCTTCTTGTGCGCATTTATTCCAATGGTGTAAAGTCCCCGGTCAGGGCGTTGACGTAGTAGACGCCGGTGTCGGTGGTCACCCGCCACACCGGGGTGAGCTGCACCGACCGGGACAGGCCGGAGGATAGATAGCCGGGGGTCATACCGGTGATGCGGCTGCACACATAGCCCCCGTCGTTGAGTCCGGCCAGGAAGCGGATCAGGATGCTGGAGGTGGAGAGGAGCCCGGTGTCGGAGGACAGGTCGGCGCTGCCGTCCAGCTTGCGGCCCTCCACCAGCACCAGATGGTCGTCCGACCAGTGGAGGGATACCTGGCAGGAAAAGAGGGGATAGCCCTCCCACTGCTGCTGGTAGGTGAGCACCTGCTCCCCGCCCTCCGACCACTGGCCCTCCAGCACGCCGGAAAAGCCCAGGTCGGCAAGACAGCCGGCGCTGGCCTGCCGGAGGTCCTCTCCGGCCTGGCGGGTCCGGACGCCCTCCTCCAGGGAGATGGAAAAACTGCCGTTCATGGAAAACTCGGCGGTACCGCCGGGTCCGGTATATCGGGAGCGCACCTCGCTGCCCTCCTCCTGGGTCACCTGGCCCAGCAGGGCGGCCGCCAGTTCGCCCTCTCCGGTGCGGTCCCGGGTGACAGTGAGAAAGGGCAGGGACAAATCGTCGGGAAATTCCTCCAGATCAAAAGAGATGCCCCCCTGCTCCAGCACGGTAAGGGCGGCCTGCCTGGTCTCCTCGGCGTAGCGATGGGCCTGGCGCTCCTGGTTTCCCACCAGCAGCAGCAGGGCGGCGTTGACCAGCACCAGCATGAGCAGGATCACATTTTTCAGCTTGGACCATTCCATGGCAGTCCCCCCTTTCCCGAGTTATTGCGCGGCCCATCCCGCCTGGACGGTGTCGCCGCCCCCATCCCAGTAGCACAGCACCAGCTCCTGTTCCTGGGCGTCCAGGGCCTCCAGGGCGGCGGCGGCCTGCCGCTCGGGCAGCACCAGGCTGGTCTGACCGCTCTCCTCGTACCGGCGGAAGGTGAGGGTAAAGCCGGCGAGCTGTCCGTTCTTCACCAGGAACCGGGCGGCGCAGCCCTCGTCGGCCAGATTGACGGCGGAGCCGTTGAGGCAGTAGCCGTAGCGCACCTCCAGCCCCTCCGCGCTTTCCTCCAGACCCATCAGGTAGAGCCGGGCGGAGCCGCAATACCGGCCCACCGTGCCCGCGGCCAGGGAATAGGTGGCCTCGATCAGCTCGGTGGTGCCGCCGGCCAGGGCAGTCTCCAGGGGATAGCGGGATTGGGTGCCTTCGGCAATGGTGTAGCTCACCTGTCCGTCGCTGCCCAGCTCCAGGGTCTCCTGTCCCTCCCGGATGCGGATGCCCTCGGGAATGGGGTAGTAGGAGGTGTGGAAGGACAGGGCGGTTTGGATCTCCTCAATGACGGACTCGTCCAGAGTGGCCAGAGGATTGGCCGCCCGGTATATCTGGGGAGCGAGGGCTGCGGAGGAGATGAGCACATAGGGGTCCAGGCCGCTGTAGCCGTTGGCTTCTCCCAGCTCAAAGGCGAAGGATACCCCGTTGCTGCCATAGCCCGAGATGAGGGCGTCCATGTGGTTGTCAAAGGCCACCGAGGTCTGACAGGTATAATACAGGCCGTCGGTTTCATTATGATAGTACAGGGCCACCTGCTGATCGGGCTCCAGGGCTACCGCCAGCTGGCGGGCCGCGCCGGTGAGGGCCCGGTTGTACACCCCCTCGCCGGTCCAGGCGCACAGGGTGTCCAGGGGGATGGAGCCCAGGAAGTCAAACCACACCCCGGGGGAGCGGAGGGCGGCCCGCCACTCCGCCTCGGCCACCTGCTCCGGGGCCGACGCGCTGGCCAGCGCCTCTCCCAGCAGGATGCCAAGGCTGTCGTACAGCCGGTCCACATTGGCGGTGTCATACTGGAGGGCAAAGCGCTGGCTGCCGTCATACACCGCCATGCGCACCGGCTGGGCGGCTGCCGTCAGCGGAGTCTGGGTTCCGGCGGTGGGAGTGGATTGAGACTGCTGGGGGTAGAGCAGGGCGGAGAGTGCCTCTGCCAGAGCCGCGGGACTGGCGGAGGCCCGGTTGGGCACCAGGGCCAGCAGAGTGAGGTAGAGGGCGGACAGGGAGAGCAGCAGGATGAGCAGGCTTTTCAGCCGCTCCAGTCCCCGGTTCCGCCGGGGCCGGTCAGTTCTTTCCATGGCGTGGGCCCTCCGTCAGCAGGGTGACGCGCACCGTCAGGCCGGGACCGGGCCGGTCCAGCAGTTCGATGACGCCCTCGTGCCGGTCGATGATCTCCTTGGCGATGGAAAGGCCCAGACCGGTGCCTCCGGACTCCCGGGAGCGGGCCTTGTCCACCCGGTAAAACCGCTCAAAAATGCGGGCCCGGTCAGCCTGGGGGATGCCGATGCCGTCGTCGGCCACCTCCATCCACACCTTCCCCGGCCACTGGCCGGCGGAGATGCGGATATGCCCGCCGTCCGGGGTGTATTTGATGGAGTTGGACACCACGTTCATCATCACCTGGACGATGCGTTCCCGGTCGCCCACGATCTGGGGAATGTCCTCGGGCAGTTTGAGCTCCACCTGGTGGCCGTGGCGCTGGGCCTCCATCAGGATGGCGTTGTACACGTCCTCCACCGCCTGTCGGAAGGAGAAGGGGGCCAGGTTCAGCTCCGAGCGGCCCGAGTCAAACCGGGAAAGGGTGAGCAGATCCTGGACGATGTGGGTCATCCGGTCGGATTCGTTGAGAATGACCCCCAGGAAATTCTTCTCGGTGGCGGGGGGCAGCTCCCCGGCGTTGTCCACCAAAGTCTCAGCATAGGAGCGGATGTTGGTCAGGGGGGTGCGCAGCTCGTGGGACACGTTGGCCACAAACTCCCGGCGCATTTCCTCGGTCTTGTGCTGCTCGGTGACGTCGTGGATCACCACCAGCACGCCGCCCAGCCGCTCCTGGTCAAAGGGGGTGAGCAACAGCTCCAGGCTCTTGCCGTCCACGCTGCGCACGCCGTCCAGATAGCCGGGAGGCTCCACCGCCAGTACCCCCTGGAGGGGGGCGATGTCGGAAAAGAGGGTGTCATAGTTCTCGCTGCCCCCGATGGGGATGGCCCGGCCCAGCATGTCCTCGGCGGCGGGGTTGGACTGGATCACCGCGCCGTCCCGGGAGAAAGCCACCACCCCGTCGGTCATGTGGAGGAAGAGGGTGCCCAGCTTGTTGCGCTCGTTTTCCACCTCTTCCAGGGTGTGGTGGAGCTGTTTGGCCATGTCGTTAAACGTGCCGGTGAGGATGCCGATCTCGTCCTGGGAGGCTACCTCGATTTTTTGGGAAAAGTCCCCGTCGGCCACCCGCTCGGCCCCCTCGGTCAGCCGCTCGATGGGAGTGATGAGGGTTTTGGACAGCAGGAAGGACAGCATCACCGAGATGATCAGGCCAAAAACCAGGGCCTCCACAATGAGGGTAATGAGCTCGCTGTTCAGGTTGGCGGCGTTGGCGCCGTCGTCCCGGACGTAGATGATATACCGCTCGTCCCCCCGCTGTACCGCCACCGCCACGTCCATATAGGCGGCGGAAGGGGTGCTGTCGTCGCTCTTCTCCTCGCCCGCCAGCACCCGCATCAGGTTGCGGGAGTCCAGATCCACCGCCTGGTGGGCGTCCTCCTCGTCGGAGCCTGCCAGCCAGTGGCCGTCGGTGCCGTCCAGGATGTAGTATTTCCGGCTGCGGTTGTCCACGCCCAGGGTGCCGTTATAGGTTTTCAAAATTTCAGCGATGCTGGCCGCCCCGTCCTCCTCCCCGGGGGTGGGGGTGTTCAGGTCGGCCCAGAACACCTCGTCCTGGAAGGCGGCGGCCATCTGGCTGTAAAAGTCCTGGGTATAATAATTTGCCACCGAATTGATGAGAAATGCGCCCACAACGGTCATCAGCAGAATGATGAGCAGCGTCATAATGAGCATCAGCTTCATGTGCAGGCTGCGGAACATGCCGTGGACCACTCCTCCCGTAAAAAAGTTCAAAAATGGGGCGGGGGCAAGCCCCCGCCCCAAGGAAAACGAGCCTTGTCTGTGCCGCAGGGGCCGATGTCCTCATCGGCCCGCCGGGGTCATGCGTTGAAGTAGTAGCCCAGGCCCCGCCGAGTTACCACAAACTGAGGAGAAGCGGGGTCGTCCTCCACTTTCTCCCGCAGGCGGCGGATGGCCACGTCCACCGCCCGTACGTCGCCCACATAGCCCTCGTAATTCCAAACGTGTTCCATCAGGGCCTCCCGGGAGAATACCTTGCCGGGCTGGGCCCCCAGGAATTTGATGAGCTCATACTCCCGCTGGGTGAGCTCCAGGGCGTGCTGATCCTTATAGACCACCATCAGCTCCGGGTCGATGGAGATCCGGCCCAGCTCAATGCGCTTGCCCGCCGCCGAAGGGGCCACCGGAGCGGCCGCCCCTGCCGCCATCTCGTTGCGGCGGATGTTGGCCTTCACCCGGGCCAGCAGCTCCCGCATGGAAAAGGGCTTGGTGATGTAATCGTCGGCGCCCAGCTCCAGACCCAGTACCTTGTCGGTCTCCTCCTCCCGGGCGGTGAGCATGATCACCGGAGTGGACCGGTTTTCCCGCCGCAGGGAGCGGCAGACCTCAAAGCCGTCCATCTTGGGCAGCATCAGGTCCAGCAGGATCAGGTCGGGGTTCTGCTCCAGGGCCAGCTGGAGCCCCGTCTGGCCGTCGTAGGCCTCCAGGGTCTCGTATCCCTCTTTGGACAGGTTGAAGCTGAGAATGTCCACAATGTTCTTTTCATCTTCCACGATCAGAATGCGCTTGCTCATGGCTAACCTCCTGCCCTCACAGGTTCAGCAGCTGCCTGACCTTCAGTACCAGGGCCACCGTTTTGGCGTCCACGATTTCGCCCGACATCACCTGCTCCAGCAGCTGGGCAAAGGGCACCCGCTCCGCCTCCAGGAATTCGTCCTCGTCGGGGTGGCATTCCCCCTGCTTCAGCTCCTGGGCCAGGTACATATGGAGGACCTCGGTGGAGAACCCGGGGGAGAGATACAGGCAGCCCAGATAGGTCAGCTTGCCGCAGCTCACCCCCACCTCCTCCTCCAGCTCCCGCAGGGCGGCGGGGCGGTGGTCCTCCCCCCGCTCCAGCTTGCCTGCGGGCAGCTCGGTGACCACATGCTGGAAGGGATAGCGGAACTGCCGCACCACGCTGACGGTGCCGTCGTCAAACAGGGGCAGAATGGCCACGCCGCCGGGGTGTTCCACCACTTCCCGCCCGGCCACCTGGCCGTTGGGCAGCTCCGCCTGATCCAATCTGACGGTGATGATCTTTCCCTCAAAGAGCGTTTTGCTCTCCACGGTTTTTTCCCACAGTTCCATCCTGCATATCCCCTTTTCTTCCATAGGATGCATGTATTATAGCATACCTTCCGGTTTTGCGCCAGCCTGAGCTTTTCCATTCCCCCCAAACATTACAGCTATCCAAAGCCGGGTCCTGTACCATATAATATAGCCCAGCGAATGGAGGAGACGCCTATGACCATCCAACCCATCGGCAGCGCCAGCGTTGCCCTGTACATCACCCCCGCCGACCTGGAGGAACACGGCCTCACGCCGGAGGAACTTACCCTGGACCGGGCCCTGGAGCTGACCCGCACCGCCTTCCGCCAGGCGGGAATCTCTCTGGAGGGGGGCATCGAGATCGAGGCATACCCGGAGTCCTGCGGGGTGCTGGTGTTCGCCCGGGTGACCCGGGCGGAGCGGAGCTGGCTGTCCTTTGACAGCCTGGAGCTGGCGGCCGCCGGCGCCCGCTGCCTGGAGCAGCCCCTGCCCGACGGCGCCCTGCTGTGGTGGGCGGGACGGTGGTGGCTCTCCCTGCCGGCGGGAGAGGAGGGGGCGGCAGCCCGGTTGAGCGAGTTCGGCCGCACCGAAACCCACCGGCCCCATCTGGAAGCCTGGCTGGCAGAGCATGGCCGGATGGTGCTGCCGTCCTGCGCCCTCTCCGCATTGGCTGGAGATTTTCCTGTTTGACCTATTGACAAGTATGGTATAATATATCTCCAAGGAGTTTGGCCCGGCGGGAGGTGGCGGAATGGAGCACAAGGGCGTGAAGGTGATCGCCAAAAACAGCAAGGCCTATCACGATTACTTTATTGAGGAAAAGTATGAGGCGGGCATCGAGCTGGCTGGCACCGAAGTCAAGTCCATCCGCCAGGGCCATGTCAACCTGAAGGATTCCTTCTGCATCGTCAAGGACGGGGAGATGCACGTCCACGGCATGCACATCAGCCCCTACGAGAAGGGCAACATTTTCAACAAGGACCCCCTGCGGACCCGTCGGCTGCTTATGCACAAGCGGGAGATCTTAAAGCTCTTTGCCAAGGTTAAGCAGGACGGCTACGCCCTGGTCCCCCTGTCCATCTACTTCCGGGGCCCCCGGGTGAAGCTGGAGGTGGGCCTGGCCAAGGGCAAAAAGCTGTACGACAAGCGGGAATCCGCCGCCGCCCGGGACGCCAAGCGGGAGATGGACCGCACCATGAAGGCCCATCGCCGGGGCGGCTATTGATTTGGGGGCAGTACCCCCGCGGAAAGGATGAATACACATGGCGCAGAATCCCATCGTTACCTTTGAAATGGAAAACGGCGGCAAGATGGTGGCTGAGCTCTACCCCGATGTGGCCCCCAACTCCGTCAACAACTTTATCAGCCTGGTGCAGTCCGGCTTTTATAACGGCCTGATCTTCCACCGGGTGATTCCCGGGTTCATGATCCAGGGCGGCTGCCCCCAGGGCACCGGCATGGGCGGCCCCGGCTACTCCATCAAGGGAGAGTTTTCCCACAACGGCGTGAAGAACGACCTGAAGCATGAGCGGGGCGTGCTGTCCATGGCCCGTGCCATGCACCCCAACTCCGCCGGCAGCCAGTTCTTCATCATGGTGGAGAAGGCCCCCCATCTGGACGGCGAGTACGCCGCCTTCGGCAAGGTCATCGAGGGCATGGACGTGGCCGACGCCATCGTCAGCACCAAGCGGGATCGGATGGACCGCCCCTACGACGACCAGCGGATGAAGTCGGTCACCGTGGAGACCTTCGGTGTGGACTATCCCGCGCCTGAGAAGTGCTGAACTTGAGATAATGACCTGATTATCGTTGTTAGATACTTTTTCCGACCTCTCCCCCTCCCGCCGAAGCCCAACAAAGTGGGTTCGGCGGGAAGCGGAGGAGCAAGGGAGTGAAGCGAGGGATACCCACGCCTGGGCGTCCCGAGTGGAGCGGACTTTGCGACGACGCGGGGGCGTACTGGTTTCGACGGGGACGTGGGGGCGGGAATAGCGGGCGGATGTGCCTGACATCCTAAAAACGGGCAACTTATAAATTAAAGAACAACGATAACGTCGTTCTCGCCGCTGCTTAATTAGCGGCCGTCCCACCCGGAAGGACCACGGTCCGGGATGGGGCGTCGATGAGTGGTGCACGTGTGTGCGCAAAGCTTTGAGCGCACCATGAACAATGAAGCTACCAAGTCCTGAAGTTTGACGGCCTACGTCAGGG
>CASEOA010000029.1 GCA_949289455.1 uncultured Eubacteriales bacterium
CCACCGTGTTCACCAGGTAGGGCTGGAACCGCTTGGCAAAGCCGTAGCACCGGGCCTCCATCACCACCTGGTCGGCGTCAAAGTGGGCCTCGGAGCTGAGCTCGGAGCCCTGTCCGGTCTCGAAGTACATCACGTTGGGCCCCACGGCGGCCCCCTCTTTCAGGGCAAGCTGCCGGGCCTCCTCAATGAGCCTGCCGTCCAGGCCGAAGGCCTCGTTGCCCTTCTGGGACCCGGCGATGGACTGGAAGATCAGATCGCAGGGGGCCCCCTTGCGCACCGCCTCCATCTGGGTGGTGACGTGGGCCAGCACGCAAATCTGGGTGGGGATGTTCCAGCGGTTTCTCACCTCATGGAACCGGTCCAGCACCCGGCGCACGCTGTCCACGCTGTCGTCCACCGGGTTGAGCCCCAGCACTGCGTCCCCCGCCCCGTAGGTCAGCCCCTCCAGCAGGGAGGCCAGAATGCCGTCGGGGTCGTCGGTGGGGTGGTTGGGCTGGAGGCGGCAGGACAGGGTGCCCGGCAGGCCGATGGTGGTGTTGCAGTGGGCGGTAACCTTGATCTTCTTGGCGGCGTAGATCAGATCCATGTTGCTCATCAGCTTGGTAACGGCGGCGATCATCTCCGCCGTCAGCCCCCGGCTCACCCAGCGGATGGCGTCCCCGTCGTGGTTTTCCGCCAAAATCCACTCCCGCAGCTCGGACACCGTCCAGTTCTTGATCTGGTCGTAGATTTTTTCGTTCACGTCGTCCTGAATGATGCGGGTGACCTCGTCCTCCTCGTAAGGGACGGCGGGATGGTTGCGCAGATCGGCCAGGGTGAGGTTGGCCACCACCACCTTGGCCGCCACCCGCTCCTCGGCGTTCTCGGCGGCGATGCCCGCCAGCCGGTCCCCCGACTTCTCCTCGTTGGCTTTGGCCAGGGCGTCCTTCACCGATTTGAATTGGTAGACGTGTCCCAGCAGCTTGGTCTTGAGTATCATGTGATCGCTCCTTTTTGTCGGGCGCACGATGTGCGCCCCTACGGAGATGGCTGTAGGGGCGCGCAGTGCGCGCCCGGCCTCTTGACTATTTGTGAAACGCAATGGTCTTGATAACGATGGGTAATACACTTCCCCCGGCCACCGGGGTGCCGATGTCCATATAATCCCCGTTGTCCATGCCCACCCCGTCCAGACAGAGGAGGGGGCCGGACACCAGAGGGGCCATGGCCTGCCCCAGTGCCTTGGCCTGGTCGGCCTCCACCGCCACAATGGGCACGAACCCCGCCTGGATCAGGGGCTCCAGCCCCGCCGCCACCCCCCGGGCCAGGGCCTGGACCCGGCCGTAATCCGGGTTGCTCTCCCCCCGGAGGGCCAGGGCGGTCTGCACCAGCCCGCCCTGGTCGGCATACCAGTTCAGCTTGGCCCGGATGGCGGCGGCCAGCTCCTCCGCCGTGCCCTCCTCCTCCCGGGGGGACAGCTTGAGGATGGGGATGTTTTTCAGGGGAAAGGAAATATTCCGGTAAAAAATGGTGGAGCCGGACAGGTCGGTGGCGTGGCTCCCCGCCCCCACCACCGTGGCCCGGATGGTCTCCGCCCCCCGGAAGCGCTCCACGCTTTGGAAGGCGGGGGAGGACGCGATGGCCCGCCCCAGCAGCACCCCGATGTCCCCGTAGGCCATCCAGTGGGACCGGGGGTGGTCCATGCAGTCGGCCACCCCCCCGGAGAAGGACACCACGGTTACCGGCTCCGGCGTCCAGGCGGTGCCCTGGGTGAGGAAGGCGTCCAGCCGGTCCCGGCCGGGGCGCAGCCCCGCCGCCTGCTCCAGGGCCTCCACCATGGTCTGGAGCACCGGCTCCAGCCCCTCCGGCGCAGCCGGTTCTCCCACCGCCGGGACCTGGCACCCGGCCCGGGCAAACACCGGGGAGATATAGCTCACCAGCCCGCTGTCCGGGTTGACCTTGATGAGCCGCCCGCCCACGTCCAGGCAGCCGGTGGCCGTCAGGGCCCCATCCTGGTATTTGGCCAGGTTGGCGGTGCCGCCGCCGATATCAAAGTGTAATACTGTGGTGTGATGCTCCCGTGAGTATTCATCCGCCCCCGCCCCCCGGGCAGCCAGGATGGATTCCAGGTCGGGCCCGGCGGTGGCCACCACGAAATCCCCGGCAAAGGCCGACAGGGCGGAGAGCACCTCCCGGGCGTTCTCCTTCCGGGCGGTCTCCCCGGTGATGATCACCGCCCCGGTGTCCACCTGGGCGGGGGAAAACCCTGATTTGCGGTACTCCGCCTCCACGATGTCCCGCACCCCAGCGGCGTCGATGACGGTGTCGGACAGCAGGGGGGTGAAGTGGATGTCCGAGCGGTAGAGCACCTCCCGCCCGGCGATGGACACCCGGGGCACCGTAAAGGGGGCGGCCCGGTTCTCCAGGGTGAGTCGGGAGAGGATGAGCTGGGTGGTGCTTGTCCCGATATCAATGCCAACGGATAATAATGTTTCCTCCATCACACCACCTCCTTCAAAATGGCCTTCACATCCTCCGCCATAGCCTGCCGGGGGTTGGACGGGGTGCACCGGTCGGCCAGGGCGGCGGCGGCGATGGCGTCTCCGTCCGCCTCCAGGGCTTTCCTCTCCACTCCGCAGGCGGACAGCCCGGCGGGCAGCCCCAGCCTGCCCCGCAGCCGGTCCAGGGCAAAGGCCAGAGCCCGCCAGGTGGGGGACAGGCCGCAGGCCCTGGCCAGCGCTCCGTACCGCTTGGCCGTCTCCCCCTCCCCGGCGTTGAAGCGGACCACATGGGGCAGCAGCAGGGCATTGAGCCGCCCGTGGGGCAGGTGGTATTTTCCCCCCAGGGTGTGGGCCAGGCCGTGGCACAACCCCAGCCCCGCCCCGTTGAAGGCCAGCCCCGCCAGGTTGGAAGCCAGCAGCATGTTGGCCTTGGCCTCCCTGTCCCCATCGAATGCGGCGGGCAGGTTTTCAAAGGCCAAGGTGAAGGCCTTTTCCGCCAGGGCGTCGGTGTAGGGATTGGCCCCCCGGGCCACCCATGCCTCGGCGGCGTGGGTGAGCACGTCCATGCCGGTGTCCGCCGTCACCGCCGGGGGCACCCCCTCCAGAAAGGCGGGCTCCAGCACAGCCAGCTGGGGCAGCAGGCAGTCGTCCACCAGGGGGTATTTGATCCCCTTCTCCCGGTCGGTGAGGACGGCAAAGGAGGTGACCTCCGAGCCGGTGCCCGCGGTGGTGGGGACGGCCCACAGGGGCGGGCGGCAGGTGGAGAAGTGGGCCATGGCCTTGGCGCAGTCCATAGGGGAGCCTCCCCCCAGGGCCACCACCACATCGGGCTGAAAGTCCTCCACCTTGCGCACTCCCTTGGCCACTACCTCCAGGGGCGGGTCGGGCACCACGTCGGTGAAGGTATCCACGGTGCATCCCCCCAGCCTGGCCAGCACCCGGTCCAGCAAGCCGGACTGGGCCAGAAATTGGTCGGTGACCACCAGCACCCGCCGGCCTGCCAGCGTGTCCAGCGCCTCCAGGGCGCCGGCGCCAAAGACCACCGCCGTTTTCAGTTCAAATCGCTCCATAGCGGCCCCCCTGTTTCTTCCTTGATGGCCTTAGTATGGCGGCGGCGGAGCCGAATATACAAATCTGACAGAACTCTTCACGATTCCTTTAGGATCTGTTCACAGTTCATTCACCAACGAAAGGGGAAAACCAGTTATGATAACAGCGTCAGGTACCAATGACACACATTCTCCTCTCTCTTTACCTCTCTGTTCAAAAAACAAGGCGCCGGGCGCTGTCGAAAGACAGCGCCCGGCGCCTTTACTGTCAAAAAAGTGGCCAAAGCCACTTTTTTGAGTAGGTTGCAGTCTGCCTCATGCAGGTTTTGTCCGCACAAGCGGACAAAACCCACACTTGCAGCCTGAGAAGTGTTTTCAGCCACGCACATGTCGCGGCTGAAAACAGATTTGACTTTTTTCGTGCCTGCGGGCACGAACTCTGCGAGGCTTTTTGCAGCAGTCTCAGGGCCGCAGATGGGCCATATCGGGGAAGGGCTCCAGGGTGCGGTACAAAATGCCGTTGATGGCGGCAATGAGGATGCCGTAGTTGGTGATGGGGATGTGCTGGTCGGCGGCGGTGCGCTGGCGGTACTTCATCTCCCGCTCTCCCAGGGTACAGCCCCCGCAGTGGATCACCAGTTTGAAGGGGCTCAAATCCTCCGGGTACTCCCGGCCGGAGCAGAACACGAACTCCGGCTCCACCCCCGTGGCCTCCCGTACCCACCGGGGCAGCTTCACGGTGCCGATGTCCTCGCACTGGCGGTGGTGGGTGCAGCCCTCGGCGATGAGCACCTTGTCCCCGTCTTTCAGGCTGTGGAGGGCCTTGGCCCCCTCCACGGTGAGGGCCAGATCCCCCTTGTACCGGGCCATGAGGATGGAGAAGGAGGTGAGGGGCACCTGCCGGGGCACAATTTGTGCCACCTTGCCGAACACCTGGCTGTCGGTGACCACCAGCTTTGGGGGCTTGGGCAGCCCCGCCAGGGTGAGGGCCAGCTCGGTATCCCGGCACACCAGGGCGGCGGCCCCCGCCTCCAGCGCGTCCCGGATGGTCTGCTGCTGGGGGAGGATCAGCCGGCCCTTGGGGGCGGCCTTGTCAATGGGCACCACCAGCACCACCGTATCCCCGGGCTGGAGCAGGTCGGCAATGAGGGGCCGCTTGGGGCCCTCCTGCCCCGCCAGGGCGGCGGCCTTCTCCTTCAATGCGTGGATGTGCAGGCCGGTGAGGGCGCTGACCCACAGGGTGTTGTCCCCGCCCTCCGGCACGGCATCCAGCAGGTCGGCCTTGTTCCAGGCCAGCAGATATGGGATGCCCTTGTCTTTGATGAGGGAGAGCAGCTCCTCCTCCGCCTGGCCCAGAGGGGCGGTGGCGTCGGCCACCAGGATGGCCAGGTCGGTCTTGTTGAGCACCTGCCGGGTCTTTTTCACCCTCAGCTCACCCAACTCCCCCTGGTCGTCAATGCCGGAGGTGTCGATGATCTGCACCGGCCCCAGGGGGAGCAGCTCCATGGCCTTGTACACCGGGTCGGTGGTGGTGCCCTTCACGTCGGACACGATGGCCAGGTCCTGGCCGGTGAAGGCATTGACCAGGCTGGACTTGCCGGCGTTCCGCCGGCCAAAAAAGGCGATGTGGACCCGCTCGCCGGCGGGGGTGGCGTTCAGACTCATGGGTAAGACCTCCTCAGAACCGGAAATCCCGCTCGCCCTGGGTAATCTTCTCCAGACGCTGGGCCACGATCTCCTTCACCTTGGGATTGGTGATATATGCCTGCTGCTGGGCAATGACCTTCTCCCCCACTTCCCGGGTCTCGGGGGCGGCATAGTCCATCAGGTATTCTTGCAAGGTCATCAGGGCGTTGGGCAGGCAGCAGTTCTGGATCTGCCCCGCCTTGCACAGGGACATGAACCGGTCGCCGGTGCGTCCCTCCCGGTAGCAGGCGGTGCAGAAGGAGGGCACATACCCCAGCTCCATGAGCCACCGCACCACCTGGTCCAGGGTGCGGGTATCGGACACGTCGAACTGGGCGGAGGACTCGGCCTCGGGCTCCTTCTCCACGTAGCCGCCCACGCTGGTGCGGGACCCGCCGGAGATCTGGGAGATGCCCAGGTCCAGCACCCGCTCCCGCACCTTCTGGCTCTCCCGGGTGGAGATGATCATGCCGGTGTAGGGCACGGCCACCCGGATGCAGGCCACGATTTTCTCAAAAATCTCGTCAGAGATGCCGTTGTCAAAGGCGTTGGGGTCGATGTCGTCGGCGGGGCACACCCGGGGCACGCTGATGGTGTGGGGGCCCACCCCGAACACCGCCTCCAGGTGCTCGGCGTGCATGAGCAGCCCGGCAAACTCGTACCGGTAGAGCTCCAGGCCGAAGAGCACCCCCAGGCCCACGTCGTCAATGCCCCCCTCCATGGCCCGGTCGTGGGCCTCGGTGTGGTAGGCGTAGTTGCTCTTGGGGCCGGTGGGATGGAGCTTTTCATAGCTCTCCTTGTGGTAGGTCTCCTGGAAGAGGATGTAGGTGCCGATACCGGCCTCCTTCAGCTTCCGGTAGTCCTCCACGGTGGTGGCGGCGATGTTCACGTTCACCCGGCGGATGGCCCCGTTTTTGTGCTTGATGGAATAGATGGTCTTGATGGACTCCAGGATGTACTCCAGAGGGTTGTTCACCGGGTCCTCCCCGGCCTCCAGGGCCAGCCGCTTGTGGCCCATGTCCTGGAGGGCGATGACCTCCGCCCGGATCTCCTCCTGGGTGAGCTTTTTCCGGGGGATGTGCTTGTTCTTGGCGTGGTAGGGGCAGTAGAGGCAGCCGTTGACGCAGTAGTTGGACAGGTACAGGGGGGCGAACATGACGATGCGGTCCCCGTAAAAATCCTTCTTAATCTGCTTGGCCAGGGCAAAGAGCTCCTGGTTCTTGTCCTCCAGCTCGCAGGCCAGCAGCACCGAGGCCTCCCGGTGGCTCAGGCCCTTGCGCAGTTTGGCCTTTTCCAGAATGGCGTCGATGACCGCCCGGTCGGTCTTGTGGGCGTCGGCATAGGCCAGGGAGTCCAGGATCTCCTGGTGGTTGATGAAATCTTCCGCTTTTCTGGATTTGGGATCGTACATGGGAACAACTTCCTTTCTTTTGGGTCAGGTTTTCCCTTACCCGTCAGTATTCTCTCTATTGGGGTGCGTCCCCCCGGGCCACGGCCACGGTGCAGCCGATGGTGGCCAGCCGCTGTTTGAGCCCGGCCAGGTGCTCGGCGGCCTCCGCCCCGGTGGACAGCTTGTTGTCATATAAGGTGTACTTGTCCCTGGTGTCCGGCGGGGACAGGTTGGGCATCACCACGTTGGCCCCCGCCAGGATGCCCAGCTCCCGGCCCTGGGGGTGGATGGTGCCCAGGGCGGTGGTGGCGGGCAGCAGCACCTTTGGCAGGGTGAGCCGCACCAGGGCCAGCAGAATCAGGGTGTCCTCCAGGGTGCCCGCCGGTTCCCCCGCCAGGGGGGTGTCCTTCTGGGGAATGAAGGGCCCCAGGCCCACCATGTGGGGCCGGAAGTCCTGCAAAAAGCAAAAGTCCTCCGCCAAGGTGTGGGCGCTCTGGCCCGGGGAGCCCACCATCATCCCCGCCCCCACCTGGTAGCCCATGTCCTTCAGGGTGCGCAGGCAGTCCAGCCGGTGGGCCAGGGAGAGCTCCGGCGGATGGAGCCTGCCGTAGTGGGCGGTGTCCGCCGTCTCGTGCCGCAGCAGGTACCGGTCGGCCCCGGCGTCAAACCACAGCTGATAGACCGCCCGGTCAAACTCCCCCAGGGACAGGGTCACGGCGCAGTCGGGCCAGCGGTTTTTGATGGCCCTCACCGTGTCCGCCACCCACTCCGGGGTGAGCCCCGGGTCCTCGCCTCCCTGGAGCACAAAGGTGCGGAACCCCCAGCCGTAGCCCTTCTCGCAGCAGGCCAGGATGGTGTCCCGGTCCAGCCGGTACCGGGGCACCCGGCGGTTGTCCCGCCGGATGCCGCAGTACAGGCAGTTGTTTTTGCAGATGTTGGAGCACTCAATGAGCCCCCGGACGTAGACCTGGTCCCCAAACCAGGTCCGGCGCTCCGCCGCCGCCCGGTCAAAGAGGGCCTGCCGGTCCAGGCTGTGCCGGTGGGCCAGCAGTTCCCGCCATTCTTCCCGGCTCAGCCGCCGGTCCCGGCACAGCTTGTCCAGCAGATCACTCATTGGGCAGCTTGGAGTACACCGCCTTGCAGCTGACGCCGGGCAGCATCCCGGCCTTGCCGGACAGGGCGCTGATGGCGTCGGCGGGGGCGTCCAGGACGATGGAGATGATATTCACCTTCCGCTCCCGGTAGGGCAGGCCCATCCGGCCGATGATATAGTCCTTGTACTGGTGGAGCAGGTTGTTGAGCTCCTCCACCGAGTCGGGGTTCTCCACCACCAGTCCCAGCAGGGCCACACGATTTTCTTCCATAGGGATTCCTCCTTTAATCAAATTGCGGCAGAGGCCGGAAATGACAAATGGCGCCCCCGGGATGGGTGCGCCACTGGACTGCCTGTCTCTGCTGCGCGACCCTTCCCCGTCAGGCTGCTACCCCTTCCGCGTCAGTGTCGGTTTGCTTGATTATACTATACAGTTTTTCTTTTGTAAACCCCCTGTTTACTTTTCAGGCAAACGGCGGCGCAGGCAGATCTGTTCCCCTCGTTCTTGTATTTTGGGCAGAAAAATACTATATTAAGGTAGTCCTTCGGCCCGACATGTACTCCGGATAAAAAAAGAGACGCATCCACACTTCAATGGACACGCTCTCATGGTTTGGCTTCTATTTCAAATTGGAACGTCGAAGCTCCTGCACGATCATGGTGATGGCCTCCACCTGAACGTCGGTAAGGCCGTCCACACAGATGGTGCGGCTGGTTTGGGCTCCCAACAGGTAGTCTGTGCTCACCCCAAAAATCCGGCTGAGCTGAAGCAGTACGTCATAGGGCGGCAGGTGGAGCCCGTTTTCGTAAGAGCTGATAACCGATTTGGACACGCCTAACTGATGGGCTAGGGCCACCTGGGACAGGCCCTTCTGGGTGCGCATCTGCCGAATCTTGGTTCCCGTCTCAGGCAGGTACACATGGTCACCTCTTTTCCTGGATACCAGAACATTGTACCTAAATTGTAGCCAGGATTGTCGTACTTATTCCCAAAATACTTGACTATTTTGGACATTTCTGTTATGCTATCTCCAACCATGATATGGTAATTAATTTGTATAGGGACGAATTTCCCACAAATTTTTCATAAATATTTACAAATTATGCGCGATTTTAGTCCGCTTATTTGGTAGACTATTGGTATTGCAGATCCAGGGAGGTGAGCGTGTTGGAGCATTTCGAAAGCGTCCAGGCCAGCCGTATCCGCGAAGTCAAAAAGCTGGCCGCCTATATGCTGCGCAAGCACTACTGTGAGAATGATCCGGAGGCCCTCATCGACCTGATGGACCGGCAGCAGTGCATCTGGCAGGGGGCGGGCGAGTCGGAATTTGCCGCCGAGCCTGACGAGGTGATCCAGCTGTTCCGGACGATGAAAGGGGTGGTGCCCAAGTGCCGCCTCTCCCAGGATTGCTACTACGTTCTGCCCCTGTCCCCCGACATCTATTTGTGCTCGGCCACCTACTGGCTGGAGACCGACCCCACCAGCAACATGTTCCTGCGGGTCCACCAGCGGCTTACCCTGGTATTCCGCTATGTGGAGGATCGGGCCTGGTGCTGCCACCTCCACGTCTCCAACCCCTACTCGGAAATGGCGGAGGACGAGGTGGGCTTCCCCAGCAAAATGGGTCAGCTCACCTATCAGTATCTCCAGGAGCAGATCGACGCCCAGTCCGCCCGCATCCAGTCCCAGACCGCCATCCTCAAACGGGTGCTGCTGCGGGACCCCCTCACCGGGATGTACAACCGCCACAAATTCAATCAGGACCTGAGCCAGCTCCAGCGCAAGGGGGACGCCCCTCTGGGCATCGCCTATTTTGACCTGAACGGGCTCAAGCAGGTCAACGACCGCATGGGCCACAATGCCGGGGACCGGCTGCTGTTCCGCACTGCCGCCCACATCCTCCGCCACTTTGAGCAGACCTCCTATCGCATCGGCGGGGATGAATTTGTGGTTATGGAGGATCGCTTGTCAGAGAGCGCCTTCCGCCAGTCTGTAGACCTGGTGCGCCAGGAGATGAAGCGGGATGGGATCAGCTGCTCGGTGGGTCTGTGCTGGCGGGACGCCAGAGGCGATGTGGAGGAGCAGTTTAATGAGGCCGACCACCTGATGTACCGGGAAAAGCAGCGATACTATCAGG
>CASEOA010000030.1 GCA_949289455.1 uncultured Eubacteriales bacterium
CAGTTTTCGCTGCCTTGCACGTTCCCGCTCAAGCAGCTTTTTCACCACTTGCTTGTCCTTAAAGCCATAGTGCTCTGCTACTTCCTGTCGGGTTTTCCCCTCTGCCAGCATGGCCTTGATTTCAGGCAGCAACGCCTGCACATGTGTGTAATTCCGTTTCCCCATAACAATACCCCCTGATGTAGTCTATTTTCCTACATCAGGGGGTTCTTTGTCACTGTCCGTGTTTACTGGACCTGTTCAATGCGTGGGAACGGGGTTACCGGAGCACGGCCCCCAGCTCTTTTTCCAGGCTCTTCAGGATGCTCTTCACGTCGGCGTCAGCCTCCTCGCTGGTGAGGGAGCGGTCGTCGGCCCGGAGCACCAGGTTAAAGGCCACGGACTTCTTGCCCTCGGCCACACCCTTGCCCCGGTAGATGTCGAAGAGGGTGCACTCCTTCAGCAGGCCCTTGGCTCCCTTGCGGATCGCATTCTCCAGAGCGCCCACGGTAATGGCCTCGTCGCACACCACGGCGATGTCCCGGGTGACAGCGGGGAACTTGGGCAGGGGCACATACTCGGGGTCGGGGCCCTGACTGCACAGCAGCTGGCCGAAGTCCAGCTCGGCGCAGTAGAACTGGGCGTCCACGCCGTAGTTCTGGGCCACCAGGGGGTGGATCTGCCCCAGCACGCCAATGCGGCGGGCACCGGCATACACGTCGGCCACCCGTCCGGGGTGGTAGGAAGGATTGGGCACGCAGGGGACCTCAAAGCGAATGTCCGCGGCCCGCAGGTCCTTCAAAATGGCCTCCACAGCCCCCTTCAGGGTGTAGAAATCCATGTCGTCGCCGTAGGCCCCCATGGAGAGCACCTTGTTCTCCACGGCAAGCCCGTCGTTGCCGCCAGGCAGGTAAATCCGGCCCACCTCGTAGAGACGCACGTCCTGGTTGCGGTAGTTGTAGTTGCGGGTGAGAATCTCCAGCATGGAGGGCAGCACCGTGGTGCGCATGATAGAGGTGTCCTCCCCAAGGGGGTTGAGGATCTTGAAGGACTGGCGGCGGGCGTCGTCGTCAGCCCAGCGGATCTTGTCGTAGCAGGTGGGGGAGATGAAGGAGTAGGTAATGATCTCGTCATAACCCATGGCACGGCACATGGCCCCCAGCCGGCGCTCCAGGGTCTCCTCCCGGGAGTAGCCGCCCAGGGTGGTCTGGCCCCGCATGAGGGTAGTGGGGATATTGTTGTAGCCGTGGAACCGGGCCACCTCCTCGGCCAGGTCGGCCATCCGGGCTACGTCACCCCGCCAGGAGGGCACAGTGACCTGGTTGCCGTCCACCTGGAAGTCCAGCTTCTTCAGGATGGACACCATCTCACCCTCCGGGATCTCAGTACCCAGCAGGGCGTTGATCTTCTCGGGCTCCAGGGGGAGCACCGTGGGCTGGGGCACATAGTTGAGAATGTCGATGACGCCGTCCACCACCTCGCCGGCGCCCAGCAGCTCCACCAGCTCGCAGGCCCGCTGGACGGCGGGCAGGGTGTTCATGGGGTCCAGGCCCTTTTCAAACTTGGCGGAGGCCTCGGTGCGCATACCCAGAGCCAGGGCGCCCTTGCGGATGCAGGTGCCGTCGAAGCAGGCCGACTCGAACACCACGTCGGCGGTGTCGTCCACGATTTCGGAGTTCTCGCCGCCCATGATGCCCGCCAGACCCACGGCACGGGTTTCGTCAGCGATGACCAGGTGGTTAGCGTTGAGAATGTGCTCCTTGCCGTCCAGGGTGGTGAGGTGCTCGCCCTCCTCCGCCCGGCGGACGATGATCTTTCCACCCTTCACATAGCGGTAGTCAAAAGCGTGCATGGGCTGGCCGTACTCCAGCATGACGTAGTTGGTGATGTCCACGATGTTGTTGATGGGGCGCACGCCCATGGCCCGCAGCCGCTCCCGCATCCACTTGGGGGAGGGGGCGATCTTCACGTTGCGCACCATGCGGGCGGTGTACCGGGGGCACAGGTCGCTGGCGGGAGTCTCCACGTCCAGCAGCTCGGACAGGGCGCCGGGGCCGCCCCCCTTCACCACGGGGTCGTGGAGCTTCAGAGGCTGGTCGAAGGTGGCCGCCGCCTCCCGGGCCAGACCGATGACGGAGAGACAGTCGGGGCGGTTGGGGGTGATCTCAAACTCCACCACATGGTCGTCCAGGCCGATAACCGGCTTGATGTCGTCGCCGGGCTTGCAGTCCTCGTGGAGCACAAAGATGCCGTCCTCAATGCAGTGGGGGAACTCGGCCTGCTGGGCGTGGAGGTCGGCCAGGGTGCAGTAGCTGTCGGTCTTGGTGTTGTAGGCCACCAGATCCCCCTCGTGGAGGTTGGGGCAGATGGTGTCGGGGCAGACGGTGGAACCGCCGATGTCGGCACAGGTGTGGAAGGTGCCGTCGGGCTGCGTGGCACACTCCAGCACCTTGGCGGCCACCACGGGGCCGTAAATCTTGTGGCCGGGGCCGATGTCGGCGGGGATGGAGGGCTTGTCCTTGTCCAGGGGGTGGTAGTCCCCCAGAATGGCGGCGGGGACAATGGCGGCGTAGGGGAAGTCCCGGGTGTCCAGGCCCAGCTCACTGAGGCCGCAGAACATACCGTTGGACACCACGCCCCGGAGCTTGCCCTTCTGGATCTTCACCCCGCCGGGGAGGGTGGACTTGTGGAGGGCCACCGGCATCAGGTCGCCGGGGTGGATGTTCCAGGCGCCGGTGACGATCTGGATGGGCTCCTCTTTGGCCACGTCCACCTGGCAGACCCACATGTGGTCGGAGTCGGGGTGGCGCTCCATGGACAGCAGCCGGCCCACCACCACGTTGGAGATTTCCTCTCCCAGGTCGGCGGTGACCTCCACCTTGGAGCCGGAGAGGGTCATGGCCTCGGCAAATTCCTTGTCATTGGCGTCCACGCTGACAAACTCGCTGAGCCATTTGCGAGATAAATTCATATGTGAAAACTCCCTTATCAGTTTTGTAGGGGCGCATAGTATGCGCCCGCGGGCGGCGGATCGCCGCCCCTACAGTTCTGAGACTGCGCCTCAGAATTGTTCCAGGAACCGCACGTCGTTCTCAAAGATGAGCCGCAGGTCGGCGATCTTGAACCGGCGCATGGCGGTGCGCTCCAGGCCGATGCCGAAGGCCCATCCGGAATAGACCTCGGGGTCGATGCCGCTCATCTCCAGCACCTTGGGGTGGATCATCCCGGCGCCCAGCAGCTCGATCCAGCCCTCCCCCTTGCAGGTGGGGCAGCCCACGCCGCCGCACTTGTGGCACTGCACGTCCATCTCACAGGAGGGCTCGGTGAAGGGGAAGTGGTGGGGGCGGAACCGGGTCTTGGTGCCCTTGCCGTAGAGCTTTTCCACCACGGTGTTCAGGGTGCCCTTCAGGTCGGCCATGGTGACGCCCTTGTCGATGACCATGCCCTCTACCTGATGGAACATGGGGGAATGGGTGGCGTCCACCTCGTCCTTGCGGTACACCCGGCCGGGGGCGATGATGCGGATGGGCAGCTCCATGGAGTCCATGGCCCGCACCTGCATGGGGGAGGTCTGGGAGCGGAGCATCACCCGGCTGTCCTCGTCGAAGTAGAAGGTGTCGCTCCAGTCCCGGGAGGGATGGCCTTCCTCGGCGTTGAGCCGGTCAAAGTTGAGCTCGGCCAGCTCCACCTCGGGGCCGTCCAGCACGGTGAAGCCCATGCCAATAAAGATTTCCTTGATCTCGTCCAGGGCGATATACATGGGGTGGCGGTGGCCCTCCTTGACGGCCTTGCCTGGAACGGTGATGTCCAGGGCCTCGGCGCGCAGCCGGTCCTCCAGGGCGGCGGCCTCCAGTTCCTTGCCTTTGGCCTCCAGGGCCCCCTCCAGGGCGGCGCGCACCTCGTTGGCCAGCTGGCCCATGGCAGGCCGCTCCTCGGCGGAGAGCTTGCCCATCATCTTCAAAACGGCGGTGAGCTCGCCCTTCTTGCCCAGGTACTTTACCCGCAGGGCGTCCAGCTCCTGGGCGTTTTTGGCGCCATCCAGGGCCGCCAGGGCTTCCTGACGGATCGATTCCAGTTTTTCCTTCATATTTGCAGCTCCTTTTGCAGTAATACAATGAAAAAAGCCTTCCATCCCAAACTTTTGGGACGAAAGGCAAGCCTTCCGCGGTACCACCCGCACTTCCCGCCTCCGACGGGCACTTTCAGCCCCGATAACGTGGGGCCACGCCGTCCCTGTCTCCAGGGCCGCTCCAGGACGAACCGAACGGGCCTGCCCCACATCCGCTTTCAGCCGGTGACGGACGCTCTCTGCCGGGCCGGGAACCGCTCTTTTTCCCTTCTTTGCATGTAAAATTATATATACCACACATTTTGCCAAAGTGCAAGATAAAAATTGACGGGAGAGGGGCCAGTGGGTATAATGGGAACTACTACGGAGGAAAAGGAGCGTGGACAGGATGCGGATCGCCACGGCGGAACAGATGCGGCAGATGGACCGGATTGCCATTGCGGAGCGTAAAATTCCCTCCACCGACCTGATGGAGCGGGCCGCCGGGGCCATTGCCGAGCAGGTGATGGAGCTGGCGGGGGATGAGCCCGGTCGGGTGGTGTGTTTCTGCGGGCCGGGAAACAATGGGGGAGACGGGGTGGCCTGTGCCCGGCTGCTGCTGGAGGCCGGCTTTGAGGTGAAGTGCGTCCTAGTGGGTTTACACGAGAAGATGACCCCCGACACCCGGGAGATGGAGGCCCGGCTGGCGGCGGCGGGGGGCAGGCTGGAGCCCTTCCGGCCCGACGACCCTGCCTTTGCCGCATGGTGCCTGGGGTGCTGTGCCATGGTGGACGCCCTCTTCGGCATCGGCCTCAACAGCCCCATGCGGGGGGATCCTCTTATTGCGGTGCAGATGATGAATACCTGCGACATCCCGGTGGTGGCTGCCGATATCCCCAGCGGGGTGGAGGCGGACACCGGCCGGGTGCTGGGGGCGGCGGTCCAGGCCGCCCGCACCGTTACCTTCACCCTGCCCAAGGCAGGCCACTATGTGGGCAAGGGCTGCCTGTGCACCGGCAAGCTGACGGTGGCCGATATCGGCATTCCCGCAGACCTGGTGGATGGGGAGGACTATCCGGTGCAGACGGTGGAGGAGGCCGACGTGGTGCTGCCCCGGCGGGCCCGGGACGCCCACAAGGGTGACTTTGGCAAGTGCGCCATCGTGGGGGGCAGCGTGGGTTATACCGGCGCTCCCACCCTGTCCGCCCGGGCGGCGGTGCGCTCAGGGGCCGGACTGGTGTGGGTGGGGGTGCCCGCCCCGGTGTGGCCCGTGGCCGCCGCCAAGCTGGACGAGGCCATGCCCTTCCCACTGCCGGCGGGGAAGGAGGGCCAGCTCTCCCTGGAGGCGGGGGAGGTTGTTCGCCACAAGCTGTCCGGCTATGAGGTCTGCCTCATGGGACCCGGCCTGGGTCGGGGCAACGGGGTGGCCTCGGTGGTGCGCCACCTGCTGGGGGAGATCCACATCCCGGTGGTTCTGGATGCCGACGGCATAAATGCTCTGGAGGGGCATATGGATGTACTGGACGGGCGGCAGGGGCTCCACACGGTGCTTACCCCCCACGACGGGGAGTTTGCCCGGCTGGGCGGCGATCTGTCCGGCGGAGACCGGCTGGGGGAGGCCCGGCGGTTCGCCAGGGAGCACGGCTGCTGTCTGGTGCTCAAGGGCCACCGCACCATTACAGCCTTCCCCGATGGAAAAGCCTACATCAACACCACTGGCAACCCAGGTATGGCCAAGGGGGGCAGCGGAGATGTGCTGGCGGGGATCATCCTGTCCCTGCTGGGCCAGGGCCTGCCCGCCCGCCAGGCGGTGCCCTACGCTGTGTGGCTCCACGGGGCGGCGGGGGATCAGTGTGCCGCCCAGCTGGGGGAGTACGGCATGACCCCCACCGACCTGGTGGCGGCCCTGCCGGCGGTGATAGAGGCGCATGTGAAATAAAGGAGGAGACAGTGGGCCGCAAGGGGATGTTGTGGACACTGACGATAACGCTCTGCCTGGCCCTCACGGCCTGCGGCCCGGCGGAGAAGGGAGCTCAGGCCGAACAGCTGGCCCTGGAGATCCGGGGGGAATATCTGGCCATGACGGCGTGCAACACCCAGGTAGAGGTGACGGCTGACTACGGTAGTCGGGTCTTTTCCTATAGTCTGGATGTGGACTACCACAGAGAGGGAGAGACGGTGCTCACAGTCACCGCTCCGGAGGAGATCGCCGGGGTCACCGCCCGGATGTGGGAGGATTCTTCTGTACTGGAGTACGATGGGGTCCAGGTGGAGACCGGAGCGGTGACGGAGGAGGGGCTCAGCCCCATGGCGGCGGTACCGCTGATGTTGGAGCAGGCCGGGGCGGGCTTTATCGCCCAGTGCGGCCTGGAGACCCTGGAGAATGGGGAAGTTCTGCGGGTGGTGTGCCGGGACCCGGAGGGTCAGCCCGGGGAAGGGGTGGAGTGCACCCTGTGGTTCCAGCCGGAGACCCACGCCCTGGTCCGGGGAGAGCTGTCCCAGGACGGGTACACGGTGCTCACCTGTACCTTTACCCAGTTTCAAATGGAATAAAAAGGGAGGGTGCGGCTGAACCGCTCCAGATTGTGCGGACAGTATCTCCAGGTATGATAGGTTTCCTTGGCCTGCCCTTGGGCCGCGGTATGATACCGGCTTCCAGTTTTCGCTGCCTTGTACGTTCCCGCTCAAGCAGCTTTTTCACCACTTGCTTGTCCTTAAAGCCATAGTGCTCTGCTGCTTTCTGTCGGGTTTTCCCCTCTGCCAGCATGGCCTTGATTTCAGGCAGCAACGCCTGCACATGTGTGTAATTCCGTTTCCCCATAACAATACCCCCTGATGTAGTCTATTTTCCTACATCAGGGGGTCCTTTGTCACTGTCCATTTTTACTGGACCTGTTCAAGACCAGGCAGCCGTTTTTTTCTTACAGTCTGCTGTTGCGCAGGGGGAAGGTGAGGGCAAACCACAGGGCCAGGCACAGGGTGATGGAGGCCCCGGCGGAGGCGCCCAGGTGATAGGACAGCATGAGCCCCGCCACCCCGGCCACCAGGGCGGCCAGGACGGAGAGCAGGTGGAACTGCCGCATGTTCCGGGCCAGGTTGCGGGCGGCGGCGGCGGGGAGAACCAGCAGGGAGTTGATGACCAGCAGGCCCACCCAGGTCATGGACACGGTGACCACCACAGCGATAGCCATGGAGAACACCGCCTCCTGCCAGAACACCCGGATGCCCCGGCTGTCGGCCAGAGCGGGGTGGACGGAGGAGAGCATAAGCCCGTTGAAGGAGCACAGCCACAGCAGGATCACCACCAGCAGGATGACTGCCAGCAGGGCGATCTTGGCGGGCTCCACGCTGAGGATGTCACCGATGAGCAGGCTGTTGAACTTGGTGAAGCTGCCCCCATCCAGGGTGGCGATGAAGATGCCCAGGGCCACGGCGGTGGAGGAGAACACCCCGATCACCGTGTCGCTGGCCATGTTGGACCGGCGCTGGACGTAGGTGAACAGCAGGGCGAAGGCGGCGGCCAGCACCACCGCCATCCACAGGGGGTCGGCCATGCCGCACAGGGTGCCGATGGCGATGCCGGTAAAGGCGGAGTGGCCCAATGCGTCGGAGAAGAAGCTCATCCGGTTGGTAACCACCATGGTGGACAGCAGCCCGAACAGAGGGGAGATCACCAGTACCGCCAGCAGGGCGTTTTTCATAAAGTACATGGAGCCGGGGGCCGCCCAGTCAAAGGGCAGCAGCTCCACCAGGGAATACCACCATTCCATTACCGTCCCCCTCCTTTCCCCAGGTCCAGGTGGAACACCGCCTGAAATTCCGGCGAGGAGAGCACCTCTGCCGGGGGGCCCGCCCGCAGGATCTGGTTTTTCAGCAGCAGAACCTTGTCGGCGTACTGGTCCAGGGTGGCGAAGTCGTGGGTGGACAGGAGGATGGACAGATCAAACCGGGTGCGGATCTCGTCCAGCATGTCCAGCAGCTGGCGCTCCCCGTCGATGTCCACCCCGGACAGGGGCTCATCCAGCACCAGGATGTGGGGCAGGGGCTCCAGGGCCAGGGCCAGCAGCACCCGCTGGAGCTCCCCGCCGGACAGGGCCCCCATCCGCTTGTCAATGAGGGAGTCCCCGTGGACCCGGGCCAGACACTCCGCCACCTTGGCCCGCAGGGCCTTGGGGGCGGGGAGGAACACCGGCCAGCGGGAGATGGCGGCGGCAAAAAAGTCGAACACGCTCACCGGGTCCCCCCGGTCGAAGCTGGGGGACTGGGGCACATAGCCGATGAGGGGCCGGGTCTTGTCCCCCCCAGCCCGCTGGAACTCGATGGTGCCGGTGTGGGGGATCTGGCCCAGGATGGTGCGGAACAGGGAGCTCTTCCCCGCCCCGTTGGGGCCGATGAGGGCCACGATCTCCCCGCAGTGGAGGTGGAAGGACACATGGTGGAGCACCTCTTCATTGCCGAAGTTGACCCCCAGGTCGGCCACCTTCAGGCAGCAGGACCCGGCGCAGCCCGGGCCGGTCTGGCCGTGCTTGTGTACGCTCATCCCAACGCCTCCGCAATGGTGTCCATATTTTGCTCCATGGCCTCCACATAGGGTTCCATGCCGGTGCCGTCGCCGCTCATGATCATATCCAGCTGATACACCGAGCAGCCGGTCTCCCGGGAGATGGCCTGGGCGGTGGCGTCCGAGCCGTTGACCTCGGTGAAGATGGCGGGGATATTATATTCCCCGATGAGGGAGACGATCTCCTTGATTTCGGCGGCAGAGGTCTCCGCCCCCTCCTCTTCCTCGATGGCCTTGAGCAGGTTGAGACCGGTGGCCTGGGCGAAGTACTGGAACCCGTCGTGGAAGGTGATGAGGGGCTTGTCCGCCAGAGCCGTCAGCTTGTCCTGGTCGTACTCCAGCTCGTCCACGGCGGCGGCCAGGTTGCTGGTATACGCCTCACCGTGGTCCGGGTCCAGCGTCTCCAACCCGGTCTTGATATTCTCCAGCATGACGGCGGCGTTTTCGTAGCTCATCCAGATGTGGGGGTCGTACTCGGTGTCGTGGTCGTGGCCCTCATGGCCCAGAGCGGGCAGCAGGTCGATGCCTGCCGAGCATTCGATCACCGGCGCATCGGAGGCGGCCAGGGCGTCGTCCATAAAGTCCTCCAGCCCGGCGCCGTTCATGACGATGAGCTCGGCTCCCTCAATGGCCTTCATGTCGGCCACGGTGAGGGTGTAGTCGTGGAGGCAGGAGGTCTGCTGGTTCACCAGCAGGCTGACCTCCACCCCCTCCACCCCCTGGGTGACGGCGGTGGTAAAGAGATACACCGGGTAGGTGGTGGCCAGGACGCGGAGGGTATCGTCCTCCGCCGCCGGAGCGGCGGGCTGGCCGCAGCCGGCCAGCAGCAGGGCAAGGGCGCACGCAGGCGCCAGCAGTTTTTTCATATGGTTCCCCTTACTGTTCAGATTTCTGTGGATTGCGACTTATTATTATATCGCTTTTTTTCGGTGATGTAAAACACTTCTTTTCTCACCCTCCAGATGCAAAAGAAGAGGACGGCTATTTTCTCCACGAAACTAGCTGCCCTCAGTGTGGTAAGACTGGTTTTATTCTCCATATACAATCAGCTGCGTAATGCCATCGCTGTTCATATAGACGCTTTGGCAATTCCCTGCAACAGTCCAAATGTCATCTTCGTTCTGTACAACGGCAGCTGTAAAAAAGTCGATGCGCCACATATCAGCATGAGCATCATAGTATTCGCTGGTTGTGTTATACTCAATCGTGCATTCGTTTTTCGCCCGTTCCACCGCCGCGTTCTGATCTTCCATGGGAAAGATGTCCACGTTGACAAATCCGGTTGTTTTCACGCCGGGGTCTCCGGCTTTGTAGATGGCGGCGTCTTCTTCGTATGAAAAACTTGCCAAAGACTGACCGGCTGGCGCATGGGTGGATAGATTCTTGTCCGGCTCGTCAGGTGAAGAAGGGACTGCCACTGCCTGCTGATGGCACGCCGCCAACAAACAGGCAGACGCCAGGGCCAACAGGAAAAAGCTGCACTTTTTCATAGGATAATCTCCTTTCCGAATGTGCCTTCCTTCTATTGGTATAGACGTAAAATCTTCTCCCCGGTTCCCTTTCATCCTATAAAACCGGCCAGGCACTGCTATTCGGAGAGACCGGCAGATTTTCAATCATCGCCGCTGGGGTTGGAACGGGAGTTTTCCCCCTCCTGGGCTGGGGCGAAGAGGGCCCAGCCCTCGGCGGCCATGCGCTGGGAGACCGCCCCGATGACCTGCTGCACCTGGCGGACCCCGAAGGTGCGCCGGTGCTGCTGGTAGGCGTAGTAGGCCCCCTGGATCTGGTAGGTCAGCAGGATGTGGAACCGGGCGTCCTCCTTGTGCTCGGGCAGCAGGCGGCAGGCCAGGGCCCGCAGCTCCCGCTCGATGGCGATGGGCAGGACGGAGGCCTGGGTGCCCGAGAAGAGCACGTCGATCAGCTCCTGCTGGGCGGCAAAGGCGTCAAAGAGCTGCGCCACAAAGCGGCTGTGGTCCTCGGTGAGCAGCTCCGGCCGGTCCAGGCTCTCCAGCACCCCCCGGATCACCTCCTGCTGGAGTTGGTCGGACAGGTGGTATACATCCCGGTAGTGGAGGTAGAAGGTGGCCTTGCTGATCTCCGCCCGCTGGGACAGCTCCTTGACGGTGATCCGCTCCAGGGGCAGCCGGGCCCGCAGCTCCAGAAATGCGGCCCGGATAGCCCGAAGGGTCTTTTTCTCTCTCAGGTCCATGGGATGACCTCCTTGACGGATCTGCAAATTCGTCCAATAACAGACGGCAGGCCAAATCAGGCGCTGTTCACTTGCAGTCGGCTGTGTTATACTATATTATAGTAAAATATTATACTACAGTCAAATAAAAAGGAGCCATTATGGATCATTATTCGTTTTATACTGGGACCTGTTTTGACGCCTACACCTGGTTGGGCGCCCATCTGGAGGGGGAGAAGGTGGTGTTCCGTACCTTTGCCCCGGCGGCGGTGGGGGTGGATCTCCTCCACGGGGGAGAACGCTACCCCATGGCGCCGGTCTACGACGGCAATTTTTACGAGGCAGCCTTGGAGGGAGTGTCTCCCGGGGACTGCTACCAGTTCCGGGTGCACCGCCCCGACGGGGGGTACACCGACCACTGCGATCCCTACGGCTGCGGCATGGAGCTGCGGCCGGGGCGGCAGTCGGTGGTGCGGGATCTGGCGGAGTACCAGTTCCGGGACTGGGCCTGGATGGCCACCCGGGGGGAGCGGCTGGAGGAGCCCCTGAACATCTACGAGCTCCACCTGGGCTCCTGGCGGCGGAAGAGCGACGGGGGCTGGTACCGGTATGACGAGCTGGCCTACCCCCTCATTGAGTACGTCCGGCAGTACGGCTACAACTATGTAGAGTTCATGCCCCTCAGCGAGCACCCCTGCGACGAGAGCTGGGGCTATCAGGTCACCGGCTTTTACGCCCCCACCAGCCGGTACGGCACCGCCCGGGAGCTGATGATCCTCATTGACCGGCTCCACCAGGCGGGCATCGGAGTAATTCTGGACTTTGTGCCCGCCCACTTCGCCCTGGACGACTACGGCCTGGCCCGGTTTGACGGCACCGCCCTGTACGAGTACCCCAGCCGGGACGTGGAGGTCAGCGAGTGGGGGAGCCACAACTTCATGTACTCCCGGGGGGAGGTGCGCTCCTTCCTCCAGTCTTGTGCCCGGTACTGGCTGGAGGTGTTTCACTTTGATGGCCTGCGGATGGACGCGGTGAGCCGGATTCTCTACTGGCAGGGGGACCAGGCCCGAGGGGTAAACGGGGACGGGGTGCGCTTCCTCCGGGAGATGAACCGGGGACTGAAAAAGCTGTGCCCCGGCTGCATCCTGGCGGCGGAGGATTCCACCAGCTTCCCCAAGGTCACCGCCCCGCCGGAGCTGGGGGGCCTTGGCTTCGACTATAAGTGGGACATGGGCTGGATGCACGACACCCTCTCCTACTTCCAGTCCCCCCCAGCGGAGCGGGCCCATAATCCCCAGCGACTCACCTTTTCCATGCACTACTTTCCCCAGGAGCGCTATCTGCTCCCCCTGTCCCACGACGAGGTGGTCCACGGCAAGGCCACCATATTGCAGAAGATGCACGGGGACTACGAGGGGAAATTCCCCCAGGCCCGGGCTTTCTACCTCTATATGATGGCCCACCCCGGCAAGAAGCTCAACTTCATGGGCAACGAGATCGGCCACTTCCGGGAATGGGACGAGGGGCGGGAACAGGACTGGCTGCTGCTGGATTACCCCATCCATCGCGCCTTTGCCGCCTACATGGGGGAGCTCAACCGCCTTTACCTGACCCGGCCCGCCCTGTCCCAGTGGGACTACCGGCCGGAAGGCTTCCGCTGGCTGGACTGCGGTCAGGCCCCCTGCCTTTTTGCCCTGGAGCGGCGGTGCGGGGAGGAGCGGCTGGCCGCCCTGTTCAACCTGGGGGAGGAGCCGGCGGAGTACCGCCTGCCCGCCCCGGAGGGGGGAGAACTGCTGCTCCACACGGAGTGGGAGCGGTTCGGCGGCGATCTTCCCCAGTCTCCCTGCCGCCCCGTCGGCGGGGCCTTTTCCGGCGTCTTGTCCCCCTATTCCGGCGTGCTCTTTGCCCTGGAAGATTGAGGGATATCCACCGCAAATGAATATTATGAATATTATCTAAAAACTGACCGGGAAACGGCGGGATATATTCGCATATTTATGCGAACTGCCTCTTGCATTTTCCAGACGGGTATGGTACACTGTCCCCAACATCAACAAACGGAGGTCTACATACCATGGCTGACATTAAAAAAGTTGTGCTCGCCTATTCCGGCGGTTTGGATACGTCCATCATCATCCCCTGGCTGAAGGAGAACTACAACAACCCCGAGATCATCGCCGTCTCCGGCAACGTGGGCCAGGCCGACGAGCTGGAGGGCCTGGAGGAGAAGGCCATCAAGACCGGCGCCTCCAAGCTGTACGTGGAGGATCTGGTGGATGAGATGGTGGACGATGTCATCATCCCCTCCATGCAGATGGGCGCCAAGTACGAGGACTACCTGCTGGGCACCGCCTTTGCCCGGCCCATCATCGCCAAGCGGCTGGTGGAGATCGCCAAG
>CASEOA010000031.1 GCA_949289455.1 uncultured Eubacteriales bacterium
CCCAACCGTTTCAGTCCGGCGGCGGCCAGCACCAGGGCGGAAAACTGCCCCTCGTCCAGCTTGCGCAGCCGGGTGAGCACGTTGCCCCGCACCGGAGCCACTTCCATCTGGGGAAACAGGGTTTTGAGCTGCACTGCCCGCCGGACGGAGGCGCAGCCGATGGGCTTATGCTCATCCAGCTCCGTGACGCCCTGGGGCAGCACCAGCACGTCCCGGGGGTCCTCCCGCTTGGAGAATCCCGCCAGGGGGATGGCCGGGTTTTCCTCCATGGGCAGATCCTTGCAGGAGTGGACCGTCAGGTCTGCCCGCCCCTCCAGCAGGGCGGCGTCCAGCTCCTTGACAAACAGCCCCTTGCCTCCGATCTGATCCAGGGTGCGGTCCAGAATCTTGTCCCCGGTGGTTTTCATGGTCACCAGCTCCAGAGAAATATCCGGATGATGGGCCTTGATGGCCTCCATCACCAGCTCCGACTGGAGCACTGCCAGCCTGCTCTCCCTGCTGCCCACCCGTATGGTTCTCATTCCAATCCCTCCAGTACGGCCCGGATGGCCTTGGCGGCCCGGGCGGTGCGGGCGTGGTCGTCCCCCCGGCCCGCCACCCCGGCCACAATGTTCTCCCCGGTGCACACCGCCGGGAAAAAGAAGGTGCACTCCTGGGGTGCGTCGGCCACACTGACGGGAATGCCCAGTGCCCGGGCCTCCTCCCCCACCGCCCGGTTGACGCTCCGGTCGTCGGTGGCGGCCACCGCCAGCACCGCCCCGGCCAGATCGCCGGGGGAATAGGGCCGCCGGAGCCATTCTATGCTCCCCTCCAGGGGTTTACACCTGGGGGCAATGAGGGTGACCTCCGCTCCGAACCGGGCCAGCACCCCCGCCCGGCGGCAGGCCACCGCCCCGCCGCCGATGATGACAGCCCTTTTCCCCGCCACGTCGATAAACAGGGGAAACCGCAGGGGCGTCTCCTCCGGCAGAGACCACCGGGGCCGGGCGGCGGTATGGACCTCAATCTTTTCGGCGCAGCGGGCGATGTCCTCCGGGGTGAAGTTCTCCTTCAGCCCCCCGGCCAGCAGATCCACCGCCCGGCTCACCGCCAGCTCCACCAGATCACGGGCCTCGGGGCCGTCCAGGGCGGTGGACAGTACCCGGGCGGCCACCGCCTGCTTCACCCGCTCCAGGCCGGGCAGGCAGTTTTTATAATTTTCCCACTGGGCCAGCCGGTCCAGATATTTTTCCACAATGTCCGCCGCCTCCGCCGGGATCTCCCGGCTGGCGGTCACCCCCAGGTCGTCCACGTTGTACAGGGTGAAGCCGGGCAGCTCTCCCACCGCAGGTTCAATGTCTCTTGGGATGGCCAGGTCAGCCAGCACCCTGGGGGGATGGGCCAGCTGGGCCAGCTCATCGGCCACCACGGTGTAGTGGGGGCTGGTGGTGGCGGAGAGGACGGCGTCCATCCCCTCCATGGCCTCGTAGCGGCGCTCCCAGGGGGTGACGGCGCCCCCCGGCCGCACCACCGTCTCCCCGCGGTGGTAGCTGCGCAGAGTGGCGGTCACCTCAGCCCCCTGCTGGCGGAGCAGGGAGGCGGCCAACCGGCCCATCTCCCCGTTGCCGATCACCAGGGCTTTTTTCCCCGTCAGCCCCCCCAGGTGGGCGGATAACCGCTCCACTCCGCTGCCGGCGGCCGACCGGGGCACGCCGGTGAGGCGCACCCTGCTCTTGATCTCCTTGCCGGCGGCGGCGGCGTTGCGGAAGAGGGTCTCCAGCACCCCGTCGGCGGCCTCCACTTCCCGGGCGGCCTGGACGGCGGCCTTAACCTGGGTGACGATCTGATCCTCCCCCCAGATCTGGGAGCGCAGCCCGCCGGCCACCTCCATGAGATGGCGGGCGGCCTCCTCCCCCCGGCGGGTGACAAAGGCGGCGGCAAAGGGCTCATACCCCACTTCTGCCAGCTGACACAGCAGCTGGTCGGGGGCGGGGGCCTCCTCCCCTGTCCAGGACAGGTAGAGCTCGGTACGGTTGCAGGTGGACAGCAGCACGCATCCCGCCACCCCCGGCTGGCGGCGCAGCCGCCGGTCCAGCTCCAGCACCTGGCTGCGGGTAAAGGACAGGGCCTCCCGCAGGTGGATGGGGGCGCGACGCCAGTCCAGGCCGGACATGATGAGTTTCAAGCCTCCTCCCCCCTTTTGACCAATACCACTGAAAAGTATCCGCTGCCCTCCTCCAGGTCGGCAAATTGGGGGCACACCAGCTCCCCCTCCATGCCGCAGTTGGCCACCAGGGAGGCCTTGTCCAGCAGGCCGTGGGCGGCCAGGGTATCTTTCAGGGCTCCGATCTCCCGCCCCGCCTTCATGAACACCAGGTTGGCGTCCACCTCCAGGCAGTCGGACACATCCTTGTGGGAGGCGGGGACGATGAGCAGCCGCTCACTCTTCTCGCACAGGGCAGTATTCAGCCGGGCGGCCACCGCGCAGAAGGAGGGCACCCCGGGAATGATCTCCCCCTGATATCCCCGGGCCGCCACCTTTTTGTGGAGGTAGAGGTAGGTGGAGTACACCGTGGGGTCTCCCAGGGTGATGAAAGCCACATCCTTCCCCTGGTCCAGAGCGGCGCACACCAAGTCGGCATTTTGCTCATAGGCGGCGTCCAGGGCGGCCAGATCCCGCACCATGGGGGCGGCGCAGGTCAGCAGCTCCTTGCCCTCCGCCAGCTCCCCCACAATGTTCAGGGCGGTCTTTTCCCCCCGGCCGGCGTCCGGCACCGCCAGCACCGCCGCCTGGCGGATGATCCGCTCCGCCTTTTTGGTGATGAGCTCCGGGTCGCCGGGGCCCACCCCAACGCCGTACAGCCTTCCTCTCATATTGTCTCCTCCTTGAGTAACCGCAGAATTTCCCGCCGGGCCGCCCCGATGGTGGCGGCGGAGCCGTCGGCGTCCAGGCCGTCCACATCCCGCAGCACCTCCATCAGATGGGCGATGCGGGGCAGCCGCAGGTGGTTGGCCCGCAGGGCCGTGGGGTCGGAGAACAGCTCCTCCGGCGTCCCCGCCAGCAGCACCTTTCCCTCCCCCAGCAGGTAGGCGTAGTCGCAGTACAGGGGCACGATATCCATGTCGTGGGTGGCGATGAGGACGGTCATCCCCAGCTCCTCCCGCAGCCGGGAGAGCAGGCCCATGATATCGCTCACTCCCTGGGGGTCCAGACCGGCGGTGGGCTCGTCCAGGATGAGTACCTCCGGTTCCATCACCAGCACCCCGGCGATGGCCACCCGCTTTTTCTGTCCATAAGACAGGGCGTGGGTGGGTTTGTCCCGCAGGTGGGACACCCCGGTGCGCTCCATGGCCGCCTCCACCCGGCAACGCACCTCCTCCTTCGGCAGGCCCAGGTTCACCCCGCCGAAGGAGATGTCCCGGTACACGTCGGCGGAAAAGAGCTGGTCGTCCGGGTCCTGGAACACGATGCCCACCCGCCGCCGCAGCTCCAGCAGGCCCTTCTTGTCGTAGCGCACCGGCTGACCGTCCAGCAGCACCTGACCGCTCCTGGGGGTGAGCACCCCGTTGAGGTTGAGGAACAGGGTGGACTTGCCTGCCCCGTTGGCCCCCAGGATGCCGGTAATCTGCCCCCGCCGGGCCTCCAGAGAGATGTGATCCAGGGCCACGGTGCCATCCTCGTAGGTATAACACAGGTTCTTTGTCTCGATTGCAGGATTCATGCCGCCGCCATCCTTTCCAACAGCCAGATCCCCACCTGGCCTGCCGCCACCAGGGCGGTGAGGGGGAGCAGCCCCCACCCGGGCCGGTAGGAATCCGTCAGGGTGGACAGGCTGCCGGTATAGCCCCGGGACTCCAGGGCGGTGTAGATCCGGTCCGCCTTCCGCCAGGCCCGGAGGAACACCATGGAGGCCAGGGCGCCCAGAGAGGTCAGGGAGCATCTCCAGCCCCGGTAGCCCAGCCGGGACTCCTGGGCCACCCGGATATGGGCCGCCGTGTCCGACAGCACAAAGATGAACCGGTAGATCAGCTCCATGAGCTCTACCATCAGCCGGGGCACATGGAGCCGTTCCAGGGCTATCGTCAGGTCGGTGACCGGGGTATTGAGAGCCAGAAAGTACATGCACCCGATGGCCCCCAGGGCCTTGCAGAAGATGCGCCCCCCCAGCAGCAGTCCCTCCGCCGTAACGCCCCACAGCCGCCCCCCCACCGGGAGGGCGGCCAGCACAGGGGTGCCCGGCGGGTAGCTGCCCACCACCATGGTCAGACAGCCCACCACCATGAACACCAGCGGGATTTTTAAAAAGTGGAGAAACACCCGGGGGGACAGACCCCCCAGGGCGGTAACCAGCGCCCCCATGGCCGCCAGGGTAGCCAACCCCACCGGGATGCTGTCGCAGCACAGGCAGACGAGCATGGCCACCGCTGTCAGCAGCAGCTTGGGCAGGGGGGATACCCGCCTCAGGCGGGACTGATAGGCGTAGCGGTCAGTGCCCATTTTGCTCCTGCCCCTTCTGGTCGGGCTTTTTGGTGATGCGGCCCAGCACGAAGCCCACCACTCCCGCCCCGATGGCGGCCTGGAGGGCGAAGAGCATGGACTCCACCTCCCCGCTGGCGGGCTCCAGAATGGGGGAGAACCAGGGCTCATAGTCGGGGTTCAGTTCGGTAATGGCCTCCTCCGCCTGGCCGTCCGCCCCGCCGAACTCGGCATCGGGCAGCAGCCACAGGGGTACGGCGGCGATGACCACCACCAGCAGGATCAAAATCAGATTTTTCTGCCATACCTTCATCCAAATCCCTCCTTACAGCACCGCCAGCTGGCGCAGCTCGTCCCTGCTGTACTTCTCCAGCACGTTGAAGATGACCACCGTGAGCAGCCCCTCGGCAATGGCCAGGGGAATCTGGGTGACGGCGAAGATGGTGAGGAACTTCACCATGCCCCCGATGACCACCCCCAGCTGCACCGAGGTGACCACATAGGTGAACAGATCTCCCAGGGCGGCGGCGGCGAACACCGCCACCGCGGCGGGGGCTTTTACCCTCCGCAGCAGCTGATACACCGCCCAGGCCAGGATGGGCCCGGCGATGGCCATGGAAAACAGGTTGGCCCCCAGGGTGGTGAGGCCGCCGTGGGCCAGCAGCAGGGCCTGGAACAGCAGCACAATAAGCCCCAGCACGGTCATCACCAGGGGCCCGAAGAGGATGGCCCCCAGGCCCACCCCGGTGGGGTGGGAGCAGGAACCGGACACCGAGGGGATTTTTAACGCCGACAGCACAAAGGCAAAGGCCCCGCACATGGCCAGCAGGATTTTGGCCCTGGGAGCCTGCTCCACCTTTTTCTTGATGGCAAAGAAGCCGGCCACCACAAAGGGGACGCACACCGCGCCCCAGCCGATGGCCCAGGGTACGGGCAGCATACCCTCGGCGATGTGCATGGCGGAGGCACTCATGGTGGTGAGCCCCAGCAGGGCGATGAGCAGGGCCATGGCCCGTGCCGTCCGAACAGTGGTTTGTTTCATTCAGTCTCATCCTTTCCTATCACTCGTAGGCTGATGGGTACCACCGGGCAAGGTCTTCCGGCTTGAGCCTCTCTGCCGCCGCGCGTCTTCCCGGGTCTCCCCAGTGACATAGTGCCCGGCGGCTCTTCTCTTACGGCAGCGGGACTGCGCGGGAGTTCCACCCGACTTCCCTTTTCCCGGCTATATCTATGATAAACAGGCTTACGCCTGGGCCTGTCTGGCGTGGGCCACAAACAGCGCCCGCACCTGGGGATACTCCCCCAGGCCGGTGAGGACGCACGCCACCTCATAGCCCTGCCCTTCCAGGATGCGCTTCCAGGAGTCCTCCTCCCCCGCCAGGTCGTTTTTGGCGTGGTCGCCGGCCACCGTCATCAGGGGCCGCAGCTCCACCCGCTTCACCTGGGGCCGTTCCGCCAGCCGCCGGAGCACGGCGGCAAAGTCGGGGTAGCCCTCCACGGTGCCGATGAGCACATCGGGCCGGCCCAGGTCGCGGAAGGCGTATTCCATCAGGGCATAGGCGGAGTTGGCCTGGTGCTCCGAGCCGTGGCCCATGTACACCACCGCCCGGTCCTCCCGCCTGGGGGGCAGCACCTCCAGCAGGGCCCGACCCAGCTCCAGGTAGTCCTCCGCTGCGGTCAGCAAAGGAACGCCCACCATCAGCTCCGCAAACCGGTCCCGGTATTCCTCCGCCTGACGGGCCAGCTTGTGGTACTCCTCCCCGTTCATGATGTGGGTGGGCTGCACCAAAACATGGGTATACCCCTCCGCCGCCAGCCGCTCCAGGGCGGCGGGCACATTGTCCATGTCCACCCCCCGCTCCTTCCACCGGCGGAGAATCATCCCGCTGGTGAAAGCCCGGCGCAGGGTGTGCCGGGGAAAGGCGGCGGCCAGGTCGGCCTCAATGGCGGCAATGTTTTTTTCCAGGGTATCGGCATAGCTGGTGCCGAAGGACACCGCCAGAAGGGCATTTCGTTCCATTCCGTTCACTCCCGTACGTTATTGCTCGCCTGGTAGAGCAGGGCATTACAGATGGCGGCGGCGATGTTGCTCCCCCCCTTGCGGCCCCGGGCCACAATGTGGGGCACCTCCATGGACAGCAGCAGCTCCTTGCTCTCCACCACGTTCACAAAGCCCACCGGCACCCCGATCACCAGGGCCGGGTGGAATTTACCCGCGTCCATCAGCTGGCAGGCCCGCACCAGGGCGGTGGGGGCGTTGCCGATGGCCAGGAGCACCGGCCCCTCCAGCGCCGCCGCCCGCTCCATGGACACGGCGGCCCGGGTCTCCCCCCGCTCCTTGGCCAGCGCCGCCACGTCGGGGTCGGACATGAAGCACACCGCCCTGCCGCCGAACTTCTCCAGTACCCGTTTGTTCACGCCGGAGTAGGCCATCTGGGTGTCGGTGACAATGGTGCACCCCCCCTTAATGGCGGCGATGCCCTGCTCCACCGCGCCGGGGGAGAACACCAGATTGTCGGCATAGTCAAAGTCGGCGCTGGTGTGGATGGCCCGCTGAATGATGGGCAGCTGGTCGGGGGGAAACACCCGGTCCCCCAGCTCCTGGGCGATGAGCTCCATGCTCCGGGCCTCAATATCGGCGGGGGCCACCCGCTGCAAATGGATCTGTTTCATGGTCGTATCTCTCCTTGTGCGGGGATCGGGGCCTGTAGGGGCGGGTCCCAGACCCGCCCGCCGTCATTCCGCCCCGTTCAGAACCCGGTAAATCTGTTCCATGTCCAAACTGGCGCGCAGGCCCTCCGCCAGCTTGTCGTACTGGAGCTGGGCATATTCCTGCCAGTCCACGCTGGCGGCCTGCCGGTCCAGGCCCTTGGCCCGCAGCAGGCAGTTCACCAGAGCGGCTGCGCATGACCCCTTGTCAAAGAGGCCGTGGACGTAGCACCCCCACACGTTGCCGACGGTGAGGCCGTCGGTGTGGGCCGCCCCGGTCTGGTCGGCAAACTCCACCAGAGGCTGGGCGGAACTGTCCGTCCGGCCCATGTGGATCTCATATCCCTCAAAGGGCACGCCCCCCATGCCGGCAAAGAGCCCCGCCGGGGCCCGGAAGCGCCCCGCCACCTGGGTGCGGGTCTTTTCCCCCTGGAACACGGTATCGGCGGGCAGCAGGCCCAGGCCCTTCAGAGTGCCGCCCCCCTCCACCCCCTCCGGGTCGGAGACAGTGTCCCCCAGCATCTGGTAGCCGCCGCAGATGCCCACCACCGCCCCGCCGTTGGCGGCGTGCTTCAACACAGCCCCCTCCAGGCCGCCCTGCCGCAGCCAGCGCAGGTCGTCCATGGTGTTTTTGGTGCCGGGGAGGATCACCAGATCCGGATTCCCCAGCTCCTTCACGCTCCCCACGTACCGGAGGGTCACCTCCTCCATCCGCTCCAGGGGGTTGAAGTCGGTGAAATTGCTGAGCCGGGGCAGGCGGATCACAGCGATGTCCACCAGCCCCACCTTGCCGCCGCCCGACAGACGGGTGGAGAGGGAGTCCTCGTCGTCCACGTCCACGTCCAACATGGGCACCACCCCCAGCACCGGCTTGCCGGTAAGCTGTTCCAGCTGCCCCAGGCCGGGGCGAAGGATATCCACATCCCCCCGGAATTTGTTGATGATGAGGCCCCGGATCAGCTCCTGCTCCTCCGGCTCCAGCAGCTTCACCGTGCCGTAGAGGGAGGCGAACACGCCCCCCCGGTCGATATCCCCGCACAGCAGCACCGGGGCGTTTGCCCGCTTTGCCATCCCCATGTTGACGATGTCGTCCTCTTTCAGGTTGATCTCCGCCGGGCTGCCCGCCCCCTCAATGACGATGATGTCGTATTGCGCCGCCAGGGACTCATAGGCGGCCATCACCTCTGGAATCAGGTTTTTCTTATACCGGAAGTAATCTCCCGCCCGCATAGTCCCCCGGGGAATGCCGTTGACAATGACCTGGGAGCCCACGTCGCTGGTGGGCTTGAGCAGGATGGGGTTCATTCGGGCGTCGGGCGCCACCCCGGCGGCCTGGGCCTGCATCACCTGGGCCCGCCCCATCTCCAGCCCGTCCGGCGTGATGGCCGAGTTGAGGGCCATATTCTGGGACTTGAAGGGGGCCACCCGATAGCCGTCCTGCCTAAAAATCCGGCACAGCCCCGCCGCCAGCAGGGACTTGCCCGCGTTGGAGGCGGTGCCCTGGAGCATGATCGCCTTGGCCATTACAGCACCTCTTTCAGGGCGGCCAGCAGCCGCTCGTTTTCTTCCCCGCCTCTGACACACACCCGGTACCAGTCGGGGCCCAGGTTATGGTAGTTGGCGCAGGAGCGGATCAGAATGCCCTTTTGCAGCAGTTTTCCCTTTAAATCCGTGACCTTTTCCGTCTGGAACAGCAGGTAGTTGGCCTGAGAAGGCACCACGATACATCCCAGCTCCCCCAACCCTGCCGCCAGAGCGGGCCGCTGCCGGGCCACCAGAGCCATGGCCTGCTCCGGCCAGCGGGGGCAGCGGGTGAGGGCGGCTACCCCCGCCGCCTGGGCGGGGACGGACACCGCCCAGGGCTGGGCGAACCTGCCCAAGGTCTCCAGCAGCCCGGCGTCCGCCGACAGGCCGTAGCCCAGCCGCAGCCCCGCCACGGCGTAGCTCTTGGTAAAGGCCCGCAGGAGGAAGAGGTGGGGAAACTCCCCCAGATGAGGGGCCAGACCCCTCTCGTCCCCGTCAGAGAGGGGGAGAAAGCACTCGTCCACCACCAGCCTTGCCCCCACCGCCTCACATCTCCGGGCCACCTTTACCAGCAGCTGGGGGGCGATGAGCCGCCCGGTGGGGTTGTTGGGGGTGCACAAAAACACCAGCTCCGTCCCGGGGGTAATGGCCTCCACAAATCCCTGGTCCAGGTCAAAATTTGGGGCCCTGTCCAGGGCGTACCGCTCCACCTGGCAGCCTACGCAGGCCAGAGCCGCCTCATACTCGGAAAAGGTGGGGGCGGTGACCAGAGCCGTCTGGGGCCGGAGGGCGAAGGCCAGCCGGAAAATCAGATCGGCGGCCCCATTGCCGCAAAGCACTTCCGCCTCCTCCACCCCGTCGTGGGCGGCGATGGCCTGCCGGAGATGGCGGCACAGAGGGTCGGGGTAGGGGACAAAGTCCGCCGCTGCCGCAGCCCGGACCACCTCCGGGGGCATGCCCAGGGGATTCAAGTTGGTGGAAAAATCCAGCACCGGCCCGCCGCAGCAGGCCTGGGCGGTCAGGATGTCCCCGCCGTGGGTGTATTCAGCCATGGTTTGTTTCTCCTTTACGGGAACAGCAAAATCAACAGCGGCACGCCGCAGAACAGCAGCAGGGCGAAGAAGGCGGTGGCATACAAGATCCGCCCGGCCCGCAGGATGTCCAGCGGCTCGATGGGCCGCTGATCGTCCCCGATGTAGGGCTTTTCCACCAGCCGGCCGAAGTAGAAGTTGGGCCCCGCCAGCCGGAGCTGGAGCGCCCCGGCGCAGGCCGCCTCGGTGTGGGCGGAGTTGGGGGACTTGTGGTTTTTCCGGTCCCGGGCAAAGATCCGCCAGGCGTTTCTCCCGTCGTATCCCACCGCCGTACTCCCCAGGCACATCAGCACCCCGGCGATCCGGGCGGGGATAAGGTTCAGGATATCGTCCAGCCTGGCCGCCGCCCGGCCAAAGTACAGATATTTTTCGTTCTTGTAACCCACCATGGAGTCCATGGTGTTGGCCGCCTTGTAGAGCATTCCCAGGGGGGCCCCGCCGATGGCCAGGAAAATTAGGGGGGCCACCACCCCGTCGGAGGCGTTCTCCGCCACCGTCTCCACCGCAGCCCTTGTCACTCCCGCCTCGTCCAAAGAAGCGGTATCCCGGCCCACGATCATGGACACGGCCTGCCGGGCCTGGTTCAGGTCCCCGGTTTTCAGGGCCTCGTATACCTTGCGGCTCTCATCGGCCAGGGACTTGGCAGCCAGCAGCTGGTAGCTCAGCAGGCTCTCCAACCCCAGGGTCAGCCAGGGGCTCAACTGGCCGCAGGCCCACAGCAGCAGCACAGTGAAGCCGGTGGGGATGAACAGGGTGAGTACCACCAGCACCCCACCTGCCGCCAGCTCTCCCCTGGGAGAGCTGGGAAAGACCCGCCGCAGCCCCCGTTCCAGCCCGGCAATCAGCGCCCCTATGGCCCGCACCGGATGGGGAGCCCAGTAGGGGTCCCCCAGCAGCAGGTCCAGGCAGAAGCCGATGAGCAGGGCCAGCAGATGACGGACACCCCAGCTCATCCCGGAAACTCCTCCAGCACCGTCAGCTCCAGGGTGGCCGGGTCAAAAGCCAGACGGAAGCCGCCGCAGTTGGGGCACATCCAGCCGTAATACGCCCGCCGGGGACGGCCGAATTGACTCATCAGGCCCATGATGGCCCCGCCGTGGGACACCACCCCCACCCGCTCATAGCCATGGGCGGCGGCGTCCGCCGTCAGCTGGCGTAGGGCCTCGGTCATCCGCTCCACCACCTGCTCCGCGCTCTCCCCCACCGGCATGGCGGCAAAATTCAGGTGATCCTGGCTGATCCAGGCCTGGTACAGGGGATCATCCTTCAATTCCTCATGATTTTTCCCCTCAAAGGGCCCGAAATCGCTCTCCCGCAGCTGGTCCACCACCGTCATTTCCGTGCCCGGCCACAAGAGCTCCGCCGTCTGGCGGCAGCGGGTCAGGGGGGAGCGGTAGATGTGCTCCACCCGGGGCAGGGTGGGCCCCACCTGCCGGGCCAGCTCCTCCCCCTGGGGGATCAGGGGGAGATCCAGAGTGCCCACAAACCGCTTCTCCAGGTTGCCCTGGGTGGTGCCGTGGCGAATGAGGATCAATTCCATGTTGACGAATCTCCTTTCAGGGTCATGGGCAGGCCGCAGAACATACGCTCCACTCGCTCCGCCCGGGCCGCCAGGCGGCAGCACAGCCGCCCCACTTGTTCCCGCCAGGCCCGCTGGGCCGGGTCCACCGGCACCACCCCGCAGCCCACCTCGGCGCAGATGAGGATAATACTGGGGTTTGCGGAGAGCAGCTTCTCCTCGTCCAGGTGGGGCCAGTGCTCCACTCCGTCGAAGATGGGCAGGCGCTCCGCCTCCTCCGGGGTATGGGCCACCTGCTGGGCGGTATACCCCGTCTTTCGCAGCACGTAGTCCAGCTTGCCCTGGGCCGCGCCGCCGATAATCAAAATCATAGTATTGCCACCACCTTCTGGGCCACCACCGCCGAGAGCACCATAACCAGCTCACAGGTCTGGAGGAAGAAGCCCGCCAGATCTCCGGTGACGCCGCCGAACTGCCGTTTGCTCATCCTGTAGTAATACAGGCAGGCCAGGAGCGCCCCTGCCAACATGGCCGAGCCCACCACCGGCGCACAGAGCACCATGGCCGCCCCGCACACAGCAATCCAGACCAGCAGCACCAGCCTGGCTTTGAGCGTGTCCATGGGGGCGGTAAAGGTGGCCAGCATCCCGGTGCCCCGGGCGTTGGGCAGAGTCACGGCGAAGAGCCCCGACAGGCTCCGGGAGAGCGCTGGAGCCAACGCCAGGGCGGCCCGCCCCACCGGCTCCACCTCCCACCATGCGGCGAAGAACACCAGCAGATAGAGCCCGCAGCAGATGATGGCAAAGGCCCCGGTGTGGGAATCCTTCAAAATCTCCAGCTTCCGCTCCCGGCTCTGGTGGGAGGAGAGGGCGTCGCAGGTGTCGCAGAAGCCGTCCAGATGGATGCCGCCGCTGAGGGCGATGGGGAGCAGCAAGGCGATGGCGGCGAACAGGGCGGGGCCCATGTGCAGGAACTCCGCCAGAACCATCCAGCCGTACAGCACCGCGCCAATGACCACCCCCACCAGGGGGAAGAAGCACAGGGCCCAGGCCAGAGCCTTTTCCTCCCAGTCCACCCTGGGCATGGGGAGCTTGGAGTACATGGCAAAGGCGATGATGAGACTTTTCAAGGGGTTGCCTCCTTCCAGGCCACGGGGATGCCGCACACCACTTCATATACGCCCTCTGCCCGGGCGGCCACCGCCCGGTTGAGCCGGGCCAGCTCCGCCAGATAGGCCAGGGTGGTTGGCTCGTAGTCCATGCCGTCGGAAAAGAGCTCGTTGGCCACCACCACCAGCAGGGCGGCCCGCCCGGCGGCCCGCTCAACCCCTGCCAGCACCCGGTCACAGGCCCCCGCTCCCGTCTGGGAGAAATACTCGTTGGCAAACAGGTTGGTCAAATCCTCCAGCAGCACGGCGGCCCCGGCGGGCACCTCCAGCCTGTCCAGGCCGGCGGGACACTCCAACGTGGAAAACCCCTTCCCCGCCCGCATGGCCCGGTGGCGCTCCACCCGGCGGGCGCTCTCCTCATCCCACACCCGCATGGTGGCCAGATAGACCCGCTCCGTCAGGCCGGAGGAGACCACCAGGGACTCGGCAAATTCCGACTTGCCGCTGCCCGACCCGCCGGACACCAGAATGAGCATGGCGTTTCCTCCTTTCCGACGGGTGCGGGCACCCGCCCCTATGTCAACGGCTGGTACGCTTCAATGTCGGCGGCCTCAAAGGTGGTCATCTCCCGGTACACCGCCAGGCCCATGTCCAGCAGGGGCATCACCGCCACCGCGCCGGTGCCCTCCCCCAGCCGCATCCCGGCGTACAGGAAGGGCTCCAGGCCCAGCTCGGCCAGCACCAGCTTGCTGGCGGGCTCGTCGGAGGCGTGGGAGCCCAGCATGTAGTCGGTGCAGGGGGGACACAGCCGGGCGGCGATGAGGGCGGCCACCGAGGAGATGAACCCGTCCACCAGCACCGGCACACGGCATAGCGCCCCGCCCAGGAACACCCCGGCCAGTCCCGCCAGATCCAGGCCCCCCACCTTGCTCACCACGTCCAGGGGGTCGTTGGGGTCGGGCTGGTTCACCGCGATCCCCGTCTCAATGGCGCGGATCTTCCGCCGGAGCCCTTCGCTGGACAGCCCGGCTCCCCGGCCGGTCATGTCCACCGGCTCCCTGTCCAAAAATACCGAGGCCACGGCGGAGGAGGTGGTGGTATTCCCGATGCCCATCTCTCCGGTGCCCAGGAGGTTCACCCCTTTGGCGCACAGCTCTTTGGCGATCTCCACCCCGGTGAGCACCGCCCGCTCCGCCTCCTGGCGGGTCATAGCGGGGCCCAGGGTCAGGTCGGCGGTGCCCCGGCGGATGTTTTTCTGCAAAATCTTCTCCCCTTTGAGGGGGGTGGCGCAGCCGATATCCACCGGCACCACCTCCGCCCCCGCCAGCCGGGACATGGCGCACACGCTGGTGTCCCCGGTGGACATGTTCTCCGCCACGATGGCGGTGACCTCCTGGCCGGTCTGGGTGACCCCCTGGGCCACCACCCCGTTGTCGGCGCACATCACCACCACCGCTCTCCGGGAGATGTCCACATTGGAGGTACCCATCATGGCTGCCATGCGGATGACGGCGGTCTCCAGGGCCCCCAGGCTGCCCAGGGGCTTGGCGATGGAATCCCACCGGGCCTTGGCCGCCTGGGCGGCGCTCTGGTCGGCGGGGGTGATGGAACGGAGCACTTCTGCCAGCGTCATAACAATGCCTCCTCATAGCGGCGGGCCGCCGCGATAAAGTTGCGGGCCAACTCTGGTCTGGCCCAGAAGTGGAAGTGGGGAAAACCGGCGTACAGGGTGGGCGTGTGCCAGCCGCAGGCCCAACCCCGGTTGCTCTGGGGCTTTTGGGCCTGGAAATCCGCCCCGGGGGTGGTGCTGTCCCAGTAGTGGAACTCGTGGGCGGGGAAGGACTCCCCCGCACGGCACAGCAGGCCGTCTGTCTGGGCTGTCAGGGTAATGTACCCGAACCGGCTCAGCTTGCCGGTGTTGTGGGCCTGGCCGGAAACGGCCCCCGCCATCTGCCAGTCGTACCGGCCATCGGCATCTCCCAGGTGGCGGTGGAGGTAAAGGAATCCGCCGCACTCGGCCACCGTGGGCAAGCCGTGGAGGATTTTATGGTGAATCTCCCGCAGCAGGCCGTGGTTGTCCGCCAGCTCCCTGGCGTATTCCTCCGGGTATCCGCCCCCCAGATAGAGCCCGCAGGTTCCCTCCGGCAGGGCCTCGTCCTCCAGGGGGGAGAACGGCGCCAGCCTGGCCCCCAGGGTCTCCAGCAGCTCCAGGCCGTCGGCGTAGTAGAAGCAGAAGGCCTTATCCTTTGCCACCGCAATCACCGGCTTTCCCTCCACCGGCTCCGGCAGGGCGATTTCCTTCGCAGCCAGCGCCGGGGCGGAGGAAGCCAGAGCCAGCAAACCTGCCAGGTCGATGGTCTGCTCCGCCTGGGCCGCCAGCTTTTTCAGCTTTTCCTTTAAGTTCTTTACCTCGGCGGCGGTGACCAGCCCCAGGTGGCGGCTCTCCAGGGCGCAGTCGGGGCGGTTGGGCAGGTAGCCGTACACCGTAACGCCGGTCTCCTCCTCAATGCACGCCTTGAGCCGGGGGTAGAGCATGGGAGATACCCGGTTGAGGATCACGCCTTGGATGCCGCTGTCGGGGCGGAAGGTTTTCATGCCGTACACCACCGCCGCCAGGGTGCGGGCGCTCCCCCGGCCGTCCACCACCAGCACCGCCGGGGTATTTGTGACCCGGGCCAGGTGGTAGGCGCTGGCCTCATGGCTCAGGGCGATGCCGTCGTAGTAGCCCATGACCCCTTCGATGAGGGCCAGCCCCGCCCCGGCACTGTTTTTTGCCAGCAGATACCGGGTTTTGTCCTCTCCCAGAAAAAAGAGATCCAGATTCCGGCTTTTGGCCCCGATGATCTCGCTGTGGAACATGGGGTCGATGTAGTCCGGGCCGCACTTGAAGGCCACCGGGTTTCCTCCCCGGTCCATCAGGGCCTGGAGGATGGCGCAGGTCACGGTGGTCTTGCCGCCCCCACTGGCGGGGGCGCACAGCAGCAGCCGGGGGGCGCTCATGCCCGCCCCTCCCCGGAAAAAATCCACACCGGGTTCTGGGCGTCCATCAGGTGGTAACGGCCCGCCTGCCGGGTGCGGGTGGCGGACACCTGCACCATGTCCGCCACCTCCAGACCCGCGAAGCACTTGGCCGCCTCCGCCACCGTCTCCAGGGTGACGGCGGTACACACCACCCGGGCGGCGGGATTTTTCTGAAAAATCACCTGTAAAATGTCACTCAGTTCGCCAGAGGTGCCCCCGATAAACACCCGGTCGGGGGCGGGCAGGTTCGCCAGCGCCGCCGGGGCAACGCCCCGGACCACGGTCAGGTTGGCGGCGTTGTGGTGCACCTGGTTGGCCTCCAGCAGCTGGACTCCCTGGGGGCTTTTCTCTACAGCAAACACCCGGCCGGTGGGACAGGCCAGGGCGCACTCCACCGACACCGAGCCGGTGCCCGCCCCCACGTCCCACACCACGCTGTCCTCGTTCAGCCGCAGCTTGGATAGGGCCAGGGCCCGCACCTCCTCCTTGGTCATGGGCACGTCTCCCCGGAGAAATTCGTCGTCGGGCAGGCCGTGGGTGGTGTAGGGCCGGGCCATGGGACAGGGGTTCTCCGCCAGCAGCACCGCCAGGTCGGCAAATGCCTGCTCCGCCAACTCCTCCGCCCTGCCGGTGACGATGCGCTCGTCGGGATAGCTCAGCCGCTCCCCCACGGACACCGTAATATGCCCCAGCTCCCGGTCCACCAGCTCCCGGCAGATGTCCTGGGCGCGAGTGCTGCCCCCGGTGAGGGCAAAGACCCGCCTGTTGCACTGGATCTCCCCCGCCACGTTGTGGCTGCGCCCGTGGGCGCTGAGAATCTTCACGTCCTGCCAGTCGGTGTGGAGCTTGGCGCAAAAATAGCTCAGGGAGGAAATGCCGGGGAGGGTGACCACCTCATGGCCCTTCAAAAACTCCCACAGCAGCTTGGCCCCGCTATAAAATCCGGTGTCTCCCGACAGCAGCACCCCCACCGGCTCCAGGGGCTGATGGGTGATGTAGGCGGCGATCTGGGCCCCCACGATGAGAGGCACGCAGGTGTGGCTCTCCGCCCAGGGCTCCAGCAGCCGGGGGGCCCCCACCAGCAGGGGGCAGGCCCTGATGGCCTCCAGGGCCTCCGCCGTCATGGTCTGGGGGTTGCCCATGCCCGCCCCGATGAGATAGACCTTCATGCCCGTTCCTCCTTCAGGATTGCCTGGATCTCCTCCAGCGTATATCCCTGCTCTTCCCTGGGCCGCTCCACCACCAGCAGAGCGCACCCCGCCTCCCGGGCGGCCTCCGCCTTGGCCCGGAACCCGCCGTAGCCCCCGGTGTCCTTGGTCACCAGCGTCTTGATGTGATATTGCCGCAGCAGGGCCACATTCAGCTCCTTGGAGAAGGGCCCCTGCATACAGATAATGTGCTTGGGCAAAAAGCCCAGCTCCAGGCACCGGCTCAGGGAGTCAGGCACGGGCAGCACCCGGGGGCAGCACCGCTCCACCAGGCCGGGCCGGGCAAAAGCGTCCAGCTCCTTGCTGCCGGTGGTGAGCAGCACGTTGCCCGGCAGCCGCTCCAGCATGGCCGCCGCCGTGGCCATGTCCCCCGCCTTGTGGCACAGGTCCTCCCCGTCGGACTGGCGCACCAGCCGGAGGAGGGGCAGACCCGTTTTCTCCGCCGCCCCTTTGATGTTGGCGGTCACCTCCACGGCGTAGGGGTGGGTGGCGTCCACCACATGGGTGAAGGGCCGGGAGGCCATCAGCGCCTCCATCTCCCGCCGGTCCATCCGGCCCACATGGGCCTCCACCCCGGGGGGCAGCAGGGTTTCGCCGTACCCGGTGGCCACGCACACCAGGGCGGGGATGCTTTGCTCCAGCAGCCAGGCCGCCAGCTCCCGGCCCTCGCCGGTGCCGCCGAACAGTAAGATGTATTTCATGCCGCTCCTCCCAACGGGCCGTCGGAGACGCCCCGCCTCATTCCCCCCGCTGGAGATATCCCCTTGGGGTGACCATCTTGCCGCCGATCACTTTGGTCTGGCTGTTGCCCACAAACACGGTGGTGAACATATCCACCGGTGTGTCCCGCAGCTGGCCCAGGGTGAGGATGGCGCTCTCCTCCCCCGCCCGGCCGACGTTGCGGACGGTACCGCACACCGTATCCGGGCTCTTGTGCCGCAGCAGAATACCGCAGGCCCGGGCCAGGTAGTCCGGGCGGCTCTTGCTGGCGGGGTTATAGAGGCAGATGACGAAGTCCGCCTGGGCGGCGGCTCTCAAACGCTGCTCGATCTTCTCCCAGGGGGTGAGCAGGTCGGACAGGGAGATGACGGCAAAGTCGTGGGTCAGAGGCGCCCCCAGCAGGGCGGCCCCGCCGCAGGCGGCGGTGATGCCGGGCACCACCTCGATCTCGATGGGGTCATATTCCTGGGCCACCTCGTAAATGAGCCCCGCCATGCCGTACACCCCGGCATCCCCAGAGCACACCACCGCCACGTCCCTGCCGGTGAGGGCCGCCTCCACGGCGGCCCGGCAGCGGTCCACCTCCCGGCGCATACCGGTGGACAGCACCTCCTTGTGGGGGAACTCAGGCTTCACCAGGTCGATATAGGCGGTGTAGCCCACGATCAGGTCACAGCACTCCAGGGCGGCTCTGGCCCGTCCCGTCAGGTCCTGTCCCCCGCCGGGGCCCAGTCCGATTACAGTTACCTTCATACGATATCCCTTCCCGCCACCGCCACGGTGACGCCGTTTTTCGCCCGTTTGGGCACCAGGATGGTTCCGCCGGCACAAACCGCCGCCCGCTCGCACACGTTGTCCACCCCGGTGACCTCCTGCACGAAGGCTGAGGGGGTGAAGCTCCCCTCCGCCGCCGCCAGCTCCTCCGGGGAATAGACCGACAGAGGCAATTCACGGGCGGCACAGAAGGCCAGCAGTCCGGGCTCGTTCTCTTTTAAATCAATGGTGGCCACCCGCTCCACGGCGGCGGGCTCATACCCCGCCAGGGCCTCCTCCACCGCCGCCTGAATGGCCGCCTCCTCCGTTCCCCTCCGGCAGCCGATGCCCAGGATCAGCCCCCTGGGGGCCAGCCGCAGGGCGCGTGGGAAGGGGCCGTCCCCGGTTTTCCAGGTGACCCACACCCCGATCTCCGCCGGGCCTTGGGTGAGCCCCGCCGGGCAGGTGTGGCCAAAGTCGCTGGCAAAGCCCACCGGCTCCCCCTCCAGCAGGGCGGCGGACACCTCTTTGGCAAGCCCCCGGTGGGTAATCACCATATTATGCTCTCTGGCCCACAGATCCACGGCAAAGAGTCCGTTGACGTCGGTGGCGGTGGAAACCGCCGCCTGGCCTCCGGTGAGGGCCGCTACTTTGACCGCCAGCTGGTTTGCCCCCCCCACATGGCCGGACAGCAGGGGGATGACGAATTGCCCCCTCTCGTCCACGCTGACCACGGCGGGGTCGGTAAATTTGTCCCGCACATGGGGGGCGATGGCCCGGACGGCGATGCCCGCCGCCCCCACGAAGATGAGAGCGTCTTTTGTATCCCACATCCGCGCCGTCCAGCCCGCCAGGCTGTCATAAGCCGTCCCCAGCGCCGGGGCAAACCGGGGGGGCACATGGAGGGTGGCCCCCAGGGCCTCCGCCAGCTGCTTCCCCAGCGCAGCCCCCCGACGGGTGAAGGCGATCACCGCCGCTGTCACCGGCTGGCCTCCCGGAACCCGTGGGTAAAAGCTGGGTCGTACAGCTTGGAGCGCTCATATGTCTCACCCAAAAAATGGCCTACCGTAATCAGCGCCGTCTTGGTGACCTTGTTCTCCCGGGCGGTCCGGGCCAGGGTGGACACGGTGCAGCGGTATACCTTCTCCTCCGGCCAGGTGGCCTTGTACACGATGGCCGCCGGGGTGTTGGGGGGATAGCCCCCCGCCGCCAGTTCTTTTTCCACATCCTCCAGCAGACCGGTGGACAAAAAGAGCACCATGGTGCAGCCGTGGGAGGCCAGCTTCCGCAGCTGCTCCCCCTCCGGCACCGGCGTGCGGCCCGCCATGCGGGTGATGATGACCGACTGGGACACATCGGGCAGGGTGTACTCGGCCTGGAGCGCCGCCGCAGCCCCGGAGAAGGAGGACACGCCGGGGGTTACATCGTAGGAGATGCCCAGGCTGTCCAGCTGGTCCATCTGCTCCCGGATGGCCCCGTAGAGGGAGGGGTCGCCGGTGTGGAGCCGGACGGTAACGCCTCCTGTCTCCTCGGTGGCCTTCATGACGGCAATGACCTCTTCCAGGGTCATTTTGGCACTGTCGTACACCTGACAGTCCGCCTTTTTGTAGTCCAGCAGGGCGGGATTCACCAGGGAACCGGCGTAGATGATAACGTCGGCCTCTCCCAGCAGCCTGGCCCCCCGGACGGTGATGAGATCAGCCCCGCCGGGGCCCGCACCGATGAAATGTACCATAATCATGCTCCTGTCTGTGTGAGTGGCGGGCCGATGTGGGCATCGGCCCCTACGGCTCGGCGGGCGGGTCTGGGACCCGCCCCTACGGATCAGTATGGCCCACATCCACCTGTTTGTCAGTCCATCGTAGGGGCGGATATCATCCGCCCGCTCCGGTGGCGGGCCAGCAGCCCCTCCGCCCCCGATGTCTTTCCTAACATACCGTATTGATTGGAAAAAAAGATCGCCTCAATAGCCAGCTCCGGCCCTGCCCGGCGGCGGAGCTGTTCCTCCAGGGCCCGGGCGATGGAGGCCATCACCGGCTCCAGCAGTCCGGCCTTTTGCAGCAGCGCCACCCCGGCGTCGGTGGTGGGGCTGTCGAACAGGGCCCGGAGCAGCTCCGGCGGACCGCCCGCCAGGGCGGCGTGGGCGGTAAGGGTCTCCCGCCGCCCGTCGGCCACCTTGGAGTGGGTGTTCATGCACCCCGCCGCCACTTTGATGAGCTTACCCAGGTGGCCCACCAGCAGCAGAGAGGAAAAGCCCAGCCCGGCGGCGTGGTCAATGGCGTGGCCGATGTAGTTGCTGCAGGTACAGCGGTGGGTCAGGTCCAGCCCCAGGGTTTCCGCCGCAAAGGAATCCCCATAGTTGCCGGGGGTGACCAGCAGGTCTTTGACCCCGGCGGCCTTCGCCACATCCTGCTCCAGGTACAGGGAGTCGATGAGGGCAGCCTCGCTCATGGGCCGGACGATGCCGCTGGTGCCCAATATAGAGATGCCCCCCACGATACCCAGCCGGGGATTGAAGGTGCGCCCTGCCAGAGCCTCCCCCTCCGGTACCGAGATGGTCACCGTCAGCCCGCCGGTATATCCGGCCTGGGCCATGGCCTGCTCCACCTGGGCGGCGATCATCCGCCGGGGGGTGGAGTTGATGGCGGCCTGCCCCACCGGCTGGTTCAGGCCGGGCCGGGTAACCCTGCCCACCCCTGTTCCCCCGTCGATGGTCACCCCCGGAGCACATCTTTTCTCCACTCTGGCGCAGATCAGGGTCCCGTCCGTCACGTCCGGGTCGTCCCCCCCGTCCTTGCGCACGGCACAAGAGGCCCAATCCGGCCCGGCGGCGTGGTCCAGCAGCTGGGCCTCCACGGTGATCCCCGCCGGGGTGTCCACCTTGACGGCGGGCAGGCGCTCCCCGGTGAGCAGCAGCCGGGCGGCCCCCGCCGCCGCGGCGGCGGCGCAGGTGCCGGTGGTATAGCCGCAGCGCAGCCGTTTTTTTCCCACCGGAATATAAAGCTCCAGCACCGTCCGCCTCCTTTCCCGCCAAAAAAGCCCTTCCCGGGTGGGAAGGGCTTTTTGCGCCAAAACATACCGTACCTCTCCACCTCAGAGCCACGTTGTCCGTATCCTGGCAGCGGGTCTCCTGGCTTGCGCTTCCTCCTCCGGCGCACCTTCTCAGCCCTTTGGGCCAATGGTTCACGCACCTTCGTCCACGCTTACAGTAGAGGTAAGACTGCGCCGGATTTGCACCGGCTTCCCCTGAGCGGCATTGCCGCGACTGCGGACACTGATTCAGTTCTTGGTCATTATATCAGCGACAAGCGGAAAAGTAAAGGTGATTTTTTGTCATAAACGTGCATATCCGTTCAGCACTCCTCCGGCTCTTCCTCCTGTCGGCGCAGGTGACGGAGCTTGTCCCACAGGATGGCTCCCAGCTCAAAGGCCTTCAGGATCACATACATCACCGGATAGGCCAGACCCATGAACACCGCCAGCACCATACCGCTCTTCAGATCCAGGGGGCTTATGCCGAAGCTGGACCCGAACCAGAGGATGGACACCGCCGAGGCCCCGGTCATGGCGATCATCAGCACCCGCCGCTTCCAGTCAAAGGGCTTGCACACCTGGAAGAGCACCAGCAGGCCGATGGTCACCAGCAGGATGGTGGACATGGAGGAGAGCTGGTCGGTGGTAAACTCAAACACCGCATAGAAGGCCACCGCCCCCAATACGATGAGCAGGTCGGTGAGGCCCCCGGGCAGGGCCGCCCGGAACACATTGCTCATGAATTTCCCCTTCACCAGGGCGTGGTTGGGCTCCAGAGCCAGGAAGAGAGAGGGCACCCCGATGGTGACGGCGCTGAGGAAGGAAATTTGCAGCGGGGTCACCGGATAGGGGAAGGTGGCAAACAGGGAGATAATGGACAGGAAGAAGGAAAAGATATTTTTCACTAGGTAGAGTGCGGCGGCCCGCTGGATGTTGTTGATCACCCGCCGGCCCTCGGCCACCACCTTGGGCATGGCGGCGAAGTCGGAGTTCATCAGCACCAGCTGGGCGGCGTGGCAGGCGGCCTCCGCGCCGGAGGCCATGGCGATGCCGCAGTCGGCGTCCTTCAGGGCCAGTACGTCGTTGACGCCGTCGCCGGTCATGGCCACGGTGTGGCCCGCCCGCTGGAGGGCCCGCACCAGCTTCCGCTTCTGGTCGGGGGTCACCCGGCCAAACACGGTGTACTGCCGGACCGCCCGGTCCATATCCTCCTCGGTACGGAGGGTGGCGGCGTCCACCCAACGCTCCGCCCCCTGGATGCCCGCCTGACGGGCCACCTCGGCCACTGTCACCGGGTTGTCTCCGGAGATGACCTTGACGGCCACCTTCTGCTGGGCAAAGAACTGGAAGGTTTTGGGGGCGGATTCCCGCACCCGGTTGGCCAGCAGCACCAGGGCCATGGGGCACACCCGGGCGGGGTCCAGGCCCTGCTGGTCGGGGGTGCCCCGGTACTCCGCCGCCAGCAGCACCCGGTAGCCTTTGGCGGACCAGGGGTCCACCGTCTCCTTCAAATCGCTGTACCGGTAGCCCAGAATGAACTCGGGGGCCCCTACCACATAGGCCCCGTGGCCGGCAAAGACGGCGGCGCTCCACTTGGTGGCGGAGGTAAAGGGGATCACGGTCTGGGGGTGCCAGGCCGAACCGCCGTGGAACTTTTTCTGCATGGCCCGGGCGGTGTCGTTGTCAGCCTCCACCGCCTGGTAGAAGGCGTTGAGGATCTCGGTGACCTGGGTCTCGGCGTAGCGCTCCTCGTCCAGGTACACCACCTCCCCCACCTCCATCCGGGGCTCGGTGATGGTGCCCGTCTTGTCCACGCACAGCACGTCCACCCGGGCCAGGGTCTCGATGCAGTTCATATCCTGGGCCAGCACCTTGCCCCGGGCCAGCCGGATCATGCTCACCGCCAGGGCCACGCTGGTGAGCAGGTACAGCCCCTCGGGGATCATGCCGATGAGGGCGGCCACGGTGGACACCACCGTCTCCTGGAAGGTGCGGCCCACGATAAAGTATTCCTTGGCGAAGAGGGCGATGCCGATGGGGATGAGCAGGATGCCGATGACCCGGATCAGCTTGTCCAGGGAGGACATCATCTCGCTTTTGCCCACGGTCACGTCCTTTTTGGCCTCCAGGGTGAGCTTGGCGGCGTAGGAGTCCGCCCCCACCCGGTCCAGCCGGGCCCGGCAGCGGCCGGCCACCACAAAGGAGCCGGAGAGCAGCTGGTCCCCGGGATTTTTCACAATGGCGTCGGCCTCGCCGGTAATGAGGGCCTCGTTCACCTGGACCTGCCCGGCCAGCACGGTGGCGTCGGCGGGGATCTGATCCCCGGAGGCCAGCTCGGCCACGTCGTCCCGCACCAGATGGGCGGCGGGCACCGAGCCCAGGTGGCCCTCCCGCACCACGTTGGCCCTGGGGGCGGCCAGCAAATTCAGCTTGTCAATGGTCTGCTTGGAGCGCAGCTGCTGGATAATGCCGATGCAGGTGTTGGCGATGGCGATGAGCAGAAAGAGCAGATCCTCCACCGACCCCACAATGATGAGCAGGGCGGCCAGGATGATAAAGATGAAGTTGAAGAAGGTGACCACGTTTTCCCGGACGATCTGGCCCACCGTTTTGGTGGGGGACTCCACCGGCTCGTTGGCCCAGCCGTTCTGCTGGCGCTCCTTCACCTGGGCCATGGTCAGGCCCACGTTGGGGTCGGCGCTGACCCGGGCCACCTCCCGCCGGGGCTTCGGCCCCTCGGGGAGGGCGGTACGCTGTTTTTGCTTGCCTTTCATGTCGCTGCCCTCGCTGCTGCCGTTACGGCAAATTGATGGTATCAATTATATCTGATATTAACAGGCTGTACAAGTAGAGCAAAAAAATCTTAAGCAATTCTTTCCTCTTTCCTTACTATACTGGAGGGAAGGAGGGGATTGCATGGAGTTCAAGCTGGATAAATCCCAAACCGTCCTCCGGCTGGCCCTGTGCGGCGGCGGGGCGGCCCTGCTGTACGCCGGGGCGCTGAAGTTGCCCGCCCTGGCGGAGCGCCGGGACTGGCTGGAGGCCCACCGGGTGGAGGCCATCGCCGTCGGGGCGGCGGTACTCTTCGGCCTGTCCCTGGTACTGGCCCCGCCGGAGCCCGGGGCGGCATGTGAGCCGGAGCTGGAGGGCTATGAGCCGGTGGAATAGAAAAACGGGCCCGCCGCGCAACGCGGCGGGCCCGGAACCTTATCGGAACAGGGGCAGCAGGGCGGCGCCGATGATCCCGGCGTCGTTGCCCAGGGCTGCCCGCACCAGTCGGGTGCGGTGGACGCTGTTGCGGGCGTAGTCCTCCCGGTTGAGGATATAGCGCACCGGAGCCATCAGGGTCTCCCCCTGGGCGGAGGGCCCGCCGCCGATGCAGAACACCTCGGGCTGGAAGATATTCACCAGGCTGGCCACCCCGCAGCCCAGGTAGTCCACATATTCGTCGATGACCATACCGGCGGCGGCGTCGCCCATGGCGGCGGCGTCAAAGGGGGTGCGGCCGTTCACCGCCTCCAGGCTGCCCGCCAGCTCCCACAGCTTGGAGTCCCGGTGCTCCTCCATCACCTGCCGGGTGCGCTTGATGAGGGCGGTGGCGGAGCAGTAGGCCTCAAAGCAGCCCTTCCGGCCGCAGGTGCACTGCCGCCCGCCGTGCTCGATGACGAAGTGGCCCACCTCCATGCCGGCGTAGTTGAAGCCGGTGTACAGCTTGCCCCCCAGCACAGCGCCGCCGCCAATGCCGGTGCCCAGGGTGATGGCCACCATGGACTGGCTGCCCTTGGCGGCTCCGGCGGCAAACTCCCCCAGGGCGGCGGCGTTGGCGTCGTTTTCCAGGTAGATGTCCTTGTGCAGCCGCTCCTCCACCAGGGCGGCCAGGGGCACGTTGCGGAAGTCCAGGTTGGACCAGTAGCGGATCACGCCGGTGTCCGGCTCAATGGTACCGGGGGAGCCAATCCCCACCGAGACGATATCCCCCATGGACAGGCCCGCCTTCTCCACGGCGGCAGCGGACGCGGCGGCCATCTGGTCGGCCACCTGGTAGGCGGGCACCTCCCGGGGGGTGGGCAGGCTGGCCTTGCCCAGGATCACACCTTCCTCATTCACCACGGCGGCAGCCACATTGGTGCCGCCCAAATCAATTCCCAAATAGTACATACTCCGACCTCCCCAATTTGCTTTGCCTTGATTATAAAGCACAAGCCCCCGCCGCACAAGAGTAAAAAAAACGACGCCGTGCGGCGTCGCTTTTTTCTGGTATTTGCCCGGCTGTCAGGTGACCGCTGGTCCCCGGGCACGCTTAGGGCAGGCAGGGGGGCCCTCCACGTTCCGCCGCCGGAACCACACCTGGACCACCAGGGTGATCACCCCGCTGAGCACCATAAAGGAGTAAAAACTGATCCCCCGGGAGACCAACACCGCGGGGGTCACCAGCTCCGCCCCGAAAAACAGGGTGAAGCCCCGCAGAAATCCTCCCTCGGAGGCCCCCACCGCCCCGGGCAGGGGCAGGGAACCCACCGCCAGGGTGAGCAGGGCCTGGGCCCCCAGCAGCTCCAGCACGCCGTACTCGTTCAGCCCGAATGCCCGATAGACCATGTAGGGCACGCTGAACAGGGCGCAGAGCTGGAGGATGGAGCAACCCAGCAGCCGGAAGGGCAGGGTGGGGTTGCGGCGCAGGCACTCGGCCCCGCTGCGGTAGTCCTCCATCTGCCGCTCCAGCTTTTCCTCCGCCCCGGCCCGGTTGCGCACCAGGCGGAGCTTCACCAGCAGGTTGAGCACCCCGGTGCAGATTTTCCGGGCGGCGTTGGGCAGAAACATGAGGCAGAGCATCCCGGCGGTGAGGGCCACGTTGACCAGGACCCCGTATATCAGCAGGAGGACCATCCCGCCGCCCATGTCCACCAGCAGCCAGGGACGCAGCACCGCCGCCAGTCCCGCCAGCAGCAGCAGGGTCACCTGGTAGCACATGGACAGCAGCAGCATATTCAGCGTGCCGTGGGCGGCGGACACCCCGTCCCGGGCCATGCAGTACACCTGGGCCGGCTGGCCGCCGGTGGCCGAAGGGGTGATGGCGCTGAAATAATACCCAGCAAAGGAATAGGTCAGGCAGCGGAGCAGGCCGGTCTCATACCCCAGGCAGGGGAGGATCTGCCGGGTACAGGCCGCCTCGCTGGTCATCATCAGCAGCATCAGGGCCATTCCGCCGATGATCCAGCCCGGTTTGAGCTGGCCCAGCACCGACCCCAGCCGGGTCAGCGGCATATCCCGCAGCAGGATTCCAAAGGTGGCGACCATCAGCACCACCAGGATGCACATCCCAATCCGGCTCCGCTTGGTCCCCATCAGGCACACACCTCACTTGTCCGGGCCGTGGCGGCCACGATATCACACAGCCGCTCCTGGCTCAGCATCTCTTTCAGCCGTCCCATATTGGCCGCCATCTGGTCCAGGGCCTGGTCGTCATAGATCAGCGCCCGGATGGCCCGCAGGCACCGGCTGCTCTCCTTCTCAGCCACCCGCCCGATGCCCTGATCCACCAGGAACCGGGCGTTTTTCCGCTCCTGCTCCCAGAAGGGCTCCCAGGCCAGGATGGGCAGCTGGGAGAACAGGGCCTCGAAGGTGGTGATCCCTCCCGGCTTGGTAAGCAGCAGGTGGGATCGGGACATATACTCGTACACCCGGTCGGTGTACCCCACCACCTCGATGTTCTCATATTTGCCGCTGAGCCGCTCGAACAGCTTCTGGTTGCGGCCGGTGATGATGGTGGTATGTACTCCGGGCAGGGCGTTGAGGGCTTCGTAAAAGGAGTCCTTCCGGGGCATCAGCCCCAGGCCGCCCCCCATGATGAGCAGCTGGCGGGGCTCCTCCTTCCCCCGGATCTGGACCGGCCGGGGGCGGACGGACAGAAATTCCGCCCGGACAGGGATGCCGGTGACGCAGATCCGGTCCCGGTCCACGCCCTTGTCCACCAGCTTGTCCCGAACCTGGCCGCTGCCCACCAGGTAACAGTCGGTGCCCTGGCAGATCCACTCGGAGTGGGCGGAGATGTCTGTGACACAGGTGATGAGGGGCAGCTTTTTCCCGGTGACCTCCTTGTACCGGGACACCACCTGGGCACAGAAGGGGTGGGTGGCGATGACCGCGTCAGGCCGCTCCGCCTCCAGCAGCTCGGTGAGCTTCTCCACAAAGTGGCCGGCAAAGTGCAGGTGGGCGGGGGTGTTTTCCTTCATTTTATAATAGGCGTTAAACAGCGCCGGCCCGCAGGTGACCAGCAGATTATAGCCCTTGTAAACCGCGCCGGACAGTTCCGGCATAGCGTAGTCCATCAGGTCCTCAATGTGCACCCGGGCACCGGGGTAGGCGTCTACAATCTGTTGCGCCAGGGATTTGGACGCGGACCAGTGGCCCATACAGAACCGCCCTGTCAGGATCAGGATGTTCACGGAGCTCCCTCCTTTGTTATGCTCGCAGCAATCCATACCAGTGTCAGTGTATCCTATATTGTAAGCCCCATTTTTTTAGAAAGTCAGATGCACTTTCTTAAAATCTTATTAAGATATACCGACGGCGGCTCACACCTGCCGGACCGCTCCGGGAAAGGGCTCCTCGCCGGCGGTGCAGACAGCCCCCCGCCAGCCGGGACCGGCACAGGCCATGAACCGCAGGCCCTCCAGTTCCCCCGTCTCACCAGGGCGCAGCAGGGGCACCCGGATATCCCGGGGCGCGGTCCGCAGACCGGCGCCGGTACACTTCACCCTGGCCTCCTTCAAGGTCCAGAGGGTGTACAGGTTCTCCCAACCCCCGCCCTGGCCGGTATACCAGGCGTACTCCCCATCGGAGAGGACGTAGCGGTCCAGCCCCGGCCGCCGGGGCCGCAGCTCCTCCACGTCCACCCCCAGGGGGGCCTCCCCCACCCCGCACAAGGCCAGCCCGCCGCTGTGGCTCAGGTTGAAGTGAACCTCCGGGGCGTCGGGAAACCAGGGCTTGCCCTGGGGCGTCCGGGCCACAGGCGGCAGCTCCGGCCAGCCCAGGAGGGCCCGGAGCAGCTCCTCCAGCAGGGGCCAGGCCTCTCCCCGGCGCAGCCACAGCTCCATACCCATCCCCCATTCCGCGAAAAGGCGGCGTCCCGGCGGGGCGCCGCGGTGCGATATGCTTTGATTCCAGTATACCGGACAAGGGGGGTGGGCGCAACAGTTTTTTCCCCGATTCCGCCCCGTTTGGCAGACTGTTCCGCCTTGCGCCCGCCACTGGTTTGGGGTAAAATATGCTGTATCCTGGTTCCATGGGAGGGACGCGCGTGTATACCATTTTGATCTGCGACGACGACAGGGACATCGTCTCCGCGCTGGACATCTATCTCACCAGCGAGGGCTACCGCACCGTCAAGACCTACGATGGGCAGCAGGCCCTGCGGGCGGCGGAGGAGGAGCCGGTGGACCTGGTGCTCATGGACATCATGATGCCCGGCATGGACGGCATCCGGGCCACCGCCAAGCTGCGGGAACGCAGCAACCTGCCCATCATCCTGCTCACCGCCAAGAGCGAGGACGCCGACAAGGTGCTGGGGCTGAACATCGGGGCGGACGACTACATCACCAAGCCCTTTAACCCTATTGAGGTCATCGCCCGGGTGCGCAGCCAGCTGCGGCGGTATACCAGCCTGGGGGGCAGGGTCCCGGAGGAGGACAACCTCCATGTGCTGACCAACGGGGGCATCCGGCTGGACGACGGGGCCAAATCGGTGACGGTGGACGGGGAGCCGGTGTCCCTCACCCCCCTGGAGTACAATATTCTGTTGCTGCTGCTGAAAAATCCGGGCCGGGTCTTTTCCACCACCCAGATCTATGAGATGGTGTGGAACGATACCTCCGTGGGCTCGGAGAGCACGGTGGCCGTCCACATCCGGCATCTGCGGGAGAAAATCGAGATCGACCCGGCCAGCCCCCGGTACATCAAGGTGGTGTGGGGCCTGGGGTATAAGATGGAAAAGCTGTGACCGGCGGCGCAGAGGGGAGGCGGACCATGAAACGACTGTTTGGCAAGCTGGCGGTGAAGGCGCTGCTCTTCCTGCTGGCCCTGGGCACCGGCGCGGGGGGCTTCTGGGCCACCCTGTTCATCCTCTCCCAGTGGGACACCCTGTGGACCGGGGTGGGGTACTACTCCAGCAATTCCTGCGACCAGGCCATGGACAACCGCTGTCTCCAGGCCCAGGAGCTGGCCCGGCTGCTCCAATATCAGGCCTGGGACGCCCCCCTGTCCTACCTGGACCACCAGCGCATCAGCGACCTGAACTACGCTCTGGACGGTGAGCGCACCAACTTCCGCTTTTCCGTCCGCCACAACGACACCGGCGCACTGCTGTGCACCAACCTGGACGAGGGGGCGGTGATCGAGAGCAGCGTCCACACCGTCACTCGGGGCTCCCTGTCGGTGATCTATGACGAGGACGACAGCCACAGCAAGGACTATTATGTGTGGAACGGGGAAAAGCAGTACTACCTGCTGTATGTGGTGCTGTCCGACGGCAGCGAGCAGCTGCTCACCCCCGCCGACGCCGCCCTGGCCGCCCAGTACGGCTACACCTTCAACGGCTACTCCTGGAACTACCGGCTGTCCCAGGACAGCCGGCTGATGTACATTGAGCTGGCCATCGAATACGGGGTGACCGATCCGTTGGCCGCCCAGGACGAGTTTTGGGACGGGGCTCAGGACTTTGGGGAATACGCCCGCTACCTGCCCGCCCTGGCCGTCCTGACGGTGGTGCTGGACGCCGCCTTCCTGCTGTCCACCCTGCTGCTGTGCCGGCTGGTGGGGCGCAAGGCCGACGGCTCCCCCGCCCCCCTCAGCAAATTTGACCGCATCCCCCTGGACCTGCTCCTGCTGGTGTACGCCGGAGCAATCGTGCTGCTGATCGTCGGCGGAGAACCCCTTGTCATCGCCCTCAACACCACCGGGGCGGCCACCGACCTGGTGGTGGGCCTGGCCTTTGTCTCCAGCGGCGTGGGCCTGTGCCTGCTCTCCCTGCTGCTCACCCTCATCGTCCGGGTGCGGGCGGGGCACCTGTGGCGCAATACCCTGATCCGGCGGCTGGTCCGGGTGCTGCACGCCTTGCTGCGCACCATGTCCCACTCCTGGCCCATCACCCGCCGGGTCATTATCCTGTTTCTGCTCTACCTGCTGGGCTCCTACCTGACCAACCTGACGGTGATCCTGGCCCCGGTATACCAGGGGGTGGCCCTGTGGCTGGTATGCCGTTGGGCCATCCAGTGGAGGCGGGTGCGCCAGGGCACCGAGGAGATTTTGGGAGGCGACACCACCTTTAAAATCGACACCCGGGGGATGTACGCCGACCTGGCCCAGCACGCCCGGCAGCTCAACGACCTGGGCGGCACCATCAGCCAGGCGGTGGACGAGCGCATCCGCAGCGAGCGGTTTCGGGCGGAGCTCATCACCAACGTATCCCACGACCTGAAAACCCCCCTCACCTCCATCCTCAACTATGTGGACCTGATGAAAAAGCGGCCCATCAACGATCCCCAGGCCCAAGCCTATCTGGAGGTACTCTCCCGGAAGAGCCAGCGGCTGAAAAAGCTGACCGAGGACCTGGTGGAGGCCTCCAAAGCCTCCACCGGCGCCCTCACCGTCCACCCCGAGCGGCTGGGGCTGGTACAGCTGGTGCAGCAGGCCCTGGGGGAGTTTGAGGACCGGCTTATCCTCAGCAATCTGAAGGTGGTGGCCGAATACCCGGAGCAGGAGGTGTGGGTGCTGGCCGACGGCCATCAGCTGTGGCGGGTCATTGACAATCTGCTGTCCAACTGCAACAAGTACACTCTGGAGGGCACCCGGATCTACCTGGGCATTTCCACCCAGAAGGGCCACGGGGTATTTGTGATCAAAAACATCTCCCGCCAGCAGCTCAACATCCCGCCCCGTCAGCTGATGGAGCGTTTCGTCCGGGGGGACTCCTCCCGGGCCACCGAGGGCTCCGGTCTGGGGCTGTCCATCGCCCGCAGCCTCACCGAGCTGCAACATGGCGCCTTTGCCATTGACATTGACGGGGATCTGTTCAAGGTCACCGTATCCATCCCCCTGGCCCCAGACCGGGAGCCACCGGAGGAATAAAAACAGCAAGCGCCGTCTTTCCCGGCCCGATTGGGGCGGAAATGACGGCGCTTTTCTGATCTCAGTGGCAGGCGCAGCAGTGCTCTCCCTCGTCGCAGGGCAGGCGGAGGGCCTCCGGCACCGCCTCCCCCTTCCGGCGGTAGTAGTCGGCCAGAGCGGCCTTGATGGCCTCCTCCGCCAGCACCGAGCAGTGCATCTTGTAGGCGGGCAGGCCGTCCAGGGCCTCCGCCACCGCGGCGTTGGTCAGGCCCATGGCCTCCCCGATGGTCTTGCCCTTGATCATCTCGGTGGCCATGGAGGAGGTGGCGATGGCCGAGCCGCAGCCAAAGGTCTTGAACTTCACGTCGGAGATCACGTCACCGTCGATTTTCAGGTACATTTTCATAATATCGCCGCACTTGGGGTTGCCCACCTGGCCCACCCCGTCGGCGTTCTCAATCTCCCCCACGTTCCGGGGGTGCTCAAAATGGTCCATCACCTTATCAGAATACAACATGTAATATTCTCCTTCCTAATTACAGTTCCCAGGTGGGTTTTCCCGCCTCTTTGTCCCATACCGGGGACATTTCCCGGAGATAGGCCACTACGGCGGGGATTTCGCTGAGCATCACATCCACATCGGCCTCAGTGTTGTCCGCCCCCAGGGAGAGGCGGAGGGAGCCGTGGGCGATGGCGTGGGGCAGGCCGATGGCCAGCAGCACGTGGGAGGGGTCCAGGGAGGCCGAGGAGCAGGCCGAACCGGAGGAGGCGCAGATGCCCTTGGCGTCCAGGTGGAGCAGCAGGGCCTCCCCCTCCACCCCCTCAAAGACGAAGGAGGCGGTGCCGGGGAGCCGCTTCTCCCGGTGGCCGGTGAGTCTGGCGTAGGGCAGCCCCTCCAGGCCGGCAATAAGCCGGTCCCGCAGAGCGGCCAGCCGGGCGGATTCCTCCGGCATACGCTCCACCGCCTCTTTCAGGGCGGCGGCCATCCCCACCGCACCGGGCACGTTCTCGGTGCCGGACCGGCGGCCCTTCTCCTGGCCGCCCCCCTGGATGAGGGCGGGGAGCCGCAGAGGCTTTTTCATATACAGGGCCCCAATCCCCTTGGGCCCGCCGAACTTGTGGCCGGACAGGGAGAGCAGGTCCACATTCCAGGCCTCCACATCCACCGGGATGTGGCCCACCGCCTGGACGGCGTCGGTGTGGAAGAGAACCTGATGGGCCCGGGCGATGGCCCCGATCTCCGCAATGGGCTGGACAGTTCCGATCTCGTTGTTGGCGGCCATGATGGAGATGAGGATGGTGTCGGGGCGGATGGCCTCCTCCACCGCCGCCGGGTCCACCAGGCCGTCTCCATCCACCGGCAGGTAGGTGACGGCATAGCCCTGCTTCTCCAGGTACTGGGCAGTGTGGAGGACGGCGTGGTGCTCGATGGCGGAGGTGATGATGTGGCCGGCGGCTTTCCCTTTCAGGGCCATCAGCTCGGCCACCCCCCGGAGGGCCCAGTTGTCCGCCTCGGTGCCGCCGGAGGTGAAATAGATCTCCTCCGCCTTGGCGTTGAGACAGGCGGCCACCTGGGCTCTGGCCTCCTCCAGATCACTTTTGCCCTCCTGGGCGAAACGGTACAGGCTGGAGGGATTGCCATAGGCGGTGGTAAAGTGGGGCAGCATGGCTTTCAGAGCGGTATCGGTTACAGCGGTGGTGGCCGCGTGGTCGGCATAGATCATGTGACGGGACATTTGGCAGAACTCCTTTCAATTCCCTTAATTCCTATCTTTTTACTAGATTATACAACGGAGCCACATGGCTGTCAAGAAAAATCTTTGGTTTTTTTCTCCTGTCTGCGCTTTTTGACGGCGTTCAGGCAATCCCTCCTCTTTCCCGTTGACGGCAGGGAGTTGGGATGCTATAGTGTTACCAACGCCCGGAACAGAAAAAGAGGTCAACTATGGACAAAAAGCTTCTGAAATCGATTCTGATCATCATCACCTATTCGGTGCTGCTGGTCATGGTGCTGGCCCGGCTGGACGTGGTGGCGGGAGCCCTGAACTACCTTCTGGCGGTGTTCCGGCCTCTGATCATCGGCTTTTGCCTGGCCTTCATCCTGAACCGGCCCTGCCAGTTTTTCCACCGGCTGTACAGCCGGGGCCTGGAACACACCGGCGCCAAAGGGGCCGCCCGGCCTCTGGCGGTGGTCACCTCCTACCTGGTGCTCATTCTCCTGATCGTGGCCGTCTTTTCCTTTGTGGTGCCCAAGCTGGTGGAGAGCATCCAGACCTTTATCCTCAACCTGAGCGGCTATATCTCCAACGCCCAGGACTCTATCAATGCCCTGATGGCCTACTTCCACCTGGACATGGAGCAGCTGGACCTGTCCTCTCTCAACGACACCCTCCGCAAGCTGCTGGACCAGGCTCTCACCTTCCTGTCCGGCCTGGGGCCCCAGCTCATTGAGCTCACCACCAGCATCGTGTCCATCCTGGTCACCGGCGTGCTCTCCCTGGTGTTCTCCATCTATATGCTGTCCGGCCGGGATAAGCTGCTGGCCCAGTGCCGCCGGCTGATGCGGGCCTATGTGCCCGCCAGGATCGCCGGCCCCGTCTCCTCGGTGGTGGAGCTCACCGCCGCCACCTTTACCAAATTCGTCACCGGCCAGCTCATCGAGGCCTGCATCCTGGGCTCCCTGGTGACGGCTGGGATGCTCTTCATCCAGGCCGACTACGCCCCCCTGATCGGGGTAACCATCGGGGCCTCCGCCCTGGTACCGGTGGCGGGGGCATACATCGGGGCCATCGTGTCGGCGGTGCTGCTGCTGATGGTCTCCCCTCTGAAGGCCCTGATCTTCCTCATCTTCCTGGCGGTGCTCCAGCAGATTGAGGGCAACGTGATCTACCCCCGGGTGGTGGGCTCCTCCCTGGGCCTGCCCGGCCTGTGGGTGCTGGCCGCTGTCACCGTGGGGGGCAGCCTGCTGGGGCTGGTGGGCATCCTGGTCAGCGTCCCCATTGCCTCCATCCTCTACACCCTCCTGCGCCGGGATGTGCGTACCCGTCTGGCCCGTCAGCAGGACGGCCGCTCCTCCTGAATACCGGGCCTGCCGCAGCCTTGCGGCAGGCCCCTTTTGATGAGGTTTTCTAAAGTTTCCTAAAATCTGCCCCAATCGCTTTGACAGATGATCCACATGGCCGTACAATAGAATTATCGTAATCAACAGGTTTTCCACGCCTTGATTTACCTATACAGGAGGTGCCCATATGAGTAAAAAATTACTTCAGGACCCACAGGCTGAGCAGGAGGCCAACGACATCGGTTCCCGCTTTATGGACAGCGCCGACGTGGTGGGGGATATGTCCCGCAGCCTGGGCTACGACTTTTCCTCCGTACACATCCACACCGATCAGGAGGCCGCCCGGCGGGTGGAGGGCACCGGGGCGGACGCCTTTGCCTCCGGCAAGGATATTTTCTTCGGCCGCGGGGTATTCCAGCCCAACGACCGGGCCAGCCGGGGCCTGCTGGCCCATGAGCTGACCCACACCATGCAGCAGTCGGGCGGCGGTGAGGTCCAGGCCCAGACCCCCGAAGGCGCCATGCAGGGGGGACTCCTGGACTGGTTCCGCGGCAAGTTTGGCAAAAAAAAGCCGGAAGACCTGCAAATCAGTGAACCGACTCTGGTATCCGGCCCGGGTGATCCCGTTACCAAAACAATTAAAAAGGCAGACGGCTCTTTGGTCCAGCGCAAATTTTTGAACTCCAGCAGCTACGCGCTCAATGAAATGCTTCAAGGCGCCAGCCGGGAGCAGCTCCGCTCCCCACTGGTCCGCGACCTGGTTCTGCAGGATTTTAACGCCAATATGAACACCCGTCTGCAGAATCTGCAGGCAAATAACAGTACAGAATTGGATGAGGAGGCTTTCCGCAGGGGGGCTGGCGAGCTGCAGACACTGAATATGGTCCTCCAGGCAACTCTGCCAGAGGGTTTCAGCGGCCAGGTCATGGAAGCCCAAAAAAGCGGCGGGGTAGATGGAGCGTTGGACTTTATCAGTCAGTCTGTAGGGGAAAACGAGGACGCCATGAGCCTGATGGCAGCAACCGCCCCCGCCTTTGAAGGAATTTCACGGTTTGACAGCCCGGAATCCCGCTCCAGGATCATGATGAACAACCTGGTTCTCCGGGCGGTCAATAATCCCATCATCGACGCCTATGGCAACAAAGACAGGATGCTCGCCAATAAACTCAAAGCCGAGGGTAAGAGCGAGGCGGAGGTCGCAGCCGCCACAAGGCAGTTGGACAAAAGCGATGTCGTTCGTGCGATGCGCCTACAAAAGGAAGTCAACACAGGGGAAAGCGCCAGCGCCACCCGCCTGCGGGAGCTGCTGCTGCACCGTTTCCAATACCGTTAACCGTCCGGGCCCGCCGCAGACCATTGCGGCGGGCCCGCTTTTTCTGCCGGGACAGGCAACCTTTCCCCCTCCGGCGCATACCCATCTGTGAAGGAGGTGTGTGCCATGTCCCGTCTGCTGGCCAGGGCGGCAGTCCGCGACTTTCTGCTGGGTCTGGCGCTGCTGTGCGCCACCCTGGCTCTGCTGTTCTACCCCAAGCCCGCCATGGAGGCCGCCCGGAGCGGGCTTTTGCTGTGCTACAATGTAATCATCCCCTCCCTGTTCCCCTTTTTCGTGCTGTCCTCCCTGGTGGTGGAGCTGGGGCTGGCGGACTACCTGGGGCGGCTGCTGGAAGGAGTCATGCGGCCCCTGTTCCATGTGGGCGGGCCCTGCGCCTCCGCCTTTGCCCTGGGCTTCATCGGGGGTTACCCGGTGGGAGCCAAAACCGCCATCAGCCTCTATGAGCGGGGGCTGTGCTCCCGCACCGAAGCGGAACGGCTGCTGGCCTTCTGCAACAACTCGGGCCCCGCCTTCATCCTGGGGGTGGTGGGAGCCGGCATCTTTGCCAGCAGCGCCGTGGGGGTGGCCCTCTACCTGGCCCACGCCCTGGCCTCGGTGTGCGTGGGGCTGCTCTTCCGCTTCTACAAGGCGGGGGAGTCCGCCGGCACGGCCAGGCCCGCCCCCCGGTTCCAGGCCAGGCGGCTGTCGGCGGCCTTCACCGGGTCGGTGAAAAGCGCCTTTCAGTCCACCCTGAATATCTGCGCCTTTGTGGTGTTTTTCACGGTGGTCATCCAACTGCTCATGCACTCCGGCTTTCTCCCCGGCCTGGCCCAGGTCGTAGGCACCCTGCTGGCCCCCTTCGGCATGACCCCCGAGTGGGCCCAGCGGCTGCTCACCGGGATGCTGGAGGTGTCCTCCGGAGTGTCCACCCTCACCGAGGGAACCACCCTCAGCGGGCGGCTCACCATGGCCGCCTTCATGCTGGGATGGGCGGGAATTTCAGTCCACTGCCAGGTGCTCTCCTTTATCGGAGACAGCGGCCTGTCCCCGGCCACCTATCTGGTGGGCAAACTGCTCCACGGTGGCCTGTCTGCCCTGTTTATTGGGGTACTGCTGAAATTCTTTCCCCTCACCGCCCCGGTGTCCAACTACCTGGCCGACCAGGTGGCTGGCATCACCGGCATGGAATTCCACGGGGCCCTCACCGCCTCGGTGCTGGCCGCCTGGCTGATTTTTGTGGGCTTTCTTCTGGCCGCCGCCCTGGGAACCCGAAAAAAGCCTGGAAAAGGACAGCGGAGCGTGCTATAATAATTCCATTACATCTGACCATTCCCTTCCCCATCGGGAGGACAGGAGGGATATCGTGTTATTCCAAAAGGATATTGAGCCCCGCTGCCTGTATTGCCAGCGGGGGACCATGCTGGACGAGGATCAGATTCTCTGCGCCAAAAAGGGCGTGGTCGCCCCCGGCGGCAGCTGCCGGTCTTTCAAGTACGACCCCCTCAAGCGGGTGCCCACCCCGCCGGTGACCCTGGATCTGGACAAATTGAAGGACGAGGATTTTTCCCTGTAAAAATGGCCTGCTGCCAACGCAGCAGGCCATTTTTCTGTACTGAAAGCAACCTCCTATCCCCCGTAAAAGACCACCCGCACCGCCCAGGCCGCGCCAATGAATCCGGCCAGATCGGCACACAGGGCGGCGGGAATGGCGTAGCGGGTCTTGACGATACCCGCCGCCCCAAAGTACACCGCCACGGTGTAAAACGTGGTCTCGGTGGAGCCCAGCATCACAGCGGCGGTGCGGCCCACCAGGGAGTCTGGGCCGTAGGTGGAGATGAGCTCCGCCCCCACCCCCAGGGCGGCGGAACCGCTGACCGGGCGCACCAGCAGCAGGGCCACCGTCTCCGGCGGAATGCCCAGGGCGGACAGCACCGGGGCCAGCGCCTGGGCCGCCAGGGTCAGCGCCCCGGAGGCCCGCAGCATATACACCGCCGTCAGCAGCCCCACCAGGGCTGGGACGATGCGGGCCAGCACCCCCAGCCCCTCCTCCGCCCCGGCCAGCAGGGCGCTGTACACATCCACCCCCCGGGCCATGCCCAGCAGGGCCACGCCCCCCAGAATGAGGGGCACCAGCATGGTTACAAACACCTTCCATCCCTCCAGATTCGGGCCATGAGCTTGGCGGCAGCCACGCCCACCGTCACCGACAGCAGGGAGGCCAGCCACACCGCCGGCAGGATGTCGAAGGGGGCGGCGCAGCCCGCGGCCTGCCGCACCCCCGCCACGGTGGTGGGGATGAGCTGGATGGAGGCGGTGTTGCACACCACCAGCATACACAGCTCGTCCGAGGCCACGCCGGGGGAGCTGCGGCTCATGGCCCGGGCGGCCTGGAGGCCCAGGGGGGTGGCGGCGTTGCCCAGCCCCAGCAGGTTGGCCGACACATTGGCGGAAATGCAGTCCATCACCTGCCGGTCCCCGGCGAAGGCGGGATAGAGCCGCCGGAGCAGCGGGGCCAGCAGCCGGGACAGCAGAGCGGACAGGCCGCTGCGCTTCATGACCTCCATGACCCCCATCCACAGACAGAGCACCCCCGCCATAGACAGGCAGAGCTCCACCGCCGCCGCCGCCCCCTCCAGGGCCGCCCCGCTCACCGCCGGGCCGTTGCCGGTGGCCAGACCGCACACCACCGAGAGTACCACCATGGCCGTCCAAATGGCCGCCATCGCCATACGCCATCCCCCCTGTCCCAATGTCCGGTACATGCCATCTATACGCGCCCGCCTTCCAGAAATACCCACCCCCATTCAAATATCCTTTAAATTCTGTGAAGTTTCTGTGACATGGGTTGACAGCTCAATACGATATGTTATAATTGTGTCAGTTTCTAGTTAATGAAGGGAATAATTGGGAACACATAGGGAAAGGAAGTAGCTTTTATGAAATCGACCGGAATCGTACGTAAGGTAGATGAGCTGGGCCGCATTGTACTCCCCATTGAGCTCCGCCGCACGCTGGACATCGCGGAAAAGGACTCCCTGGAGATCTATGTGGACGGAGCCTCCATCGTGCTGAAAAAATATCAGCCTGCCTGTATTTTTTGCGATGATGCACGAGATGTGGTAAACTTTAAAGGAAAAAACGTGTGCAAAAATTGCATCCAGGAGCTTCAGCTCAAGTAAGCGCCCCCAGAGTAAAAACGGGAGAGCCCCCCTGCGCAGCAGGGAGGGTCCTCCCGTTTTTTCTTGTTTTTACAGATACAGGTTGATTAACACAGGTAAATCTGATAAGAACCATTTTGAGGGAATTCCCCTGAATATTTCCCTTTTCCGACACAATGCGACTATTTTTTCCTACTATTGCTGAATGCTGCGCAGATCTCAAATTATACGTTTTGTAATATTCAATTCCCCTCATTAACCTGGTCCCGGCCTTGCTCCACCGCTCTGCCATACAGTTCGTTTTTGGGCAATCCGGTGGCTTTGGCCACCTGCCGGGCCGCGTCCTTCAGGGAAAGGCCCTCCTGCCGCAGCCGCTCCACCTGCTCCAGGGCCTGCTCCAGGGTGGGGGTCTCGGCGGCCCCCTGGGCCGCCCCCTCCACCACCAGCACAAACTCCCCCCGGGGCGGGTTTTCCTGGTACCAGGCTGCCGCCTCCCCCAAGGTGGTGCGCCGCACCTCCTCGTGGAGCTTGGTCAGCTCCCGGCACAGGGAGATCCGCCGGTCCGGCCCAAAGGCCTCCGCCAGGTCGGCCAGGGTGGCAACCAGCTTGTGGGGAGCTTCATAGAAAATCATAGTACGCCGCTCCCCCGCCAGTTCCTCCAGATGGGCCCGGCGGTTTTTCTTGTTCATGGCCAAAAAGCCCTCAAAGGTGAACCGGCCGGTGGGCAGCCCGGACACCGACAGGGCGGTGACCAGGGCGCAGGGGCCTGGGATGGCCACCACCTCCACCCCGCTCTGGGCGCACAGCCGCACCAGATCCTCCCCGGGGTCGGACACCGCCGGGGTACCGGCGTCGGTGACCAGGGCGCAGCTCTCCCCGGCCAGCAGGCGGCCCAGCACCGCCTGGCCCCCCGCCTCGGTGTTGTGGCGGTAGTAGGACACCATGGGCTTTTTGATCCCCAGGTGATTGAGCAGCTTCAGGGACACCCGGGTGTCCTCGGCGGCGATAAAGTCCACCGCCACCAGGGTATCCGCCATCCGCTGAGAGATGTCCCCCAGGTTGCCGATGGGGGTGGGTACCAGATATAAAATTCCGGCCATTGTCTTACCTCCGGTCTGTCAGTTGTACGGGCAGGATCTCCAGCCCCGGCCTGCCCTGGCGCACCGCCTCCACCAGCACGGCGGAGGGGGGGCTGTCCAGCCGGTGCTGGAGCAGGGCCAGCCGCTTGGGCTCCAGCCCGTGGGCGGTGAGGGCGGCAAAGAGCTCCGCCAGCCGCTCCGGCCGGTGGACCAGGGCGAACCGCCCTCCGTTTTTCACCAGCCGCCCGGCGGCGGCGCACCAGTCCTCCAGGACAGCCTCCTCCGTCCGGGCAGAGCCGCCGTGCGCACCGCTGCCCGCCTTGAAATAGGGCGGGTTGGCCACCGCCAGGGAAAAGCCTCCGGCAGGCAGGGTACGGCATACCTGCCGGAGGTCTCCGGTGAAAACTTCCCCCGCCAGTCCGTTCTGGGCCAGGTTGTGCCGGGCCAGGGCGCTGTCCGCCGGGTCTTGTTCCACTCCGGTCAGCGTCAGCGGGGCCGTTCGGGCGGCCAGCAGCAGCAGCAGGGCTCCCGCCCCGCAGCCCAGGTCGCACACCCTGTCCCCCCGGCGCAGGGTGGCGAAGGCCCCCAGGGCCAGGCTGTCCTGCCCCAGGGGAAAACAGGTGTCCGACTGGTCATAGCGGTAGGGCCCCAGCCGCTCCGGGGCTCTCACTTCATACCCTCCATCAGGTTGCGGACAATGCGGCCGGTGAGCCCCCAGATGGGATGCCCCGGCCAGGGGTATACCGGCACAATGGCCTCCCCGCTCCGCCAGCGGTAGCCCTTGGGAAAGCCGATGCGGTCATAGGGGAAGTCCTCTCCCACCTGGGGCTTGAGCTCGTAGGAGTAGATCTCCGCCGGGTGGGCCTCCAGCCAGCTTACCGGCACCAGAAAGGTCTCCTTCACCTCCGCCCGGCTGGGAGAGAGGGCGGCCAGCCCCGCCGGGGAAATCACCCCCAGGAAGGGGTGCATCACAAACCGGCCGGGGTGGACCACCAGATCCAGGGGGTTCACCAGCTGAATCTCCGCCGGGGGGATGGACAGCTCCTCAAAGGTCTCCCGCAGGGCGCACTGGGCCGGGGTCTCCCCGGGCTCCATCCCGCCGCCGGGGAAACACACCTCCCCCGGCTGGTGATCCAGGGTCTCCGCCCGCACCTCAAAGAGGAGGCAGGGCCCCTCCGGACATTCCACCAGGGGCACCAGCACGGCGTACTCCCGGGTCACGTCCTGCACCTTGGGCACATGGCCCGTCCACCGGGCCTGAAACTCCGCAATGGTCATGTTCTCTCTTCCTTCCGGCCCAGCAGATAGTCCGCCGAGACCTGAAAATAATCGGCCAGTTTGATGACCAGCGTGGCGGAAATATTGATGTGGCCATACTCGATTTTCTGATAATGCCGCTCCGTCACGTCCAGAAAGTCCGCCATCTCCTTTTGGGTTTTTCCTTTTTCCCTGCGCAGCGGCTTGAGCCGCTCCGCCAGGCTGGGCAGAATGATTTCCACGCCGTCTCCCCCTTGACACATTATCATAATTCGTGTATAATAGCATCATCAAATTTCGTGTTTTGGATGTGTGGGTATGAATGACTTTTTGCAATTTCTCTACCGCTCCTACATACAGCCCTATCTGTCCGGCCTGCCCCGGGATGACGGGGATCTGTTCCGGGAAAGTCTGTGCCTGGGCGATCAGACGGAGGAGACTAGGAAGGATGTGGAGGCGGTGGTGGCCTTTGCCGCCACCCATGCCTTCCTGCTGGGGATGCGCACCGGAGCCGGCCTGAACCAGAACGGCGTCCTGTAGGGGCGGCTATCAGCCGCCCCTACTATGACTCCGGGCGGGTAAAGTGGGCCAGGGGGTCGGGCCGCTGCCACAAAACCACCTGCCCGGCGGCCCGGCTCCCGGGCACGTCGATGAGCCGCTGGTTGGTGGAGCCCCGGAAGAGGGCGTCGTAGGACTTCAAGCCCTCCACAAAGGGCCCGTCCACCAGCACATCGGTGGCCGCCAGCAGGGCCTGGGCCTCCGGCATGTCCAGCAGGGCCTCGTAGCGGTACCCGGTATAGGTCCACACGTTGAGGCCCTTGCTCCGGGCCAGCTCCGCCAGGGCGGCGCACTCCGCCGCCTGACAGAAGGGCTCCCCGCCGGACAGGGTGAGCCCGTCGGCAAGGGGATTGGCAAACAGCCGGGCGGCCAGCTCCTCCACAGCGGCCTCCCGCCCGCCGGCGGGGTCGTGAGTATCCGGATTGTGGCAGCCGGGACAGTGGTGAGGGCAGCCCTGGGTAAAGACCGTGACCCGCAGGCCGGGACCGTCCACAATGGAGTCGGACACCACGTTGGCAATACGCATGTTGTTTCTCCTTAGCATGAGCGGGAGGGCTTTCACAGCCCTCCCGCTGTATTTTTGCGGCGTTAAAACTGGAACAGGGCCCCGATCACCGCGGAAATGGCAATATACACAATGGGATGGAGCTTTTTCAGGGGCTTGAACTGGAGGCAGAGGAAGATGACCGCCGCCAGAATGATGGCCTTCCAGTGAAAAAACTCCGCCGTACCAAAGGCCGCCCCGGTGTTCACCAGGGCAATGGCGCACACCTCCACCAGGGCGGCGGAGATGAGGGCGGTGGAAGCGGGACGGATGCCGTAAAACACCCCGTCCACCTTCCGGCTCTCCCGGAATTTTTTCAAAAACCCGGCGATGATGAGGATGACGATAATGGAGGGACACACCAGCCCCAGGGTGGCGATGACCCCTCCCACAATACCCCCTGTGTGGAAGCCCACATAGGTGGCCATGTTCACCCCCATGGGGCCGGGGGTGGACTCGGAAATGGCGATCATATTGGCCAGATCCCCGGAGGAGAACCAGCCGGTGCGGGCCCCCATGTCGGTGAGGAAGGGGACGGTGGCCAGCCCGCCGCCGATGGCGAACAGGCCGGTTTTGAAGAACTCAAAGAAGAGCTGAAGATAAATCACGGGTTCAGCCCTCCCTTGGCGGCCCGGATGCACAGCCCGGCCACCCCTGCCGCCACCACCAGCACGATGGGGGAGCACACAAAGCCCATCACCGCCGCCAGAGCGGTGCCCTCCGGGAAGGGGACAAAGTTTCCCACCACCGCCAGCACCAGCACCACCACAAAAATACACAGGGTGGGCGGGTCGATGACAGTGCTCTTGCGCAGCTTGAGAACGCTGGACAGGATCAGGGCGCACACGCAGGCCCGCACCCCGTTAAAGGCGTGGATCACCGCCGGCAGCTCGGCAAAATTCTGCAAAAAGGCGGCAATGAGTATGATGATGACCAGACAGGGGAACACCAGCCCCAGGGTGGCCGCCACGCCCCCGGAGGCCCCCTTCTTCTTGTGGCCCACAAAGGTGGCGGTGTTGACGGCGATGATGCCGGGGGTGCACTGGCCGATGGCAAAGTAGTCGGACAGCTCCTCTTCCCCCACCCAGCCTCTCTTTTCCACCAGCTCCCGCTGGAGGATGGGCAGCATGGCGTATCCTCCGCCAAAGGTACATACGCCGATTTTTGCAAAGGTCCAGAACAAATCCACGTACAGGTTCACGTCAGTCCAGCCCCTCCAGCTCTTCCAGCCACAAAGCGGAAACCGCGTCGGAGGGCATCCGCCAATCGCCCCGGGGGGACAGGGACACCGACCCCACCTTGGGCCCGTCGGGCAGGCAGGAGCGTTTGAACTGCTGGACAAAGAACCGGCGGTAGAAGTTGTTCAGCCATTTGAGCAGAGTGGCCCGGTCATAGGCCCGCCCAAAAGCCTGCTCTGCCAGCCGCAGCACCTTCCGGGGGCCGAACCCCCACCGGATGGCGTAGTAGAGGTAGAAGTCGTGGAGCTCGTAGGGCCCCACCAGATCCTCGGTCTTTTGGGCAATCTGCCCATTGATAGCGGGGAGCAGCTCGGGGGACACAGGGGTGTCCAGAATGTCGGTGAGCACATCGGACAGAGCCTGATCCTCCTCAGCCTTGTCCCCGGCCACATAGCTCACCAGATGGCGCACCAGGGTCTTGGGGATAGAGCCGTTGACCCCGTACATGGACATGTGATCTCCATTATAGGTAGCCCAGCCCAGGGCCAGCTCGGACAGGTCCCCGGTACCCACCACCAGGCCGTCGTTCTGGTTGGCGATATCCATCAGCTCCTGGGTGCGGACTCTGGCCTGGCCGTTTTCAAAGGTCACGTCGTGGTTGTCCATGGACTGGACGATTTCCCGGAAGTGCTGGCGCACCGCCTCCCCGATGTCGATCCGCTTCAGGGTGGCCCCCAGCCGGCCCGCCAGCTCCACGGCGTTGTCCCGGGTGCGGTCGGTGGTGCCGAAGCAGGGCATGGTGACGGCGATGATGTCGCTGGCCGGACGGTCCAGCAGGTTCATGGCGATGGTGGTGATGAGGATGGCCAGGGTGGAGTCCAGGCCGCCGGACAGGCCCACCACCGCCGTCTTGGCGTGGGTGTGCTCCAGCCGCTTTTTCAGGCCCAGGGCGGCGATCTTCAAAATTTCCTCGCACCGCTCCGCCCGGTCGTCCTTGTCCTGGGGCACGAAGGGGGTGGGAGAGACCGGCCGGGTCAGGTGAGTGTCCCCCACCGGCAGCTGGAAGCCGATCCGCCAGAGGGGCTCCTCCGTGGGCTGGAAGGTATTCATCCGCTGGCGCTCATAGGCCAGCCGGTCCACGTCGATTTCGCTGATGGTGAGGCCGGTGGCAAACCGCCGCTCGGCCAGGATGGTGCCGTTCTCGGCAATGATGTTGTGGCCGGTAAACACCAGATCGGTGGTGGACTCCCCCTCCCCGGCGTCGGCGTACACATAGCCGCACACCAGCCGTCCGCTCTGGCCGGACACCAGCCCCCGGCGGTAGGAGGCCTTGCCCACCAGCTCATTGGAGGCGGACAGGTTCAGCATGAGGGTAGCCCCCGCCCGGGCCGCCCGGATGGAGGGGGGCTCGGCGGCCCACAGGTCCTCGCAGATCTCCACCCCGATGACCAGGTTGGGCAGTTCCTCACAGGCAAAGAGGTTCCCCGTGGAAAGGCTGACCTCCTGGCCGCACAGGGTAATGGACGCATCCAGCCCCGCTCCCGAGGCAAACCACCGCTGCTCGTAAAATTCCCCGTAATTGGGCAGATAGGTCTTGGGCACCAGGCCCAGAATCTCTCCACTTTGTATTATAGTAGCACAATTATACAATTTATTATCCCATTTGCTGCGAACCGGCAAACCAATCGCCGTAATCATATCCAGATTTTTGGTGGCCTCCAGGATGGTGGCCAGGCCCTCCTCGGCCCCCCGCAGCAGGGTGGGCTGGAGGAACAGGTCGCCGCAGGTGTAGCCGGTGAGGCAGAGCTCCGGCAGGGCCAGCACCTTCACGCCCTGCTTGTCGGCCTCCCGCATCATGGTAAAGATCTGCTCGGCGTTATACCGGCAGTCAGCCACCCGGATCTTGGGCGTGCCCGCCGCCACTTTCACAAATCCATCGCGCATAGATGGCGCCTCCTTTGGAATCATTCTCTTTCAGGGCTTATCATACCCCAATCCGCCGCCGATTGCAATGTTCTCCCGCCCGTTCTTCCAGATTCCGGGCACAAAACGGGCGCGGCGTTCCACGCGCCGCGCCCGTAGCTGTCAATACCGGTTGTCAGTGGTACGCCCCCTCCGCTTCCGCTCGGGGGTAAAGTCGTTGGCGTCCATGATGTCCTGGAGCTTTTCCACATACTTGCTGGAATTGTGAACCACAAAGGCGTCGCTGTCGATGGGGATGCCCTGCTCGTCCATCTGGCGGATGCTCCAGATATACAGGGCGTCCAGAGCGGGGATCAGCTCCTCCCCGCTGGGGGTGAGCACATACTCCACTTTGGGTGGGATGGTGTCATAGGAGATTCGGCGGATGAGGCCCGCGTCTGTCAGCTCCTTCAACTGCTGGCTGAACACCTTCTCTGATATGGGCAGCGCCTTCAGCGTCTGGTTGAACCGGATGCTGCCATAGGTATGTATCTCATGGAGAATGGTCATTTTCCATTTGCCGCCAATACATTGCAGCACATAGTGATACGGGTTGGTAGGCTCTTTAAAATGATCGCTCCACACGGACAGTACCCTCTTTCTTTGCTGGATTTCACTTCTCTCGTCCCTTTTTCTGGTCGGTTACTATCATATCATACCTCCCGCCCCGCCCACAAGGTGCTCTTTTCCGTAAGGTCCTCCTGTGCGCCAAATATTTAACAATATTTTTGTGCATATTGCATAGTTTTTATCTAAACCAATCGGTCTATTGTGTGTTTTATATGAAAGCCGCATTCCCCAGTTGGGCGGTTTCTACAAAAAATTGCCGATTACTTTCCGGTAAGTGCAGACCTGGTAGTTACCTACTTACATAATTGTATGTATTGCACAAATACAGGCCCGAAGCTACACTATAACCAGACAAAATGCTGAGGGTCAGCAAGGAAACAACCAGGCAATCCAACCAAACAAATTTTATTAAAAGGAGCGGATTTCAAATGGTCAAGCGCACTGTGGAAGAACTGAAAACTTATGAGGCTGCCGGTCATTTCGGCTGCGTCGCCATGCGCATCCATGGCAAAGAGGAGACTGGCGCCGAGAAGTTCTGGGTGGGCGTGTCCACCTTCCTGCCCGGCGGCGGCGCTGAGTGGGCTTATGAGGACAACCCGCTGGAGAAGGTCTACTACGTCCTGGAGGGCGAGATGACCGTCACCGACAAAGACGGCAAGAAGTACGTCATCCACGCTAACGAGTCCATTTCCTTCCCCCCCAACGAGGGCCGCGGCCTGAAGAACGAGAGCAACCTGCCCGCCCGGATGCTGGTCATCATCAACTACCCCAACGCCTGAGCTCATCCCCTTGTTCCTGAAACGCCCTACATATTATAAGGAGGAAGATCATCATGGTTCCTGTTCAGAAGTCTTTTGTTGAAAATATGTTTTCCGTGAAGGACAAGGTGGCCCTGGTCACCGGCGCTACCGGCGCTCTGGGCTGCGTGCTGGCCAAGGCTTACGGCTACGCCGGCGCCAAGGTTTTCATGACCGGCCGCAACGATGCCAAGCTGAAGGCTCTCGAGGACGAGTTCAAGGCTGAGGGCATTGACTGCGCCTACTTCGTGGCCGACCCCGCCAAGGAAGAGGATGTGGACGCCCTGGTGAAGGCCTGCGTGGCCAAGTACGGCTGCATCGACATCCTGGCCGTGTCCCACGGCTACAACAAGCCCCAGAACGTGCTGGACCAGTCCGTGGCCGACTGGCAGTACATCATGGACGCCGACTGCAAGAGCGTGTACATCGTCACCAAGTATGTGGCCCATCAGATGGTGGCCCAGTACGAGGCCGACAACACCAAGCGGGGCAAGATGGTCATCGTCACCTCTCAGCGTTCCAAGCGCGGCATGGCCGGCTACACCGGTTACTGCACCTCCAAGGGCGGCGCTGACCTGATGGTGTCCTGCCTGGCCTGCGATCTGTCCGCCAAGTACCACATCAACGTCAACTCCATCTGCCCCACCGTGTTCCGCTCCGACCTGACCGAGTGGATGTTCGACCCCGAGTCCGCCGTGTACAAGAACTTCCTCAACCGCGAGCCCATCGGCCGGCTGGGCGAGCCCGACGACTTTGTGGGCTATGCTCTGTTCCTGTCCTCCGACGCCTCCAACTTCATCACCGGCAGCAACTGCGACTGCTCCGGCGGCTACCTGGTGGTGTAATTCCGGTTTCGGAAAGGACGGCATAACGCAATGAAAACCATCAAAAATATTCTGATCTGCGGCGCGGGCATGATGGGCAAGAACATCGGCTTTGTGTTCGCCTCCAATCCCGACTTCCAGGTGGCCATGTACGACCTGTACCCCACCGACGTGGAGGCCGGCATCCGCACCAACACCAAGCAGCTGGTGGACAAGGGGGTCCTCACCGAGGAGGAGCTGGCCGACCGGCTCTCCCGGATCTCCTTTACCAATGACATCGACAGCGATCTGGTCAAGAACGCCGACTTCGTCATCGAGGCCGTGTTCGAGGACATGAAGATCAAGCGGGAGACCTTTGCCAAGCTGGAGGCCCGCTGCGCCGAGGACACCATCTTCTGCACCAACTCCTCCGTCATGAGCCCCAGCGAGATCTCCGCCGAGCTCAAGCACCGGGAGCGCTTCGTGGGCACCCACTTCTGGAACCCCGGCCACCTGATCCCCCTGGTGGAGGTGGTCAAGTCCGACGCCTCCTCCGACGAGGTGGCCCAGACCGTCATGGAGGTTCTGCGCTCCGTGGGCAAGAAGCCCGTGCTGTGCAAGAAGGACGTGCCCGGCTTCATCGCCAACCGTATGCAGCACGCCCTGTGGCGTGAGGCCATCTCCATCGTGGAGAACGGCATTGCCGACGCCGCCACCGTGGACGAGGCTGTGCGCTACTCCTTCGGCCTCCGTCTGCCCCAGCTGGGCCCCATGGAGAACGCCGACATGGTGGGTACCGACCTGACCTACAACATCCACAACTACATCCTCCAGGACCTGGAGGATTCCCACAAGCCCTCCCCCCTGCTGGAGCAGCTGAAGAACGAGGGCAAGATCGGCTTCAAGACCGGCGAGGGCTTCCAGAAGTGGACCCCCGAGCAGGCCGCGAAAGCCAACGCCGACCTGAACGAGTATCTCATCCGGATGCTCTACGGCAAGTAAGGGTTTTCTCCCCGGGGGGACGGGGCTCTCCCCCGTCTCCCCATCCGCTCCAATGATCTTAAATTATTTTAGGAGGCACCTGTTATGGGCAAGACTGTTTTTGTTGACCTGACTCACCCCTTCGGCGCTGAGATTCCCCGCTGGCCCTACTTCGACAAGCCCGACATCGTGGGCGCTCACTCCATGGCCAAGGGCGGCGTGCTGACCCAGCGCATCACCTGCACCATGCACACCGGCACCCACTGCGACGCGCCCCGCCACGTCATGGAGTATGAGTTTGACGGCCGCCGGGCCCGCTACTCCGACGAGATGCCCATCGACGCTTACACCGGCACCGCCGTGGTGCTGAAGATCGACATCGAGCCCTGGGGCCTGATCACCGACAAGCACCTGGACGCCGCCTGCGAGAAGTACGGCATCAACCAGGCTGACCTGGAGGGCAAGGTTGTCTGCCTGAACACCGGTATGCACCGCCTGTTCGACGACTCCAAGGCCTACTATCACTATGCCGCCGGCACCGGCGTTGAGGCCGGCAAGTGGTTCGTGAAGAACAAGGTCAAGTGCGTGGCTATGGACAGCCAGGCTCTGGATCACCCCCTGCACACCGCCATGGGCAACAACGGCATGACCCGCATGAACCTGCTGGGCGCCACCGGCCGTCCCATCACCGAGGAGTACAAGGAGCTCTTCGGCGAGGAGGCCTATGCCAAGTTTGACAAGGACGAGTACATCCGCATCTACGGCCAGGAAGCCTACGACAAGATGTATGGCGACCTGGAGGCCATCGGCGTGTGGGGCACCTGGGAGCCCTGCCACAAGGAGATGCTGGGCCACGGCATCGTGGGCGTGGAGAACCTGGGCGGCGACCTGGACAAGATCCCCGCCGGCGTGTGGTTCCGCTTCAACTGCTTCCCCCTGCGCTGGTACATGGGCGACGGCTCCATGGCCCGCTGCAGCGCCGAGATCGACGAGGACCTGCTGGTCAAGGACGTGCCCACCCGCACCTACAAGTACGGCGGCACCGGCTACGGTGAGGCCGAGGGCAATGGCGACAGCGGCCTGGAGTACATCCAGAAGCTGTTCAACCGCAACAAGTAATCCCATTTCCCTTCCCTAATACTTTCCCTTCCCACACTCCAGCCAAGCGCAAAGCGGCGGGCAGTCGCCCGCCGCTTTACGCCATATCCCCCTGTATACACACGCTCACATTCTCTGAGAAAGGATTTTGAATACCATGGCCGATCTGAAGAACAAGACCATTATCACCGTGGCCACCACCGGCGCCTGGCCCACCAAGGAGAACAACCCCAACGTGCCCATGACCCCCGCCGAGATCGCCGAGGACGTGTACGCCTGCTGGAAGGCCGGCGCTGCTATCGCCCACCTGCACATGCGGGACGAGGCCGGCAAGGGCACTATGGATAAGGAGAAGTTCCGCGAGACCGTGGAGCTGCTGCGCTCCAACCACCCCGACTGCGACATCATCCTGAACATGACCACCTCCGGCGACCTGAACGCCACCGACGAGACCCGCCAGATCCACCTGAAGGAGCTGCGCCCCGAGATGGGCTCCTATGACTGCGGCTCCATGAACTGGCTGCACACCTCCCTGTTCCTCAACCCCCCCAAGTTCCTGGAGGAGCTGGGCCAGAACATGCAGGCTTGGGGCGTGAAGCCCGAGATCGAGGCCTTTGACCCCGGCATGATCGCCAACGCCGCCTACTACCTGAAGAAGGGCGTGCTGAAGGCTCCCCTCCACTTCCAGTTCTGCATGGGCTGCGCCAACGGCATCCC
>CASEOA010000032.1 GCA_949289455.1 uncultured Eubacteriales bacterium
ACGGGGTCGCCGTAGGCGTGGGGCTGGGAGTGGGCTCGGTAGTAGGCTCGTCCTCCTCCGGGCCCAGGCTGACCCGGAAGCGGATCTTCTGGCCCTTCTCCACCTGGGTGTTCACGTCAATGCTCTGCCAGGTAATGCGGCCCTTCTCCACCTGATCGCTGTACTCTCCGTCGATGGAGGCCACCACCAGCTCTAAATCTTCTTCCGCCGTCTCCCGGGCCTCATCCTCCCACATCCCCACAAAGTTGATGACGGTCACCGGCTCCTCCTCCGGGCCGGTGCTCACCACCAGGGTGATGACGTCCACCCCCTCCAGGCTCTCCTTGGCCTTGGGGTCGCTGGAGATGACGTAGTTCTCGTTCACATCGTCGCTGGGCTCCTCCTGGATGACCAGGGTGCCCTCTTTTTCGCTGTAGCCCAGGGCCTGTAGGGTGCTGATGGCGATGCGCTTATCCCGGTTGACCACATCGGGCATTACGTCGGCGTCCTCGGTATACTGGCTGCCGTCGCTGAGGTCCACGGTGATGGTGGCCCCGGCAGAGGCGTTGCGGCCGCTCTCCGGGTCCTGGGTGACAATCTGCCCGGCGGGCAGGTCGCTGGCCACGATCTGGCCCTGGACGATCTGGAACCCGGCCTCCGTCACGTCGGGCAGGTCCTGGGCCTCCTGAATGGTCATGCCGTACAGCTTGGGCACGTTGTACAGGGTCTCCCCTCCGCTGCCGATGCTGTTGAAGAAGGAAGTCCACAGGAACACACCCATGCCGATGAGGAAGATGGCCACCGCGGCAATGGCCAGGAAGATGGGCAGACGGCTGTTGCCCCCCCGCACCGGCTCGGAGTCGTATTTATCCTCCCGGCGGTGGGTCTGGGCAGTCCGATGCGGAATGGGGGCGGTGTGCTGGGCCTCCTCCCGCTCCAACCGGTTGGTATGGGCGGGCTGGGGCCGCACGTTGCTGGGGGTGTTGGCTCCCAGCACCTGGGTGGGCTCATCCTCCCCCACCAGCAGCAGGTCCGCCGGGGTGTAGTCAAAGTTGATGGAGGGATTTTTGCGGAACTCCTCCAGGTCGGCCAGCATGGCGTCGGCGGAGATGTACCGCTGGTTCACGTCGGAGGCCATGGCCTTCATGGTAATGGCCTCCAGTGCCTCGGGGATCTCCGGGTCGATCTCCCGGGGAGACAGGGGGATGGAGTTGATGTGCTGGATGGCCACCGCCACCGGGGAATCCCCCTCGTAAGGCAGCCGGCCGGTGATCATCTCATAGAGCACCACGCCGGCGGAGTAGATATCGCTGCGGGCGTCGATGTGGCTTCCTCTGGCCTGCTCCGGGGAGATATAGTGGACCGAGCCCAGGGCCTCCTGGGTCAGGGTTGCCTGGGCAGAGGAAGTAAGCCGGGCGATGCCAAAATCGGCCACCTTCAGGGAGCCGTCCCGCAGCACCATCACGTTATGGGGCTTGATATCCCGGTGGATAATACCCCGGCTGTGGGCGTGGGACAGAGCCTTCATGATCTGGGTGATGAAGTGGAGGGCCTCCCGCCAGGCCAGCTTGCCCCCCTTCTTCTGGATATACTGCTTCAGGGTGATGCCGTCCAGCAGCTCCATGACGATGTAGTCCAGCTCCGGCGTGTGGGACACGTCGTACACCGCCATGATATTGGGATGGGACAGCATGGCCACGGCCTGGGACTCGTCGTGGAACCGGCGGCGGAACTCGGCGTCCTGGGCCAGCTCCTCCTTGAGGATCTTCACGGCAACCAGCCGGTTGAGCCGGTGGTCCCGGCCCTTGTACACCACTGCCATGCCGCCCAGTCCGATGCGCTCCAGCAGCTCATATCGGTTGTCGAGTAATTTCCCTATGTACTGATCCATAGTTCATTACCCCCTTTTCACAGGATCTGGATGAGGACGGCGGTCACGTTGTCCGGCGCTCCTCTGGAAATGGTCATGCTGAGCATCCGCTGGCAGCAGTCAGCGGGTTCCCCCCCGTGGAGCACTTCGTACAGCAGCTCCTGGTCGGAGAGAAGATTGCTCAGCCCGTCGGAGCACAGCAGCAGGAAGTCCCCGCTGTTCAGCTCCTTCTCGTACAGGTCGGCCCGGATGCGCTCTTCCGCCCCCAAGGCCCGGGTGATGAGATTTTTCCGGGGATGGGTGCGGGCCTGCTCCGGGGTGATATCCCCCCGGGCCACCATGTCCTCTACCACCGAGTGGTCCCGGGTGAGCCGGGTGATACCCCCCTCGTTGATGTGGTAGGCCCGGCTGTCCCCGATGTTCAGCAGGTAGGCGGTGCGCTCCACCACCAGCACCGCCACCATGGTGGTGCCCATACCGAAGCAATCCGGGTCGGTGTTGGCCCGGCGGTACACAGCCTCATTGGCCTCCTCGGCCGCCATGGACAGCACCGCCGGCGGCGGGGTGTCCGGTTCTCCCTGGGACCGCTGAAGGGTGTCCACAAAGGTCTGCACCGCCAGCTGGCTGGCCACGTTGCCCGCCCTGGCGCCCCCCATGCCGTCGCATACCACCCCCACCGCCAGATGCTCCGACGGAATGTCCAGGTAGTAGCCGTCCTGGTTCTGGGCTCGGACCACCCCTCGGTCTGTGATGCCCCAAGCGTGTATCATGTGTATCAGCCTCTTTTCCTCGCCGGCGGCGGCGCCGCGGCAGAGATTGAAATGGGTTCAGGTGGCGTCCGCCATGGCCTTCCGGCGGAGCTGGCCGCAGGAGGCGTCGATGTCGCCCCCCAGCTTGCGGCGCACCGTGGCAGTAACCCCGTGGGACTCCAGCCGCTTCTGGAACTGGGCCACCCGGCGGCTGGGCTTCAGCGGGCTCTCCGCCACATGGTTCAGGGGGATCAGGTTCACATGCCCCGGCATCCCCTTCAAATGGCTGGCCAGCAGGTCGGCCTGCCAGTCGGCGTCGTTCACCCCGTCGATCATGGCGTACTCATAGGAGATCCGCCGGCCGGTCTTTTCAAAATACCGGCGGCAGGTGTCAAACAGCTTCTCCACCCCCACGCTCCGGTTCACCGGCATGATCCTGCTGCGGGTCTCGTCGTCAGGGGCGTGGAGGGAAACCGATAACGTTAATTGTAACTGATACCCGGCCAGTTTGTCAATTTGTTCGACCAGGCCGCAGGTGGACAGGGAGATATGGCGCATGCCGATGTTCAACCCATCGGGGCTGTTCACCAGGTTCAAAAACCGCAGCACCGTGTCAAAGTTGTCCAGAGGCTCCCCGATGCCCATGAGCACGATGTTGCTGATGGGGGAGCCGGAATCGATCTGGGTAAAGAGCACCTGATCCAGCATCTCGGCAGGGGTCAGGTTCCGCACCTTGCCCCCCAGGGTGGAGGCGCAGAAGGCGCACCCCATCCGGCAGCCCACCTGGGAGGAGATACACACAGTATTCCCATGATGGTAGCGCATCAAAACCGTTTCGATGCAGTTGCCGTCGGACAGACGCCACAGATATTTGATGGTGCCGTCCAGCTTGGACTCCTGCTTGCGCTCCACCTCCGGCGGGCAGAGCAGGCAGTCCGCCTTCAACTTTTCCCGCAGGGCTTTGGACAGGTTGGTCATCTCGTCAAAGGAGCGGGCCCCCCGGTGGAGCCACTGGAATACCTGTTTGGCCCGGAAGGCAGGCTCCCCCAGGTCTTTGAAATAGGCGGTCATTTCCGCCAGATCCATGGATTTGATGTCGGTCATGCCTTCCTCCTCAGCTTGGCAAAGAAAAAGCCGTCGGTGCCGTGGCGGTGGGGCCAGCAGGTCACCATCCCCTCTGCCGCCCCGGCAAAGTCTCCGGGCAGTTGAAATCCCTCTAATGTAAAGTCTTGATGCCTGTCAAGAAAGTCCCCCACCACGCCCTCGTTCTCCCGCTCCAACAGGGTGCAGGTGGCGTAGAGCAGGACCCCGCCCGGCTTAACATACCGGCTCACGTTGTCCAGAATGGCCAGCTGGACGGCGGGCAGCCCTTCCAGAGGCTTGGGGTCCTTGTAGCGGATGTCCGGCTTTTTCCGGATGATGCCCAGCCCCGAGCAGGGCACGTCGGCCAGCACCAGGTCAAACCTGTCAAGGTACTCTTCCTTACACTCCTTGGCGTTCAAGACTTGGGCGGAAATACAGTCCAGGCCCAGCCGGGAAGCGCCCGCCCGGATCAGGTCTATCTTGTGGGGGTGGATGTCGCAGGAGACCACGCTCCCCTGTCCTCCCATGGCCAGAGCGGCAGCGAAGGACTTGCCCCCGGGGGCGGCGCAGGCGTCCAACACCTGCATACCCGGCCTGGGGTCCGTCGCCAGCACCGCCAGCTTGGCGGCAGCGTCCTGGATGTAAAAGAGGCCCTCCCGAAAGGCGGCCAGCTCCTCCAGGCTGCCGGTGTGGGACAGCAGCAGACAGTTGGGCAGCCAGGGGTGGGGCTCCGCCTCCACTCCCGCTGACCGGAGGGCAGCAGCCACGTCCTCCGCCGTAGCCCGGATGGTGTTCACCTGGGCACAGGTGGGGGGCTGGCCGTTGTCTGCCGCCATAAGGGCAGCGGCCTCCTCCCCGCCCAGCCGGGCGGAAAAGGCCTCCGCCAGCCACTGGGGATGGCTGTACAAAATGGCCGGATCGGCGGGGGGCTCCAGCTCCCCCTTCTTCCGGACCAGGGCTCGCAGCACCCCGTTGACCAGCCCGGCGGCCCGGGGATTTCTTGCCCCCTGCCGGGCCTGATCCACCGCCTGGCTGACGGCGGCGTGGTCGGGCACTCTGTCAAGGAATAACACTTGATAGGCCCCAAGCCGCAAGGCATTGCGGACGGCGGGCTCCATCTTCTCCAGGCGAACTGTGGACAGTTCCTCCAGGTAGTGGTCCAGTAAGATCCGGTTCTGGAGCACCCCGAAGCACAGCCGGGTGGCCAGGGCGGCGTCCCGGCTGTCCAGTTCGGCGGACTTCAAGGTCTTTTTCAAAAAGCCATCCGACCAGGCGCCCTGCTTTTCGCAGGCCACCAGGGCCCGGAGGGCCACGTCTCTGGCGGTCATGTCAATCCCTCCTGCGGCTGTTGAAGGCCAGCACGAACCGCAGCAGCTGGGCAATGGATACCAGCAGGGCGGCCACATAGGTGAGGGCTGCGGCCCCCAACACCTTTTTCGCCCCCCGCAGCTCCTCCTGATCCAGCAGGTGGGTGTCCCGGAGAGACTGGATGGCCCGACGGGAGGCGTCGAACTCCACCGGCAGGGTAATGACCTGGAAGAAAGCGGCTACCGCAAAGAGCACCACACCCACGGCAAACAGGGGCCGGGAGTAGAGGGCGAAGCCCAAGATAATGAGCAGAATGGAGATCTGGGAGCTGAAATTGCACACCGGGATGATGGCCCCCCGCAGGCGGATGGGGCCGTACTCCTGGGCGTACTGGACGGCGTGGCCCGCCTCATGGGCGGCCACCCCCACCGAGGCGATGCTGGCATTGTCGTACACGCTCTGGGACAGGCGGATCACGTTGGCCTTGGGGTCGTAGTGGTCGGTGAGCTTGCCGGACACCCGCTCAATCCGAACGCCGTACACCCCGTGGGCCCGCAGCACCTCCTGGGCGGCCTGGGCCCCGGTGAGCCCCCGGCGGCTGCCCACCCGGGCGTACCGGTTGAAGGTGGACGACACGTTCAGCTGGGCCAGCAGGGCGATGAGCATGGCGGGCACCAGGATCATCCAGTAATATGGGTCTACATAATTGAAGAAATACATCGTCTACCTCCAGGCAGGTCACATGATTTGTCCCCCTGTAAGGAACCAGTACAGGTTGACTCCAAATCCTAGCGCCATAAGGCATACAGCCGCAGCAGCCGCCTTGGGCCGCCCCCGGGTGAGCCCGGCGGCAAAGAGGAACAGGGGCAGGGCGCAGGACAGGTACCGCCCAGCGCTGAGTAGCCAGGACAGGGAGTAGTTGAGCACCAGGTAGGCAAAGCCGTACAGGGTGTACATACTCCGGAACCTCTTCCCCGCCCAGACCAGCAGGCCAAAGCACAGGGGGAAGAGCAGCAGGGTGGGAATCCAGATCTGCCAGCGCACCATCACGTCCGGGTATGTAAAGGCATTTTCCATCACATACCAGAGAGTATTCCCGATGGGGTTGGCCCCCTGGCTCCAGTGCTGCTGCATCACCGTAAAGGCGAAGGGGTCGCCGGTCACCTGCCAGTTGAGGGCCAGATAGCCCAGGGTGCCCAGCAACGGCAGCAGCAGGGCGGGCAATCTGCGGGCAATGTCCTTCCAGTCCAGCCGTCCCCTGTTCTCCACCAGCTCGGCACAGGCCGCGCCGACCAGGAGCACCCCGTGCATCCGGGTAAGGGCGGCCAGCACCCCCCACAGCCCCGCCAGCCACCACCGGTGGCGGCGGATGTACCACAGCCCGGCGGCGGTGGTAAGGAGGAAGAGCCCCTCGGTCATGAGCCCGCCAAAGAAAAAGGCGTAGGGATACACTGAGAGGAAGAGGATCGTCCCGCGGGCTCCCGCCCGGCCCAGCTCAAAGGCCGCCAGCTTGTAGAGAAACACGCACCCCCCAGAATAGCTGACCCAGGACAGCAGCAGCCCTGCCGCCATAGTATTGCCCGTGAACCAGGAAATCACCCGGGTCAACCAGGGATACAGGGGGAAAAACACCAGAAAGAGGTTTTTGCCGTCCTCCACGTAGCCGGAATAGCCCAGTTCTGCCAGATTGACGTAATGCAGGCCGTCCCACCGCTGCCAAATCCACAGGGCGGCGTCGGGGCCGCTGCCGGGATAGAGCACCAGACAGGCGAACAGCCCCACCACAAGAAAGAGAAACACTCGAAAGATAAATGTAACGGCAAACACCTTTACACACTCTGCCCGGTCAGGCATACAGCCATCCGAAGCCGGGGCAGCGGCCCGCAGGGGCACCGGCAGTCCCGCCCGGCCCAGCCACCGGGACACCAGGGACAGTCCCAGGCCGGCTACCAGGCCGGTGACCGCCGCCGACCACAGCAGCTCCACCGGTCAGCCCACAGGAATGGGGTGGCCCCGCAGGTAGTCCACCGCCTTCATCCGCTTGCCCCCGTCGGGCTGGAGCTCTACAATGCCCAGGACGGTACCCCCGCCGCAGGCCAGGGTGAGCCCCTCCTTTCCGGCGGTGAGCACGGTGCCGGGGGCGGCGTCGGTCTTTTGGTCCGAAACGACAGTTGAAAATACTTTACAACGCTTGTCTCCCAAGGTAGTGACGGCAGCAGGCCAGGGGATCAGCCCCCGGACCTGGTCGTGGAGCTGCCGGGCGGTGCGGGTAAAGTCCATGGATGACAGCTCCCGGCTGAGCATGGGAGCCAGGGTGGCTTTCTCATGGTCCTGGGGGGTGCGGGTGGCAGTACCGGCGGCGATCTGAGCCACCGTGTCCACCAGAAGTCTGGCCCCCAGCTCCGCCAGCCGGTCGTGGAGGGCCACCACCGTCTCGTCGGGGTCGATGGGGGTGGCCGCCTGGGAGATGATATCCCCGGCGTCCAGGTCGTGGGCCATGTGCATGATGGTCACGCCGGTCTCCTGGTCCCCGTTGAGCACCGCCCAGTTGATGGGCGCGGCCCCCCGGTAGGCGGGCAGCAGGGACGAGTGGACGTTGATGCACCCCTTGGGCGGGGCGGCCAGAATGTCGTCGGGCAGAATGCGGCCGTAGGCCGCCACCACGATAAGCTCAGGGGCCAGCTCCCGGATCAGGGCCAGGGCGGCGCCGTCCCGCAGCTTCACCGGCTGGTACACCGGGATGTCATGGGCCTGGGCGCACACCTTCACCGGCGGGGCCTGGAGCTTCATGCCTCGGTTCTTGGGCTTGTCGGGCTGAGTGAACACCCCGCAGATCTGGTGGCCCGCCCCGATGAGGGCCTCCAGGGAGGGCACGGCAAAGTCGGGGGTACCCATGAAGAGGATTCTCACGCCTCGTCCTCCTCCCCCAGCAGCTCATCCAGCTCGTCATTGGTGTACAGCTTGTCGGCCAGCTCGGAGAACAGGTGACCGTCCAGATGGGCCAGCTCGTGGCAGAAGCAGCGGGCTACGATGCCCTCGCCCTCCACCTCAAAGAAGCTGCCGTTCCGGTCCTGGGCCCGGACGGTGGCCTTCATGGGCCGCTTTACAAAGCCCCACCGGCCGGGGACAGACAGGCAGCCCTCCAGGCCCTCCTGCTCCCCCTCCTGGGCAATGATCTCCGGGTTTACCAGCTCCAGCATCTCCCCGCTGTCGTCCACCACGATGACCGCCCGGCGGAGGATACCCACCTGGGGGGCGGCCAGCCCGGCGCCGTTGGCGTGGGCCAGGGTCTCCTTCAAATCGTCCAGCAGGTCGTGGAGCCGTCCGTCAAAGTTGGTCACCGGGCGGCACACCTTGTGCAGCGCGGGATCTTCGTCCGTGAGAATGGTACGCAGTGCCATGTCATTTCCTCCTAATCCAATGGGTTCACGTCGGCAGAGACGGATACCCCTTTGTTTTCCTTGTCAGTCTGGGCGGCCCGCAGCAGGGCGGCCACCATGTCCCGCACCGGCCTGGAGTTGGCGCAGGCCAGGGTGAGCCGGTAGCGGTAACGCTCATTGACCCTGGCCACCGACGCCGGGGCTGGCCCCAGCAGCTGGGCCTTCAAATCCCGGTAGGCCGGCAGGGTCAGCCATCCCTCCAGGGTGCGCCGCAGCCGCATACAGGTCCGCAGCACCGCCCCCTCCAGCCGCCCGGAGGCGGTGAGAATAAAGAGGTCCCGGAAGGGCGGGCAGCCCCGCAGCTCCCGCAGGGCCAGCTCCTGGGCGTAAAAACCGTCGTAGTCCTGCCGGGCGGCCTTGCGGATCACCTCGTTGTCGGGGGTGAAGGTCTGGATGATGGCCCTTCCCCCCTTCTGCCCCCGGCCGGCCCGGCCCACCACCTGGGTGAGCAGGGAAAAGGTACGCTCCCCCGCCCGGTAGTCGTCGGCATACAGGGACTGGTCGGCGGAAATCACCCCCACCAATGTCACATTGGGAAAGTCCAAGCCCTTGGCCACCATCTGGGTGCCCAGCAGCACCGGGATGTTCTCCGACTCAAACCGGCTCAGCAGCTTCTCGTGGCTGTGGGTGGCCGAGACGGCGTCGGCGTCCATCCGCAAAATCTCTCGGTCGGGCAGGGCCTCCCGCAGCTCCTCTTCCACCTTCTGGGTTCCCGCCCCGATGAAGTTGAAGGCCCCCCCGCAGTGGGGACAGGCGTCGGGCAAGGGCTGGGAGTAGCCGCAGTAGTGGCACATGAGCCGGCCGTTGGCCGAGTGGTAGGTAAGATGGACGGAGCACCGGGGACAGGTGGGGGCCTCCCCGCACTCTCCGCAGGTCACCATCCGGCTGGCTCCCCGGCGGTTGAGGAGCAAAATGCTCTGCTCTCCCCTGGCCGACCCTTCCCGCAGAGCGGCCAGCAGAGGGCGGCTCAAATCGCCGCCGCTGCCCGCCCGCAGCTCCTCTTTCATGTCCACGATCTCCACCGGGGGCAGCGCCTGCTGGTTGTATCGCCGGGTAAGGGTGAACATACGGTAAGTCCTCTGCCGGGCCTGGTACATGGTCTCGATGGACGGGGTGGCCGAGGCCAGCACCAGCAGGGCGTTCTGTTGGACGCAGCGGAACTTGGCCACCTCCCGGGCGTGGTATTTAGGCACGTTTTCCGATTTATAGCTGGCCTCCTGCTCCTCGTCCAGGACGATGAGCCCCAGGTTCTTCAGGGGGGCAAACACGGCGGAGCGGGTACCCACCACAACCCGGGCCTTCCCGGCACGGATGCGCTTCCACTCGTCGTACCGCTCCCCCGCCCGGAGGGCGGAGTGGAGCACCGCCACCTGTTCCCCGAAGTGGGCGGCGAAGAGCCGCATGACCTGGGGGGTAAGGCCGATCTCTGGCACCAGCACCAGGGCGGATTTGCCCCGGGCAAGGGTCTCATAGATCAGATTGAGATACACCTGTGTCTTGCCGCTGCCGGTGACCCCGTAGAGCAGGGCCACGGCGGCCTTCCCAGCGGCGGCCAGGGCGTCCAGACCGGCAAAGGCGGCCTGCTGCTCCGCGTTCAGGGTGGGCCGGGCCGCCGGCTCCACCCCCTCCACCGCCACCCGGCGGTAGACCTCCCGCTTTTCCAGGGTGAGGATGCCGCTTTTCTCCAGGGAGCGGAGGGTGGGCATGGAGGCCCCGGTGAAGTAGCAGATCTCCTTGGCGGCGGCCTCTCCCAGGGCGCACAGCAGCTCCACCACGGCGCACCGCATGGGAGCGGAGCGCCGCCGGGGGAGCACCTGGGCCAGGGCCTCCTCCGGAGGGATGGCCAGGGCGGCCACCTGCTGGGTCTTGTCCCCCACCCCCCGGGCGGCGCTGGTCTCCAGCACCAGAATTCCCTTGTCCCGCAGCAGCTTGAGGGCAGGATTGGGGTCTTTGTCTCCAAAGGCGGTACGCAGGGTGGCCACGTCGGCGGCTCCCCCCTGGTTGATCACCACCTCCACGGCCCGCCGGGCCTGCTCCGACCTGCCGGCGGCCTCATAGGCCGCCTCCCGGTCTACTCCGTCGGCCAGCTTCCACCGGTCCTGGAGGGAATAGTACAGCCCCGCCGGCAGCATGGCCCGGGCGGCGTCATACACGGTGCAGAACCACCGCTCCCGCATCCACAGGGCCAGCTTCAGGGCCTGACTGTCCAGAACCGGCTCCTCGTCCAGAATGGTGAGCACCTGCTTTAACGCCACCCCAACGGGGGCGGACTCTTCCAAGGCAAGCACCAGCCCCTCGGTATGCCGGTTTCCCGGCCCGAAGGGGATGATTACCCGCATACCGGGAACCAGCCGCTCCGCCAGCTGGGGGGGCACCCGATAGTCATAGGGCTTGTCGATGGCGTAGGTTGCGGCGTTCAGCGCGATCCTGGCGACCAACTCCATCCCTCCCCACATCCTCTAAGGACAGGCTGAGGCAAGCGGCAGGCGAAACCGCCCGTCGCTTGCCTCCTCTCTCCGTACGCTGCTTATGCCTCTTCTTCCTCGTTCAGGGCCACCTTACCGTCGGCAACCTCCCGGATGGCGATGGTCACCGGCTTATCGTCCAGGGAAATGCCGGTTTCCTCGGCCTGGGTGGCCACCTGGCGGGCCCGCTGGGCCACCACGTTCACCAGCATATACCGGCTGGGCACCTGCTGGAGCAGTTTATTCATAGGGGGTTCGAGCATCATGACAAATCAGACTCCTTCTAACAGATTCAAGCGGTTTTTGGTGCGGCAGCCCTCCGCCGTCAGGATGGCGATAATCTCGGCCGCCGCCTCGGACACCTTGTCGTTGACCACCAGGTAGTCATAATTGGGTACCTGACGGCACTCCTCCCGGGCCTTTTGCAAACGGCCCTGGATCACCTCTTCGCTGTCGGTGGCCCGGCTGTGGAGCCGGCGGGACAGCTCTTCAAAGGAGGGGGGGATGATGAAGATACATACGGCGTCAGGGCACTTTTCCCGCACCTTGGCCGCCCCCTGGACCTCGATATCCAGCAGCACGTCGATGCCGGCCTCCAGTTGCTCCTGAATCACCCGCAGGGAGGTGCCGTAATAATTATGGACATATTCCGCGTATTCCAACAGCTCGTCGTTGGCGATCATCTCCTCAAACCGCTGCCGGGAGACGAAGTTGTAGTTCACCCCGTCCTCCTCGCCGGCCCGGGGCTGCCGGGTGGTGAAGGAGACAGAAAAGTGGATATCCTTCCGTGCGCTGAGCAGCTCGGCAATGACGGTGCTCTTTCCCACCCCGGAGGGGCCGGAAAGCACGATGAGCGTGCCCTTGTCTTTCTTTCTTCCGATCAAGTCGCCTCTTCCTCCTCTGCCGGATCTGCCTCTTTCCCGTTCAGGCGGCCCGCCACCGTCTCCGTCTGGAGAGCGGAGAGCACCACATGGTCGCTGTCCATGATAAGCACCGCCCGGGTGCGGCGGCCAAAGGTGGCGTCGATGAGGGTGCCCTTGTCCCGGGCCTCCTGCACCAGGCGCTTGATGGGGGCCGATTCTGGGCTGACAATGGCAATGAGCCGTCCGGCGGAAACCATATTGCCAAAGCCGATATTGATGAGTTTCATCCGCCTGCTCCTTACTCGATGTTCTGGATCTGCTCCCGGATCTTCTCGATCTGGGCCTTGATGTCCACCACGTAGCCGGCGGTCTCGATATCGTTGCACTTGGAGCCGATGGTGTTGGCCTCCCGGTTAAATTCCTGGATCAAAAAGTCCAGCTTCCGGCCGGTGGCGCCCCCCTGCTCCAGCATGTGCTCCAGCTGGTCCAGGTGGCTGCGCAGGCGGACGGTCTCCTCGTCCACCGCCACCTTGTCGGCATAGATGGCCGCCTCGGTGAGGATGCGGCTCTCGTCCAGCTGGGTGTTCTGGAGCACCTCGTTCATCCGGGAGAGCAGTTTGGCCCGGTAGTCGGCCACGATGCCGGGGGCACGCTCCTCCACCTTGGACACCAGCCCGGCGATGATGGCCGCCCGGTCCCGCACGTCCTGGCACAGCTTCTCCCCTTCCCGGGTCCGCATGGCGTCAAAGTCGTCCAGGGCCAGCTCCAGCACAGCCTGGAGGTCCTCCGCCAGGGCGTCCAGATCCTCCTGGGTCTTTTCCACCAAAAACACGTCCTGGAACCGGGACAGCAAAGACACCGAGATGTCGTCCCGCAGGCCGTAGGTGTCCCGCAGCTCTCTCAGGGCGGCCAGATAGCCCTCGGCCACCGGCTTGTTCACCGAGATGGACACGTCCCCGTTGGCGGAGGGGCCGATGGTGAAGTATACGTCCACCTTGCCCCGGGAAATATGGGCCTGGACCCGGGCCTTGATGCCGTCCTCTGCAAAAACATAGATTCGGGGCAGCTTCACAGTGCAGTCCAGATAGCGGTTGTTCACCGAGCGGACTTCCGCCGTGATGGAGCGGCCATTGCGCACGGCCTCCCCCCGGCCATAGCCTGTCATACTCTTGACCAAAATGGGTCTCCCCCTGTCCTAAGTGATGGGAGGCCAGGCCTCCCTGCGATCACATTATTATAGCAAACTAATGGTTCTTCCGCAAGACCCTGTCCACCCGGGCGGTATAGAAGGCGATGAGCCCGGAAAAGCCCAGGTCGTAGAGCACAAAGCCCACGTTGCCAGCGGCGAACACCATCCAGCTCTGGCTGAGGGCGGCGGGCAGGAAGGGCAGAAACAGGCTCTTGAGCCCGAACCACAGCAGGGCCAGGGCGGCGTTGCACACCGCCAGCTTGCCCACCCACTCCAGCACCCGGCTGGGCAACCGCTCCAGCAGGCTTTTCACCATGGGCCACAAGCCGAAAAAGATCAGGTAGAGCAGGGCCGCGCTTTTGGAGGGGAGCAGCAGCAGGCCCAGCAGGCCGGTGGCGGCATAGCAGAAAAAGCCAGCGGGCAGACCGGCGGACACCACCGCCCCCGCCGGAAACACCCCCGCCAGGGCCACCACCCCCAGCTTGCCTGTGGGAGCCAGGAAGGCCAGATACAGGCAGATGAGGGACAAGCCGGTGAGAAGGCCCACCAGGGCGGTCCGTCCCGCCCCGCCCCGGTAACGCCGGACGCCAGCCATCTCAGTTCCCGCAGCCGCCGCACATGCAGTTCAGGCACATGCAGGCGGTGCACAGGTCGCAGGCGTCGGGGCTGTTGCCGTAGCCGTAGGGCCGGTAGGCCTGCCCCCCCTGACGCATCATCAGCAGGGCCTGCCGGTACTCCGCGTTGGAGGGGGCCATGTTGCAGGCGGTCTGGATGTGCTGGAGCGCCTCGTCCAGCCAGCCCTTCCGGTAGGCCAGGGAGCCGGTGAGGAAGTGCCACTCGGCGTCCTGGGTGGGCGCCGTGCGCAGCAGCTGCTCAGCCCGGCCCAGGTCGTTCATATTGATGGCCTGCCGCACCTGATTGTACAGGCTGGCGCTCTGGGAGGAGTTATACTGCTGGTGGTGGTAGCTCCCCTGGTAGCCCCCGCCGGAATAGCCGCCCCCGCCAGAATAACCTCCGCCGCCGGAGCGCATCTTGTTGATGGTGTCGTAGGCCTCGTTGATTTCCTTCATCTTCTCCTCGGCCAGGTCGGCCAGGGGGTTGTTCTGGTAATTGTCCGGGTGGTACTTCCGGGCCAGATCCCGGTAGGCCCGCTTGATCTCGTCGTCGCTGGCGTCCGGCTTGACGCCCAGCACGCTGTAAGGATCGTTCATGGATCTTGTCTCCTGTCTCTGTGATTGACCGCCTTCCAACGGCCGGTGAATACCAATTCCTCCACGGCGGGCAGGCCCAGATATAAGATGTTCTCCACCGTCGCCTCCCAGTGGCCCAGCTCCAGCAGGGCCATGGCCGACCGGGCCAGGTTGAGGGAGTGGCGCAGGGTGGTGCGCAGGTAGTCCCGGTCCGCTCCCGCCGGGAACCGGGCCAGGATGGGGTTGTAGGCCCCGGTTTTCTGGTCGGCCTCCAGATCGTCCCAGGCGTCCACCAGGTAGATCCACCGGCCCAGGTGGTAGAGCAGCTGCTCTGTGGCCCGATCCCGGGCCGCCTCCCCGGTGGGGGGCGCGGCGGCGGCCAGCAGCCGGGCAAAAGTGTCCGCCGTCCGGTCCATAGAGGGGCAGTTATCCTTCTCCAGGGCGGTCAGCTCCTCCAGGCAGTCCCGCACCGTCCCGTCAAAGACGGGCCGGGCGGCGGCGGCCTTCCGGTAGCCCCGGCGGAGGAGCCGGGAGAGGAACCGGGCGGGCAGGCCCCGCCAGAAGGAGCTGTCCGCCACCGTGTCCCGCAGCTTCCAATAGCTGAGAATGGTGGCGGCGTCGGCCGCCCCGTCCAGACCGGCGGTAGCGGCACAGGTTTTTTTCCGGCACCACAGCCAGGCGGGGCAGCGCTCCCGGGTAGTCTCCGGCCTGCCGCCGTCCAGCAGCATGGCCAGAAAGGTAAAGTCATAGTTGAGGAACATCCGGGCCACAAGGCCGTGCCGCCTGCCCAGAGTGCGGCACAGGCCGCAGTAGAGGGCCTGGTAGTCCCGGTCCTGGCATACCTTCAGTTCGTCCCGCCAGGGCCGCACATAGCCGAACATCAGTCCGCCGGATTGATGGCGGTAATACGGAAGGAGATGGCCTGCCGCTTGCGCATCCGCCGGTCCAGCAGCACCGCCAAAGCCAGTCCCAGGACAAAGCCCAGGACTCCCGCGGTACCGCAGACGCCGCCGCCGGCCCCCAGGGCCGCGGCGATAAAGTAGGCGGCAAAGAAG
>CASEOA010000033.1 GCA_949289455.1 uncultured Eubacteriales bacterium
CGATGTACTCGTCCCGGAAGTGGTGCAGGGTGGAGAGCACCGGGTTGGGAGCGGTCTGGCCCAGGCCGCACAGAGCGCTGGACTTGATGTGCTCGCACAGCTCCTCGATGGTGGTGATGTCCTCCAGGGTGCCGTTGCCCTCGGTGATTTTGGTCAGCAGGTCGTAGAGCCGCTTGGTGCCGATGCGGCAGGGGGAACACTTGCCGCAGGACTCGTCGATGATGAACTCCAGGAAGAACTTGGCGATGTCCACCATGCAGTTGTCCTCATCCATGACGATGAGGCCGCCGGAGCCCATCATGGAGCCGATGGCGCCCAGGGAGTCGTAGTCCATGGGGGTGTCGATGAGGCTGGCGGGGATACAGCCGCCGGAGGGGCCGCCGGTCTGGGCGGCCTTGAACTTCTTGCCGTTGGGGCAGCCGCCGCCGATGTCCTCGATGACGGTGCGCAGGGTGGTGCCCATGGGGATCTCCACAAGGCCGGTGTTGGTGATCTTGCCGCCCAGGGCGAAGACCTTGGTGCCGGTGGAGCCCTTGGTGCCGATGGCGGCGAACTTATCGGCTCCGTTGTTGAAGATCCAGGTGATGTTGGCGTAGGTCTCCACGTTGTTGAGCAGGGTGGGCCGGTCAAACAGGCCCTTCACCGCCGGGAAGGGGGGACGGGTCTTGGGCTCGCCCCGGTGGCCCTCGATGGAGCGCATGAGGGCGGTCTCCTCGCCGCAGACGAAGGCGCCGGCGCCCAGCCGCAGCTCCAGGTCGAAGTCAAAGCCGGACTCGAAGATGTTCTTGCCCAGCAGGCCGTACTCCTTGGCCTGGCCGATGGCGGTCTCCAGCCGCTTGACGGCGATGGGGTACTCCGCCCGGACGTAGATGTAGCCCTGGTGGGCCCCTACGGCGTAGCCGGCGATGGTCATGGCCTCAATGATGGTGTGGGGGTCGCCCTCCAGCACGGACCGGTCCATGAAGGCGCCGGGATCGCCCTCGTCGGCGTTGCAGCAGACAAACTTGACCCCGTCGGGGCTCACCGCGTCGGCGGTGAACTGCCACTTCAGGCCGGTGGAGAAGCCGGCACCGCCCCGGCCCCGGAGGCCGGAGGACTTAATGGTGTCGATGACCTGCTGGGGCGGGATCTGCTCGGAGAGAATCTTGCCCAGAGCGGCGTAGCCGTCCACGGCGATGTACTCGTCAATGCTCTCCGGGTTGATGACGCCGCAGTTGCGCAGGGCAATGCGCTGCTGGTGCTTGTAGAACCGGGTTTCGGTGAGGGAGGTGACGGGGCCTTCCTCGCCGGCGGTCTTGTTCAGCAGGCGCTTGACGATCCGGCCCTTGACGATGTGCTCGGAGACGATCTCCTCCACATCCTCCACGGTGACGTGGGTGTAGCAGGCGCCCTCGGGGTAGATGGTGACAATGGGGCCCAGGGCGCACAGCCCGAAGCAGCCGGTGCGCACCACCTTGGCCTCCTTGTCCATCCCCTGGGCCGCCAGCTGCTTTTCAAACTCCTCAATGATCTTGACGCTGTTGGAGGAGGAGCAGCCGGTGCCCGTGCAGACCAGAATATGGGAACGAATAAAGCTCATCAGTCACCCTCCCTTATTCCGCCGCGCCGATGGTGTACTCTTCCACCACCCGGCCGTTGACCAGATGCTCGCTGACGATGGAGGCCACCTTGTCCGGGGACATCTTCACATAGGTGACCTTCTCCTGGCCGGGGACGTACACCTCCACGATGGGCTCCAGCCGGCACACGCCGATGCAGCCGGTCTGGGACACGGTGACGTTTTGCAGGTTGCGCTTGTTGACCTCTTCCAGCAGGGCGTTGAGAACGGGACGGGCGCCGGCGGCGATGCCGCAGGTGGCCATGCCCACTACCACACGGATGCGGTCGTCACCGGAGTCGCGCAGGTCGATCTGTCCCCGCATCCGGTCACGAATGGCCTGCAGTTCCGCAAGACTTTTCATGCTTTCATCTCCTCGTTTTCTCGTAACAGAAGTTCCTGTTCCTGTAAATAATCTCTGATCCAGAGGATCACCTCCGGCTCCGCCAGAGAGATCTCCGGGCCCAGCTGGGCGTGGAGCTCGTCGGTGTCCAGCAGGAAGTGCCGTTCGTCCACCGTGTGGCGGTAGCACAGATGGAGGTGGGGGTTTCCCTGGAGCAGAAAGGTAATGGTGGTACCCATATCCCCCACGGGGGGACAGTCGATGTGCAGGGCGGAAAACACAGCGGTGACGGTGGTGCCCACCCCTTCGGTGCTGTCGATGGACATGGTCCCGCCGGTCTGCTCCGCTGCCATGCGCAGCAGAGGCAGGCCCAGACCCATCTTCCGGGTAGTCCGGGTGGTGGTAAAGGGGTCGCTCACCTGGGCCAGCAGCTGGGGGCTCATACCCCGGCCGTTGTCGGTGATGGTGAGGGAGATCTGTCCCTCCGCCTCCGTCAGGGTGATATCCAGGCGGCTGGCCTGAGCCGCGGTGGAGTTCTGCGCGATATCCAGGGCGTGAAGAGCGATTTCTTTCATGCTGTGGCTTCCTTTCTTGCCCGGCAGCTCGGCACTGTTTACTTATACATATCCAGGATGGGGCCAACCTGGTCGGGGGTGAGCCGGCCGTACACGTCGTTGTTGACCATCATAACGGGAGCCAGGCCGCAGGCGCCCACGCAGCGGCAGGAGTCCAGGGAGAACTTGCCGTCGGGGGTAATGGTGCCGGGGGTGATGCCCAGCTTCTGCTCCACCGCGTTGAGGATGGCGGCGGCGCCCTTGACGTAGCAGGCGGTGCCCAGACAGACGGAGATCTGGTATCTGCCCTTGGGGTTCAGGGTGAACTGGGCGTAGAAGGAGGCGACGCCGTACACCTCGGACAGGGGGATATCGAGCCCCTCGGCGATGATGATCTGGACTTCCTCAGGGAGGTAGCCGAAGATCTCCTGGGCGGCCTGGAGGACCGGCATGGTAGCGCCAGGCTGTCCCTTATGCTCGGCGATCACCTGGCGCAGGCGTTCTTCCTGCTCTGGTGTACCCCGGTAAGGAACAATGGTCTTGCAGTTTGGCATGAACTTGTCCTTCCTTTCTGGATTGGTTTGACCGGCGCCTTCCGCCGGCGGAAAAGGGTAGCCGCATGCCCACAGGCCCACCGGCACGTTCCGCAGATCACGGGACCGCGGTGGATTGGACAGGCGGCTTGGAAACTTTGTGAAAATTATATCACATCAAACTTTCCTTGTAAAGGAAAGAAAAGCCTAATTAACCCCTTTGACGAGAATTTTTTGGCCTAAAAAGGTGAAATGAAATGAAATGAAAGGTAGACGAAGAGATGAGAGGAGAGATAAAAATAACGGCAGTTGTTCTCAGGATATAAATAAAATAGAGTTTGGTTTTTTAAAAATGGCAAAAAAAGTGTCAGCTTAGCAAACGAATCCGTTTGTTAAGCTGACAGGTCAAAAGATCAGAGAAATTTTCCCGACAGCCAGTCCAGAACGGCCTGGGGAGAGCGCTCGGGCAGATCCATGGCGTGCTCGGCTCCCCACACCTGTTCCAGATAGTGGGCGTCGGAACTGGTGATGAACCGGAGACCGGCCAAGTCAGGGCGCTGGGAGAAATCGGGGGGGCAGTTGTGGGAGAGCTCGACGGTGGGGAAGTGCAGGTCGGGGTCCCACAGGCCCAGCACTCCCAGCAGGGAGTAAGAGGGGCGGTCGATGTGGGCGGGAATGGCCACCCCGCCGAAGTCGGTCACCAACTGGGCCACCTCGTAGATGGGAATGTCGGTGCTGCCCGCCAAAAACCGGGTGTCCTCCTCCAAAATCTGATCATCGTCCCCCATGCGGATCTGGGGGCCGAACAGGTCCCGCTTGTTGGGAATCTGGGGCAGATGGGCGGAGACATACTCCTCAAAGGGAAGAGCGGCCTGAGGGCTGGGGAAGAGGCAGACCACGTGGATGTCCTCCTGGGTGCACAGCTCCATCCCCGCCAGGGCCAACAGGCCGTGGCCCGCGGCGGCCCGGCAAAAAGGGGCGCAGTTGCCGGTGGTGTTGTGGTCGGTGAGGGCCACGATTTCCAGCCCTGCCAGGGCGCACATGGCCGCCAGGTTGGCGGGGGTCATGTCCTCGCTGCCGCAGGGCGACAGACAGGAGTGGAGGTGCAGGTCATAGTAATATTTCAAGAGAAACACCGGCTTTCCGGGCAGAGTGAGGCATTGCCTGTCGCCCATCCGCGCCGCAGGCGCGTCCAAGCGTTTTTGCCTGGGGCAAAAACCTTGCCGCAGGGCGGATTCACTCCGCCCGAGGAAGTGAAATCAAGGGGTCCCCGCAGGGCCGTGGCCCTGTGGGGCGACAGACAGGAGTGGAGGTGCAGGTCGTAATAAAAATTCAACAAAGACCCTTCTTTCGGAGCCGGATACTCAGCCCAGGCTCTGGCCCAACCGGCAAGCGGCGGTATAGGTGTCCAGGCTGGTACCCAGCAGATTGACCTGTTTGTCCTGGGCCCGGCGGAGCAGATCGGCGTCGGGCTGGACCCCTTCGGTGAGAATGACGCAGGCCACATCGGCCATCAGGGCCACAGCAGCCACATTCTGATTGGACATGATGGTGAGCCAGGCGCAGTCCTGACCTGCCCGGCCCATAACCCAGCTGAGCAGGTCGCCCACATAGCCGCCGGTGACCTGCCGCTCCGGGTCGCTGAGGTGGAAGGGGGTGAGCTCCATAGTTTGGATCAGCTGCTGAACAGTCATAATTGGTAGCCTCCTTTGGTGTGATTCATTAAGAAAGGGCCTGTTGCGGCGGATGGCAACAGGCCCGTGGGTTATCGTCTGGAAGTGTCGTGCTGCTGTCGGCGGAAGGGGGGCGGCAGGTAATCGTCCGCCTCATCCTTGCCGGCCATGGAGCGCATCCGCTCCCGCACGTTGAAGATGCAGTCGTCCACTGTGGCCCGGCCCAGCACCACGTCCTCGGCAAAGGCGTGGCAGGAGGGAGCGCCGCAGGAGCCGCAGTGGAGCCCGGGCAGATGGGACTCCAGCTCCTGGATGCGCAGCTGCTTGTTGAGGGCTGCCCCCAGATCCTGATCCAGCACGAAGGTGGGTAAGTATTGCAGCTCCTTGTCCCGGCGGACGATGTCCCGCTCCTCGCCCTGGAAGGGGAACCGGTTGCGGGAGACGGGCTGGCCTTTCATCAGTCCCTTGATGCGCATTTTGGCGGCATAGGGGTTTTCCACCGTGAAGCAGCCTCCCACGCAGCCTTGGGTACAGGCGGACAGCTCCAGGAAGTCGGCCTCGGGCAAGCGGCCGTCCTCAATCTCCTCCAGCATTCGGATCACGTTGGACACGCCGTCCACCGCCACGCACTGCTCCCGCAGGCGGGCGGCGCTTTCGCCGCCGCAGGAGGCCCAGCCCAGGCCCATGATCCCCACGGAGGACATGGGCTCAATCTGTTCCAGATGCTTCATGGGGCTGAGCAGCCGCAGGTAAATGTCCCGGATGGCAAAGGCACCGTCCAGCACCGGGGCCTGGAGCCCCTCGGACACCCGGGCGGCGGTGACCTTGGAGGAACAGGGGACAATGGCGAACACGCCGATACGCTCTGGGGGCAGGCCGGTCTCCGCCGCCGCCTCCCGGCGGGCCAGGATGGCCGCCAGCTCCATGGGCAGAATGGTGCATGCAACATGGGGCAGCAGTTTGGGGAAGCGCATACGGATGAGCCGCAGCACCGTGGGACAGGAGGAGGAGATCATGGGAGTCACCTTGGGCGGCCCCTCCAGAATGGACTGGCGTTCAAAATCAGAGATCATCTCGGCGGCCTTGGCCACCTCAAATACCTTGTGGAAGCCGATTTTCAGCAGGGCGTTGAGGATGATGTCAATGTTGTCCAGGTTATGAAACTGCCCGTAAAGGGCAGGTTCGGGCAGGGCCACGCAGTACTCGAACCGGGAGAGGATGTCCAGCTGATCGCCCACCGATTTAATGGCCTTGTGGGGACAGATCCGAATGCACTCGCCGCAGTCGATGCACCGGTCCGGAAGGATGGTGGCCTTGCGGCCCCGGACACGGATGGCTTCGGTGGGACAGCCCTTGATACAGGAGGTACAGCCGCGGCAGCGTCTGCTGTCCAGAACCACGGAATGCCTCATAGCCATGTGCCTGTCTCACCTCGCTTTGATGTGGAACCCTCCATTACTGAGGGATCTTGATCTTGACCGTGACGGTGGTGCCGGTGCCCACCACAGTGTCAATGGTCATCTCGTCGGAGTAACGCTTCATGTTGGGCAGGCCCATGCCGGCGCCAAAGCCCAGCTCCCGGGCGGTGGAGTCGGCGGTGGAGTAGCCCTCCTGCATGGCCTGGTCCACGTCGGGAATGCCGGGGCCGGAGTCCATCATGCGGATGGTGATCTGATCGGAGTCCACCTCCACCTGGGCCTCGCCGCCGTCGGCGTGGATAACCATGTTGATCTCACCTTCGTACATACAGATGGAGGCCCGGCGGATCACATCCTGGGGCAGACCCAGCTTTTTCAGCGTCAGCTTCATCTTGCTGGAGGCTTCGCCGGCCTCGATCAGGTCGCCGCCCTCCACAGGGTAGACAAGTTTAATCGTTTCCATCGCAATTTCCTCGCAATCCATTGTAGTAGAGCAGGCCGCAGGCCTCGTACATGCGCTTGGGACTGGTCATCACCACGATGTCCCGTTCCTCCGCCAGCTTGATGATGTTTTCGCCGGGCACCTTGCCCCGGACAAAGATGATGCAGCACATTTCCACCATGTCGGCGGTGCGCACCACTTGCGGGTTGACCAGGCCGGTGAGCAATACGGGCTGGTTTTTCACATAGGCCAGCACGTCGCTCATAAAGTCGCTGCCGCAGGCGGACATGACCTCCCGGTCCAGGTGCTCCTCGCCCCACAGAACAGTGGCGTTCAGGATCTCTTTGATCTCGGAAAGCAGCATAAGCCTTCTATCCCTCCCCTGGAAAAACTAAACTCTTAGTTTATGGGCATTGTATCACAAAACCCGCCGGAGTGCAAAGGGTACCTTGAAACATTCACAAACTTTTTACCATCCGAAGTAAGCTTTTGGGTACTCCGTGCACTTGACAGCACTGGTGGGAGGTGGCTATAATAGACTTTATCAATGTAAAGCGAAGCAATTCCGCAGAGCATTGCAATTACTTTTCGATTTTGAGGAGGCCATCTATCATGGGTAACGAGCGCGTGTACAATTTCTCCGCAGGCCCGTCCATGCTCCCCCTGGAAGTGCTGGAGCGTGCTGGAGCCGAGATCACCAACTATCAGGGGTCCGGCATGTCAGTCATGGAGATGAGTCACCGATCTAAGGTATTCCAGAAGATTTTTGACGACACCCAGGCTAAGCTGCGCAAGCTGATGAACGTGCCCGAGGGCTATAAGATCCTGTTCCTCCAGGGCGGCGCCTCTTCCCAGTTTTCCATGGCGCCCCTGAACCTGATCGGCAAGACCGGCAAGGCCGACTACGCTGTCACCGGCAACTTCTCCAACATTGCCTATAAGGAGGCCAAGAAGTACGGCACCATCAACCTGGCTGCCTCTTCCGCCGACAAGAACCACACCTACATCCCCACCCAGGATCAGATCACCCTGGACCCCGAGGCCAGCTACTTCTATTACTGCGCCAACAACACCATCTACGGCACCGAGTGGCAGTACGTCCCCGAGACCAACGGGGTGCCCATCGTGTGTGACATGTCCTCCGACATCCTGTCCCGCCCGGTGGACGTGAGCAAGTACGGCATCATCTTCGCCGGCGCCCAGAAGAACATGGCCCCCGCCGGCCTTACCGTGGTCATCATCAAGGAGGAGCTGGCCGGTCAGGAGCTGCCCTATACCCCTCTGATGATGAACTACAAGACTATGATCGACAAGGATTCCATGTACAACACCCCGCCCTGCTGGTGCATCTACATCCTGGGCCTGGTGCTGGACTGGCTGGAGTCCAAGGGCGGCCTGCCCGGCATGGAGGCCATCAAGCACGGCAAGGCCCAGATGCTGTACGATGTTATCGACAACTCCAAGCTGTTCACCTGCGCCGTGGAGCCCGGCTCCCGGTCCGATATGAATGTGGTGTTCCGCACCGGTAACGACGAGCTGGACACCAAGTTTGTCAAGGAGAGCGTCGAGGCCGGCTTTACCAACCTGAAGGGCCATCGCTCCGTGGGCGGCATGCGGGCGTCCATCTACAACGCCATGCCCACCGAAGGCGTGGAGAAGCTGTGCGACTTTATCAAGGCGTTTGATAAGAACAACTAAGCCCGCGGGACGCCCACGGAACCAAGCGTTTTGCCCCTTTGGGGCAAAACCTTGATGCCGGGCGGATTCACTCCGCCCGAGCAGATAAAATCCCTTGGGGCCCCGCAAAATGTCTCATTTTGTGGGCAGGGCGGCATGCGGGCGTCCATCTACAACGCCATGCCCACCGAAGGCGTGGAGAAGCTGTGCGATTTCATTAAGGCCTTCGATAAGAACAACTAACGGGAGGTAACGCCACCATGTTTCGCATTAAGACCCTGAATAAGATTTCCCCTGCCGGCCTGTCCGTTCTGGATCAGACCCGGTTTTCCGTCAGCAACGATGTGGAGAACGAGGACGGTATCCTGGTTCGCTCCGCCGATATGCACGACTACCAGTTCCCCGACAACCTGCGGGCGGTGGCCCGGGCCGGCGCCGGCACCAACAATATCCCCATCGACCGCTGCTCTGAGGCGGGCATCGTCGTGTTCAACACCCCCGGCGCCAATGCCAACGCGGTGAAGGAGCTGGCGGTGTGCGCCCTGCTGATGGCCTCCCGCAAGATTACCGCCGGGGCCGAGTGGGTGAAGGTCCAGGCCGGCGCAGGTGCCGACGTGGAGAAGGTAGTGGAGAAGGGCAAGAGCCAGTTTGTGGGTCCCGAGCTGTCCGGCAAGATGCTGGGCGTCATCGGCCTGGGCGCCATCGGCGTGCAGGTGGCCAACATCGCCACCAAGCTGGGCATGACCGTGTTCGGCTACGATCCCTTCCTCAGCGTGGACGCCGCCCTGTCCCTGTCCCGCCTGGTCCACCGGGCCATGGATCTGGAGACCATCTATAAGAACTGCGACTACATCACCCTCCATGTGCCCCAGACCCCCGAGACCCGGGGCATGATCAACGAGGATGCCATCCACATGATGAAGGGCGGCGTACGCATCATCAACCTGGCCCGGGGCGGCCTGGTCAACGACGACGACATGCTTGCCGCACTGGATTCCGGCAAGGTGTCCGCCTATGTTACCGACTTCCCCAACAACAAGATCCTTCAGGGCAAGAACGTAGTGGCCATTCCCCATCTGGGCGCTTCCACCCCGGAGAGTGAGGAGAACTGCGCCGTCATGGCCGCCCAGGAGCTGAAGGACTATCTGGAGAACGGCAACATCAAGAACTCCGTCAACCTGCCCACCCTGGTGCAGGAGTGGAGCGGCGAGTCCCGGCTGTGCATCATCCACAAGAACGTGCCCGGCGCTATCGCCAGCATCACCGGCCTGCTGTCCAAGGACGGGGTCAACGTGGAGAACATGACCAACAAGTCCAAGAAGGAGTACGCCTACACCGTGGTGGATGTGGGCAGCCGGGTGAGCCAGGCGGTGGCCGATGAGATCCGGGCCCTGGACGGAGTGTGCCGGGTGCGGCTGCTCAATCATTAAGGATTGACAAATTCCGGCGGACAAGTTAAAATCGACTGTGCAAGGGAGCTTCCGCGAGGAGGCTGAGAGGAGGGGAGAGTCCCTCGACCTGACCTGATTTGGGTAATGCCAACGTAGGGACGCAGCGCCACTTCCGTGCGGGGTCTCCTCCGTCCGGAGGGGCAGCAATACGTACAGAATCAGCGGCAGGTCCCTTGGGACCTGCCGCTTTCCTATTTTGGCAGAAAGAGAAAGAAGGAACGACTATGAAATGTGTGCTTACCATCGCCGGCAGCGACTCCAGCGGCGGCGCCGGCATCCAGGCCGACCTGAAAACCATGACCTGCCTGGGGGTGTTCGGCATGAGCGCCGTCACCGCCCTCACCGCCCAGAACACCACCGGCGTCCGGAACGTGCTGGAGGCCACCCCGGAGTTTGTGGGGGAACAGCTGGACTGTGTGTTTGAGGACATCCGCCCCCAGGCCGTGAAGATCGGCATGGTGTCCTCCGCCCCCATCATCCGGGCCATCGGGGCCAAGCTGCGGCAGTATGAGGCGGAGAACGTCGTGGTGGACCCGGTGATGGTGGCCACCAGCGGCTCCGCCCTTATGCAGGACAACGCCCTCACCGCCCTGATGGAGGAGCTCTTCCCCCTGGCGGCGGTCATCACCCCCAACATCCCGGAGGCGGAGCGGCTGTGCGGCTTTGCCATCGAGACCGAGGCGGATATGCTGCGGGCGGCGGAGGCCATCGGAAAGACCCTGCCCGGGGCGGTGCTGGTGAAGGGAGGCCACCGGACCGACTGTGCCGACGACCTGCTGTGGCAGGGGGGGAGCGCCCACTGGTTCCGGGCCCCCCGGGTGGACAACCCCAACAACCACGGCTCGGGCTGCACCCTGTCCTCCGCCATCGCCTCCTTTCTGGCCCTGGGGGAGACCCTGCCCGGGGCGGTGGAGAAGGCCAAGGCCTACATCACCGCCTGTATGAGGGCGGGGCTGAACCTGGGACACGGCAGCGGTCCCCTGTGGCACAACTACGCCATCCCCGCTGGGGGGCAGGTGGGCGGCAGGGGGGCGCAGGCGTGAGACGGCAATCCCCGATCAAAAAGCTGGCCATCGCCAGCCTGCTCACGGCTGCGGCGGTTGTGGGCAGTCTGATCTCCTTTCCCGTGCTCAGTTCCCGGTGCTCCCCGGTGCAGCACATGGTGAACATCCTGTGCGCCGTGTTCCTGGGGCCTGGCTATGGCCTGGCCTCCGCCTTCGCCGCCAGCCTGCTGCGCAACCTGCTGGGCCTGGGTTCCCTGCTGGCCTTCCCCGGCAGCATGGTAGGGGCTCTGGTGTGCGGCCTCACCTACGCCGCTACCCGGAATCTGGCGGCCACCTGCGCCGGTGAGATTTTGGGTACCGGCATCCTGGGGGCCCTGGCGGCCTGGCCCATCGCCAACCTGCTCATGGGGCAGGAGGCGGCGGCTTACGCCTATATGGTGCCCTTCCTGGTGTCCACCGTGGGGGGTTCGGTCATCGCCGGTATGGTGCTTTTGGCCCTGAAACGGTCCGGCGGCCTGGATACCATGCAGGCCCTGGTGGAGCGGTGAGCGCCATGGAACGGACGGAATTTGCCGCCCTTCTGGCGGCGGTGCGGACGCGGGCTCCCCTGGTCCAGTGCATCACCAACATGGTTACCGTCAACGACTGCGCCAACATCCTGCTGGCGGCAGGGGCCTCCGCCACCATGGCCCACCACCCCCTGGAGGTGGCTGACGCGGTGGCCGGAGTTCAGGCCCTGGTGCTCAACCTGGGGGGCATTGACTATCAGGAGGCCATGTTTATAGCGGGAAAAGAGGCCAACCGGCTGGGCGTGCCGGTAGTTTTTGACCCGGTGGCCGCCGGGTTCACCGGCCTGCGGCGGGAGACCGCCCGCAGACTCTTAGAAGAAGTACAGTTTGCCGTGATCCGGGGCAACGCCTCGGAGATCCGGGCCCTCACCGAGGGCCGGGAGGGGGGCAGCGGGGTAGACGTGGCCACCGCCGACGCGGTCACTGAGTCCGGCCTGCCCCAGGCGGCGGCTCTGGCTTCCGCCCTGTCCCGGCGGACGGGGGCGGCGGTGGTGCTCTCCGGAGCGGTGGACGTGGCGGCCCAGGGGGAGCGGGTGCTCTTCCTCCGCAACGGCAGCCCCACCATGGCCCGGATCACCGGCAGCGGCTGTATGCTGTCCGCCCTCACCGGGGCCTTCTGCGGCGCTTGCCCCGACAAGCCCTTGGAAGCGGCTGCGGCGGCTGCGGCGGCCATGGGCATCGCCGGGGAGCGGGCGGAGGCGCTGCGGCTGAAAAAGGGCACGGGCAACGCCACCTTCCGCATCGACCTGATTGACAGCCTGTTCAACCTGACGGAAGAGCAGATCACACAAGGAGTGCGCTATGAAATTTACCAAGGATGAACTCCGGCGGGGGATGACCCTCTACGCCGTCACCGACCGCACCTGGCTGGGGGACCGCACCCTGGAGCAGGTGGTGGAGGAGGTGCTGCGGGGCGGGGCCACCTTCCTCCAGCTGCGGGAAAAGGAGCTGAAAGGGGAGGCTCTGCTGGAGCTGGCCCGCCGGATCAAGGAAGTTGCTGCCCGGTACCGGGTGCCCTTCGTGGTCAACGACAGCGTGGAGCTGGCCCTGGCCTGCGACGCCGACGGGGTCCACGTGGGCCAGAGGGACCTGATGGGCCGGGATATCCGGGCCATCATCGGGCCGGATAAGATTCTGGGCATCACCGCCAACACGGTAGAGCTGGCGGTGGCGGCCGAGAAAGCCGGGGCCGACTACATCGGCGCTGGGGCGGTGTTCGGCACCACCACCAAGGGGGACGCAAAGAACCTGAGCCTGGACACGCTGGGGGAGATCTGCCGGTCGGTGACCATCCCGGTGGTGGCCATCGGCGGGATCAACGCCGGAAACCTGCCCCGCCTGGCGGGCACCGGGGCGGCGGGGGCCGCGGTGGTGTCCGCCCTCTTCGCCCAGGCCCAGCCGGAACAGGCCGCCCGGGCCCTGCGGGCCCTGGCGGAGGAGATGGTGGCCGCCCATGGATAAACGGTTCTGTATCTTCGACATGGACGGCACCCTGGTGGACTCCATGCCCGCCTGGAAGGCCCTGGGGCGGAACTATCTGGAGGAGCGGGGGCTCCACCCCACCCAGGAGCAGCTGGCCGCCATGACCCCCATGACCATGGAGGAGGGGACAGCCTATTTCAGGGACACCTTCGGCATCAAGGACCCGCCGGAGCGCATTGCCCGGGAAATGGAGGCCATCATGGACCGGCGCTATCGCACCGACATTCCCCTGAAACCGGGAGCGGCGGACTATCTGGCCGCCCTGGCGGCCAGGGGGGTGCGGATGTGCGTGGCCACTGCCACGGCGGAGCCCTTGGCCCGGACCTGCCTGGAGCGGCTGGGAGTGGCCCGATACCTGGATTTTATCCTCAGCTGCGAGACGGTGGGGGCGGGTAAGACAAAGCCGGACGTGTATCTGGAGGCCGCCCGCCGCCTGGGGGCGTCTCCGGCGGACACCGCCGTGTTTGAGGACGCCTTTTATGCCGCCCGGACGGCCAAGGAGGCGGGCTTCTATGTGGTGGGTATCCCGGAGGCCACCTATGGCGCTCACTGGCCCCAGCTGTCCGTCCTGGCGGACGAGACCATTTTGGATTGGAGGAATGCCCTGTGACCGTGACCCAGCGGCTGTATGAGGCGGCAAAGCCTATCTGGCAGGCCTGCCACGACCACCCCTTTGTGCGGGGCATCGGGGACGGCACCTTAGACCGGGAGAAGTTCCAGTATTTCCTGCTCCAGGACTATCTGTACCTGTTCGACTACGCCAAGGTGTTCGCCTGGGGGGTGGTGAAGGCTGCCGACCCTGATCTGATGCGGTTTTTCTCCGCCAATGTGGACGCCATCCTGGGGGGCGAGATGAAAACCCACCGGGCTTACATGGCCCGGCTGGGCATCACCGAGGAGCAGGTGTTCCAGGTGAAGCCCGCCCTGGCCAACCTGTCCTACACCAGCTACATGCTCTCGGCGGCAGCCTCCGGCGGCCCGGCGGAGATTGTGGCCTCCATCCTGGCCTGCTCCTGGAGCTATGCCGAGATCGGCGCCCGGCTGGCCCAGATGCCCGGGGCGGCGGATCACCCCTTCTACGGGGAATGGGTGAGGGGCTACGCCGGGGAGGAGTACCAGCAGACCAACAACGCCCTGGTGGAGCGGATGGACGCCCTGGCGGCGGGCTGCACCCAGGAGCAGTACCGGCGGCTGGAGGACACCTTTGTGAATTGCAGCCGGTACGAGCTGGGGTTTTGGGACATGGCCTGGAGGCTGGAGGCATGAAGGCGCTGGAGTTTCAATCTGTGTCCTACCAGTACCCCTCAGAGGACTTTGACATCATCGACAGGCTCTCCTTTCAGGTGGAGCCCGGCTCCTTCCACTGCATCCTGGGGGTGAGCGGCTGCGGCAAGAGCACCATCTTCCGCATGACCAACGGCCTGCTTCTGCCCAAGGGCGGGGAGATCCTGGTGGAGGGCAAGCCTATCGGCGGGCGGAAGCGGTACTGCGGCTACATGCCCCAAAAGGACCTGCTCTTCCCCTGGCGCACCGTGGGGGAGAACGTGGCCCTGCCCCTGGAGGTGGCCGGGGGCCTGTCCAAAGGGGAGCGGCGGAACAAGGCGGAGGAGGCTCTGGCCGACGTGGGGCTGGAGGGCTGCCTTGACAAGATGCCCCACGAGCTGTCCGGCGGGATGCGCCAGCGGGCGGCCTTTGCCCGCACCATGCTGACGGGCAGCGACCTGCTGCTGCTGGACGAGCCCTTTTCCGCCCTGGACTTCCTTACCCGGGTCTCCATGCAGGAGTGGCTGCTGGACCAGTGGCAGCGGCATAAAAAAACCATTTTATTCATTACCCACGACGTGGAGGAGGCGGTGTTCCTGTCCTCCAGCGTGCTGGTGGTGGAGTCCACGCCCATCCGCACCCTCACCGAGATTCCCGTGCCCGCCGCTTTCCCCAGGGACCGGAGCTGCCTGGCGGAGTCCGGGATGGTGGAGCTGAAGGAGCGGCTTATCGCTCTGCTGAGAAAGCAGGTGGCGGTATGAGAAGAGCCTGTAAGGCCAACCTGCCCGCCCTCATCTTCCTACTGGCACTGCTGATGGTGTGGCAGGCGGGGGCCATGGGAATGGATGCGGCCTACATCCTGCCCACCCCGGCGCAGGTGCTCCAGCGATTGTGGGAGCTGCGGGGCCCCCTGTTCACCGCTCACCTGCCCGCCACCATGACGGTGACCGGCATCGGCCTGGCTATCTCCCTGGTGCTGGGCTTGGCCCTGGCGGTGGCCATGGACGCCAGCGACATGGTGCGGCGGATGCTCTACCCGGTGGTGGTGGTGTCCCAGACCATCCCAACCATCGCCATGGCTCCCCTGTTTGTGGTGTGGTTCGGCTACGGCATCTGGAGCAAGGTGGTAGTCACCGTGCTCATCACCTTTTTCCCCATCACCATCACGGTGTACGACGGCCTTCGCTCGGCCAAGACCGAGATGATCGAGCTCCTCCAGACCTACGGCGCCAGCCGCCGGGAGATTTTTTGGAAGATCAAGGCCCCCTGCGCCCTGCCCTATTTCTTTTCCGCCTTGAAAATGGCGGTGCCCATGAGCGTCATCGGGGCGGCCATCGGGGAGTGGCTGGGGGCCCAGAGCGGCCTGGGCTACTTCTCCCGCCGGATGATGAGTCAGCTGGACGGGGCGGGGGTGTTCGCCCCCATCGTGCTGCTGTCGGCGGTGGCTATGGTAGCGGTGGGAATTGTGGCCCTGCTGGAGCGGAAATTTGTCCGTTGGCGGGGCGAATCCTCATAATAAGCCTGTAAGGAAAGGAAAGATGGATATGAAACGGATCTGTACTCTTGCCCTGGCGGGGGCCCTCCTGCTGGGAGGCTGCTCCGCTCCTGCCGCTCAGCCCGGGACCGAGACCGGCGGGGAAGTCTCCCCCGCCGGCGGCCAGGAGCTGCGGGAGATCAGCGTGGTGCTGGACTGGTACCCCAACGCCCTCCACGCCTTCCTCTATGACGCCATAGAGAAAGGCTACTTTGCCGAGGAGGGCCTGGACGTGACCATCCAGTTCCCCTCCAACGCCAACGACGCCATGTCGTTGGTGGCCGCCGGTCAGGCGGAGATCGGCCTGTACTATCAGCAGGACGTGGTCATCGCCCGGGCCAATCAGAATGTGCCCATCAAGTCCATCGGCGCGGTGGTCCAGGGCCCCCTGAACATCATCCTCTCTCTGAAAGAGAAGAACATCACCTCCCCGGAGGATCTGGTGGGCAAGACGGTGGGCTACGCCGGCACCGAGCTGTCCGAGGCCCTGATCCACTCCATTATGGCCTATGTGGGGGCGGACTCCAGCGACGTGACTCTCATCGACGTGGGCTTCGACCTGATGAGCTCCATGACCACCGGCAACGTGGACGCCACCATCGGCTGCCTGGTGAACCATGAGGTACCCCAGATGGAGGAGGAGGGGTTCGAAGTCAACTGGTTTGATCTGGACGACTACGGCGTGCCCACCTACTACGAAGGGGTGTTCCTGGCCAGCGACGAGATGATCGAGAACGAGCCGGAGGTGCTCCGGGGCTTTCTGCGGGCCTGTGCCAAGGGTTTTGACGACATGCAGGCCGACCCGGACGGGGTGCTCCAGATTCTACTGAACAACCAGAACGAGGAGAACTTCCCCCTGTCCCAGACGGTGGAGCAGCAGAGCATGGCCACCCTGCTGCCTATGATGGAGACCGCCGACGTCCCCTTCTTGTCCCAGACGGCGGAGTGCTGGCAGGAGAACGTGGACTGGCTGCTCAGCGAGGGGCTCATCGATCAGGCCCCTGCGCTGGATGAGCTCTATGTGGATCTGCTGAACCAGTAAAAAAATCGCCTGACGATTTCGTCAGGCGATTTTTTATGGTTATCTTCTTCTGCGGCGTCCGCCGGTGTAGCGGGAGCTGCCGCTGTAAGCCCGGCGGCGGCCGCCGCCCCTCCGGCCCCGGAAAAAGATCCGGCGGAGGATGAGCAGCACGATGACCACCAGGATGACCACCAGCAGGATACGTACCCACAGCTGGGAGAAGAACTTCTGGATGCGGTCCAGGTTGTACATCAGGGTGTCTACCTCCACCCCGATGCTGGCGATCAGGGGGAGGGAACCGTACTCCTTGCCATTGAAGGTGGCGGTAATGGTGCCCATGACGGCGCCCTTTTCCACGGGAGCCTCCACGCTCTTGGCGTTGAGGGTGCAGTTGAACTCAAAATCCTCGGGGCTCACATCGTTGGGCAGCAGGGCGGTGATCTCCCCCTTGGGCTCCAGGGTGACATAGTTGGTGTCCTTGCCCAAGGTCACCTCCACCTCGGGGATATCCCGCTTGGTGGAATCCAGGATGGTCTGGGTGGAGAAGTTCTGAAAACCCCAGTCAAAGAGCCGGGTGGTCTCAATGAAGTCGGTGCGGCCGGCGCTGCCGGTGGCGCCCTCCTCCCGCTGGCAGCCCATGACCACCGAGATCAGGTCCCGATCCTCCCGGGTGGCGGCGGCGGCCAGGCACAGGCCGGCCTCCGGGGTGGAGCCGGTCTTGATGCCGGTGGCGTAGGAGTACAGGTAGCCCAGCACGTTCCAGGTGGAGATGAGGCCGTTGGTGTTGTAGACGGTGCGGGGTTCCTCATGGAGGTTGGTGGCGGGCAGCTCATAGCTCTTGGTGGACACGATGGTCCGGAAGGTCTCGTGTTTCATGGCCTCCTGGCACATGAGGAAGATGTCGTAGGCGGTGGTATAGTGGTTGTCATCGTGGTAGCCGTGGGTGTTGGCGAAGTGGGTGTCCGCCATGCCCAACTCGGCGGCCCGCTGGTTCATCAGCGCCACGAAGGTCTCCACATCCCCGCTCACCGCCTGGGCCATCACGTTGCAGGCCTCGTTGGCGGAGGGGAGGAGGGCGGCGTACAGCAGGTCGATGACCCGGATTTGCTCTCCCTCTTTGATATCGGCGGTGGAGGCGCCCGAGCCGATGCCGGTATGGATGCTGGCGCCGGCGGTGACGGTCTGTTCCAGGGTGAGCTGGCCGGCGTCCACCGCCTCTAAGGTGAGCAGGCAGGTCATCACCTTGGTGATGGAGGCGGGATACATCTTCTCATGGGCGTTTTTCTCATAAAGGATTTCGCTGCTGTTGGCGTCCACCAGGATGGCGGCTTTCGCGTTCACGTCCATGGAGTCCAGGATGGCGCTGCCGCTGCTGGCGGCGGCAAAGGGGGTGAGCAGGCCGGTGATGAGCACCAGGGCCAGCATCCACGAGAACAGGCGTGATTTTTTCATAGGAAACTCCCTTTTTCTATGGTATAATGATATGCAAACCCATTATAGCAAACCCGGCTCCGGGACGCAACGGGGAGGCGGTTACAAAAGATGAAGATTTCCAGACTGGAATTGATTTCCTTGTTATTGGCGGCGGCCTTTGGGGCCTTTGCGGCGGGTTGGTTCCTCCGTGGGACCCTCAGCGCCCAGCCCGTGCGGGTGGAGACCCAGAACGTGCTGGCCCTGACCACAGCCGCTTCTCAGCCTGTTTCCGCCGCGCCGGAGGCCTCCGCCAGTCCTGCCGCCACACCGGTGGCCACTGGGGACCATCTGGTGGATCTGAACACAGCCACGGCGGAGGAGCTGATGACCCTGCCGGGGATTGGGGAAAAGCGGGCGGCGGATATCATTGCCGACCGGGAGGCTAACGGCCCCTTCCGGATTCCGGAGGATCTGACCCGGATCAACGGCATCGGCGAGGGGATTCTGGAGGGCCTGCTGGACTATGTGACGGTTTCTTGACGAAGGAGGAAATGCCTTGAAAATATTGGTTGTTGACGACGAAAAGGTGCTGGTGAAGGGCATCAAATTCAACCTGGAGAGCGAGGGCTATCAGGTGGAGGCGGGCTACGACGGGGAGCAGGCGGTGGAGCTTGCCCGGAGCGGCAGCTTCGACCTGATCATCCTGGACCTGATGATGCCCAAGATCGACGGTTTACAGGCCTGCATGCGCATCCGGGAGTTTTCCAATGTGCCCATCATCATGCTCACCGCGCGCAGCGAGGACACCGACAAGATTATCGGCTTTGAGTGCGGGGCGGACGACTATATCACCAAGCCCTTCAACATCCTGGAGCTGAAGGCCCGGGTGCGGGCTCTCCTTCGCCGGGCGGGCATGGCCGCCCAGCAGAAGGGGAGCGGGGGCAAGCTGACCATGGGCCATATCACCCTGGACCCGGATGCCCGAGCGGCCTGGAAGGACGGCCAGAGCGTGGATCTCACCGCCAAGGAGTTCGACCTGATGGAGCTGCTCATGCGCAATCCCGGCCGGGTATACAGCCGGGAAAACCTGCTTAACGTGGTGTGGGGCTATGAGTACGCCGGGGACTACCGGACGGTGGATGTCCACGTCCGCCGCCTGCGGGAAAAGCTGGAGCTGGACCCGGCCAACCCCACCTATATCCTCACCAAGTGGGGCGTGGGCTACTATCTGAAACATGAATAAGGAAACCAAGAGCCGGAATGTACCCTTCTGGCGGTCCCTGCGTACCCGGTTTGCCCTGACCTATTTGATCATTCTGGAGGCGGTGGTGGCCCTGCTGAACACCTACCCGGTGATGCTGTCCCAGACCCTGGCCTACCAGTCCAAGCAGACCTCCCTGCAAAACCAGGCCTCGGTGCTGGCCTCCGCCCTGTCCACCGGGCCGGAGGCCCTGACGGCGGAGGGAGCCACCCGGACGGTGGGCCTGCTGCTGGGCAGCCTGGGTGTCACCCGGGTGGTGGTTACCGACCCCAACGGTATGGTGCTGTGCGACTACCAGGAGGGCAGCCAGCGCAGCGACACCGTGGGCCAGGTGGCCATGCTGTGGGAGGTAGTCACCGCCCTGCGGGGGAACAACGTGTTCCGCTCGGAGTATGTGGACGGAGCCCTGTGCAGCCGGGCGGCGGTGCCGGTGACCTACCGCTCCATGACCCAGGGGGCGGTGTACCTCTATGAATACGATGGGGAGCAGGGGGCCCTGCTTTCCGGCATCCAGTCCAATCTGCGCAACATCTCCATTGTCATCTGCCTGGTGACGGTGACCATGGGCCTGCTCTTTTCCCAGGCCCTCACCCGGCGGATCGCCCGGCTGCTGCGGGGCGTTCACACGGTGCGGGAGGGCGAGTACAGCCACCGGGTCACCGTCAAGGGGGGTGACGAGCTCAGCCGGCTGGCCGACGAGTTCAACGAGCTCACCGGGCGGCTCCAGACCACCGAGGAGGTCCGCCGCCGGTTTGTGTCCGATGCGTCCCATGAGCTCAAGACCCCTCTGGCCTCCATCCGGCTGCTCACCGACTCCATACTCCAGGCCGACCACATGGACAGCGAGACCGCCCGGGAGTTTTTGGTGGACATTGGGGACGAGGCCGAGCGGCTCACCCGCATCACCGAAAAGCTGCTTACCCTCACCCGGTTGGACACCGCCCACCCCACCCAGACCGAGCCGGTGGACGTGAAGGACGTGGTCGAGCGGGTGGAGCACATGCTCACCCCCTTGGCCCGGGCGGCGGAGGTGGAGCTGCGGCTGCGGCTCCAGCCCGGCTGTGTGGTAAAGGCCACCAAGGACGACTTGTATCAAGTGGCCTTCAACCTGATGGAGAACGCCGTGAAATACAACCTGCCCGGAGGGAGCGTACAGGTCACCCTGTCCCGCTGGGGAGAGCAGGTGGTGCTCACCGTGGAGGACACCGGGGTGGGCATCCCACAGGAGGACCTGCCCAAGGTGTTTGACCGGTTTTACCGGGTGGACAAGGCCCGATCCCGGGCCGCCGGCGGCACCGGCCTGGGCTTGTCCATTGTCCGGGACATGGTACGCCAGCACGGCGGCTCCGTGTCCGTCCAACCCAGAGACCCGGAGGGGACCTGCTTTACGGTGCGGTTTCCCCTGTGGACAGAGAGAGGGGAGGAGAAGCCATGCGTCGAAGAGAGGTAGCCGCCCTGCTGTGCGCCTCCCTGCTGCTGGCCGGCGGTTGTGCCGCCCCCGGTCAGGCGGAGGAGACGGGGGAGGAGTGGCTGGTGTATTACTCCGCCCTCTCCGACCCGGAGGGGGAACAGGCACTGGCGGGGGAGTACCGGGCCCTGCCGGAGAGCGGAAATACAGTCCCAGCCCTGTTTTCCCTTCTGATGGAGGACCCGGAGACCCCAGGCCTCACCTCCTCGCTGCCCCAGGGACTGCGGCTGCTGAAGTGGCAGTTGGAGGAGGGCCAGCTCCACCTGGATTTCTCTGAGCAGTTTTACAGCCTGTCCGGGGTGGACCTGGCCCTGGCCGACGCCTGCCTCACCCTCACTTTCTGCCAGCTGGAGGAGGTCAGCGGCCTCTACCTGACGGTGGAGGGGCGGGAGCTGCCCTACCGGCCCATCCAGCGCCTGTCGGCCAACGACATCCTGCTCACCGGTGGGGTGGACGGGCCGGTGGAGGTATGGGTGGATCTGTGGTATTGGCGCCAGGGGGCGGACAGCCTGTCGGTGGAGCGGCGATGTATCGTCAAGCAGCCGGAACAGACCATGGCCCAGGCCCTGCTCACCGCCTGGGCGGAACTGGCGACAGAGGACACCCTGCCCACCGGCACCCAGATCCGCTCGGTGGAGGTATTCAACGGGACGTGTGTGGTGGATTTGTCCGCCCAGTTTGAGACCGGCCTGCCCCAGGACCGGCAGGAGGCCGCCCTGATGGTGTACGCCATGGTGAACACCCTCTGCGGCCTGGAGGGGGTGGAGTCGGTGCAGCTGTACATGGAGGGGGAGCCGGCCCCCGCCCTGCGGGAGCTGCCCCTGGACCGGCCCCTGCTGCCCGACGCCAATCTGGCGGAATAGGAACTATTGACAACCAACCCCGCCGGGTGTAGTATATCACAATACTGTTCTTTATGACTTTAACGTAAAAGAGACGCCTTAAGAAAGGAAGAATCAGCCCATGAGCCAGCACCATATCGCCACTCAGTGCATCCACGCCGGATACACCCCCGGTAACGGCGAGCCCCGGAACATCCCCATCGTCCAGTCCACCACCTTCCGCTACGCCACCGGCGAGCAGATGGGAGCTCTGTTCGATCTGGAGGCTGCCGGATATTTCTATACCCGTCTGCAAAACCCCACCAACGACCATGTGGCCGCCAAGATCTGCGCCCTGGAGGGAGGCACCTCCGCCATGCTCACCTCCTCCGGCCAGGCGGCTTCCTTCTATGCCATCTTCAACATCGTCTCCTGCGGGGAGCATGTGGTGTGCTCCTCCTCTATCTATGGCGGCACCTTCAACCTGTTTGCCGTTACCATGAAGCGCATGGGCATTGAGTTCACCTTTGTGGACCCGGACTGCTCCGACGAGGAGCTGGAGGCCGCATTCCGACCGGAGACCCGGGCGGTGTTCGGGGAGACCATCGCCAACCCCGCTCTCACCGTGCTGGACATTGAGAAATTTGCCAAGGCGGCCCACGCCCACGGGGTGCCCCTCATTGTGGATAACACTTTTGCCACCCCGGTGAACTGCCGTCCCTTTGAGTGGGGGGCCGATATCGTCACCCACTCCACCACCAAATACATGGACGGTCACGCCAACGCCGTGGGAGGCGCCATTGTGGACTCCGGCAAGTTCGACTGGATGGCCCACGCCGACAAGTTTCCCGGCCTGACTACCCCCGACGAGAGCTATCACGGCATCACCTACGCCGAGAAATTCGGCCTGGAGGGGGCCTATATCACCAAGGCCACCGCCCAGCTTATGCGGGATCTGGGCTCCATCCCTTCCCCCCAGAACTGCTACTACCTGAACATCGGCCTGGAGACCCTGCCCCTGCGGATGGCCAAGCACTGTGAAAACGGTCTGGCGGTGGCCAAATTCCTGAAAAACCACCCCAAGGTGGCCTGGGTGCGCTACCCCGGCCTGGAGGGGGACCCCTATCATGAGCGGGCCATGAAGTACATGCCGGGCGGCACCTGCGGCGTGGTGTCCTTCGGGGTAAAGGGCGGCCGGGCGGCGGCCTCCAAGTTCATGGCCGGGCTGGAACTGGCCTCCATCGCCACCCATGTGGCCGACGCCAAGACCTGCACCCTCCACCCCGCCTCCACCACCCACCGGCAGATGACCGACGAGGAGCTGAACGCCGCCGGTGTGTCCCCCGACCTGGTGCGGCTCAGTGTAGGTATTGAGGATATCCGGGATATTCTGGCCGATGTGGAAAAGGCCCTGGAGCAGGTGTGAGCCATGAGAGTAGATCCTGTCCGCTACAGCGGCCCTCCGGCGGAGGAGCGCCGCCCCAACGAGATGGCGGTATACGCCTTTCTGGACAAGCTGGCCATCCCATATGACCGGTGCGACCACGACTACGCCAACACCATGGAGGACTGCAAGGCCATCGAGGGGGTGCTGGAGGCCCCCATTTGCAAGAACCTGCTGCTCACCAACCGGAAGCAGACCGACTTCTATCTGCTGATGATGCCGGGGGACAAGCCCTTCAAGACCAAGGACGTCACCGCCCAGCTGGGGTGCGCCCGGTTGTCCTTCGCCACCCCGGAGCACATGGAGCAGCTGCTGGGAGCGGCCCCCGGCTCGGCCAGCGCATTTGAACTGATTCACGATGGGGAGGGGAAGGTACAGCTGGTGCTGGACAAGGAGCTGCTGGGCCAGACCTGGATCAGCGGCCACCCCTGCTATTCCACCTCTACCCTCCGGGTGAAGCTGACCGATTTTCTGGAAAAGTTTTTGCCGGCGGTGGGCCACCAGCCGGTGGTAGTGGAATTACCCTGACCGGAGACTGAATAAGGGGGGAGGGCCATGCTGGCCTATACCTATGTGGAGCGGGGCAGGTTTGCCCTGCTGGACAAGCCAGTGCCGGACCTACAGGAGGACGGGGACGCCATCGTCCGGGTGACCCTGTCCAGCATCTGCACCAGCGACCTGCACATTAAGCACGGCTCGGTGCCCCGGGCGGTGCCCGGGATCACCGTGGGCCATGAGATGGTGGGCGTGGTGGAGAAAATCGGAGCCGGAGTATCCACCGTGAAGCCCGGGGACCGGGTGACGGTGAACGTGGAGACCTTCTGCGGCCAGTGCTTTTTCTGCCGCCACGGCTGGGTGAACAACTGCACCCACCCCCACGGAGGCTGGGCGCTGGGTTGCCGTATCGACGGGGGCCAGGCGGAATATGTCCGTGTACCCATGGCCGATCAGGGCCTGGACAAGATTCCGGAGGGGGTATCTGACCGGCAGGCCCTCTTTGTGGGAGACATCCTGGCCACCGGCTACTGGGCGGCGGATATCTCCCGGATCGGGCCCGAGGACACGGTGCTCATCCTGGGGGGCGGCCCCACCGGCCTGTGTACCCTCCAGTGTGTGCTGCTCCGGGAGCCCCGCCGGGTAATCCTGTGCGAGCGGGAGCCCTTACGGCGGGCCTTTGTGGAGGCCCGCTATCCCGGAGTGCTGACGGTGGGGCCGGAGGAGGCGGAGGCCTTCGTGGCGGCCCACAGCGACCACGGCGGCGCCGATGTGGTGCTGGAGGTGGCCGGGGGTGAGGACACCTTCACCCTGGCCTGGAAGTGCGCCCGGCCCAACGCCGTGGTGACGGTGGTGGCCCTGTATGACAGGCCCCAGATCCTGCCCCTGCCGGACATGTACGGCAAGAACCTGACCTTCCTCACCGGCGGGGTGGACGGCTGCAACTGTGCCCGCACCCTGGAGCTCATTGCCCGGGGCAAGCTGGACACCACCCCTCTCATCACCCACACCTACCCCCTCAGCCGCATTGAAGAGGCCTACGACCTTTTTGAGCACCGGCGGGACGGGGTCATCAAGGTAGCGGTGACCTGTTCCTGACAGATAAAAAATCCTGCCGTATCAAAACGGCAGGATTTTTTGTCGTTACATCTCCCGGCGGCCCTCCAGGGCCCGCATAAGAGTGGCGTCATCGGTGTATTCCAGATGGCTGCCCACCGGGATGCCGTAGGCCAGCCGGGTGACCTTGACCCCGAAGGGTTTCAGCAGGCGGGAGAGGTACATGGCGGTGGCCTCTCCCTCGGTGTCCGGATTGGTGGCCATGATGACCTCCCGCACCTCTCCGGCGGACACCCGGCTTACCAGCTCCTTTACCCGCAGCTGGTCGGGGCCGATGTGGTTCATGGGGGAGATCACTCCGTGGAGCACATGGTACACACCGGGATATTCCCGGGAACGCTCCATGGCGGCCACGTCCTTGGGGTCGGCCACCACGCACAGCACCCCGGCGTCCCGCTTGGGGTCCTGGCAGATGGGGCACAGGCCGTCTCCCTGAGAGAAGTTCTGGCAGATGGGGCAGCAGTGGATCTCCGCTTTGGCCTGGGTGATGGCCTGGGCAAAGGAGGCTGCATCCTCCTCCGGCAGGGAGAGGATATAAAAGGCCAGCCGCTGGGCGCTTTTGCGGCCGATGCCGGGCAGCCGGGCAAACTGCTCCACCAGCTGCTCCAGGGCAGGGGGGAAATACTGCATGGGGCTCAGACCTCCCGCAGGGCGGCGATGGCGGCGGCGGGGTCGGCAGCCTTGTACACCGCGCTGCCCGCCACCAGAGTGTCCGCCCCGGCCTCCACCACCCGGCGGAGGGTGGCGGAGTTGACGCCTCCGTCCACCTCCAGCCGGCAGGCGGGGTTATACTTTTCAATGAGGGCCCGCACCTGCCGGACGGTGTCCAGCTGGTGCTCCATCAGGGCCTGTCCGCCAAAGCCGGGCTCTACCGTCATCACCAGCACCATGTCCAGCTGCTCCAGGTAGGGCAGCACGGCGTTGGGGGAGGTGATGGGCCGGAGGGCCACCGCCTTTTTCACCTTGCACTGGTCCATCAGCTTGAGGGCCTGGGCAATCCCCCGGGGGTCGTCGGCCTCCAGGTGGACGTTGAGCAGGTCGGCCCCCGCCTGGGCGAAGTCCTCAATGAACCGGGCGGGCTTGGTGACCATCAGGTGGACGTCCAGAAACATGTCGGTGCAGGCCCGGATAGACTTGACCACCGGCACGCCGATGGTGATGTTGGGCACGAAGTAGCCGTCCATCACGTCCACGTGGAGCCAGTCGGCGGTGGACACCCGGCGGATGTCCCGCTCCAGGTTGGCAAAATCTGCGGAAAGGATCGAAGGGGCAATTTTGAGCATGGCAATCACTCCTCTTCCAAACAAGATGGGCCGTGGGACGGCCATGGGCAGGGGCTTGGTCAGGCGGGCAGGCGGGGCAACCGGGGGGCCTTGCACATAAGATACAGCAAGCGGATGTCGCCCGGGGCCCCGCCGCTCCCCCAGGTCCCACTCAGCGCCGGCCCGGCGGCCCCTGCCCCGGAATTGCGTGCCGCATCATATAGTGTCCGGGGGAGGATGCCTCCCCCGGGCACAGTTGGTTCACAAGGGCCGGACACCGGCCCTTTTTTTAATTATAAAAGTCGTTGGTATGGCACTCCCGGGCCTGGTAGCCCGCGGCGCACATGGCGTCCAGAATGGCCCGCTTGTGGGTGTGGCCAAAGGCCTCCAGGGTGACCCGCAGCTCCACGCCGCTCTGGCGGTTGATGTTGATGAACTGGTTGTGCTCCAGCTTGATGATGTTACCGTTGGCCTCTGCCACGATCTGGGCCACCCGCAGCAGCTCGCCGGGCCGGTCGGGCAGCTGCACCGAGAAGGTGAACACCCGGCCCCGGTTGATGAGGCCGTGCTGCACCAGGCTGGCCACGGTGATCACGTCCATGTTGCCGCCGGAGAGGACAGGCACCACGTTTTTCCCCTCGGCCTTCAGATGGCTCAGGGCGGCGATGGGCAGCAGGCCGGCGTTCTCCACGATCATCTTGTGCTTTTCCATCATGTCCAGGAAGGCGTCCACCAATTCGTCGTCGTCGATGGTGATGATGTCGTCGATGTTCTGCTGGATGTAAGGGAAGATCTGGTCGCCAGGGGTTTTTACCGCCACGCCGTCGGCGATGGTCTCCACCTTGTCCAGGGTGACGATATGGCCCGCCTCCAGGCTGGCCTTCATGGAGGCCGCCCCGGTGGGCTCCACCCCGATGACGGTGACATTGGGGTTAAGCAGCTTGGCCAGGGTGGCCACGCCGGTAGCCAGCCCGCCGCCGCCGATGGGCACCAGGATCACGTCCACGTCGGGCAGGTCCTGGAAGATTTCGTAGGAGATGGTACCCTGGCCGGTGGCGATGGCGGGGTCGTTGAAGGGATGTACATAGGTAAAGCCCTGCTCCTGGGAGAGCTGGCCAGCCAGCTGGGCGGCGTCGTCAAAGGTCTCCCCGTGGAGGATCACTTTGGCGCCGTAGTCCTTGGTGTTGTTCACCTTCACCAGGGGCGTGGTGGTGGGCATGACAATGGTGGCGGCCACCCCGGCCTGCTGGGCGGCGTAGGCTACCCCCTGGGCGTGGTTGCCGGCGGAGGCGGTGACCAGTCCTCTGGCCTTTTCCTCCTCGGACAGGGTGCTGATCTTATAGTAGGCGCCGCGGATCTTGTAGGCGCCGGTGACCTGCATGTTTTCCGGCTTGATATACACGTTGTTGCCGGTGGCCTTGGAAAAGGCGGAGCTGTAGACCAGATTGGTGGGGCGGAGTACCCCGGACAGCACGCTGCGGGCCTCCTTGAATTCTTTCAGGGTGAGCATAGGGACAGACTTCCTCTCTAGCGTATGGATATATGCTAATGATACTGACTTTTGGGGGGAAAGTCAACGTGTTCTTGACACCGGGGAGGGGGAACGGTACAATGATTTGAGAAAAGCCCCGGCCGCGCCGGGCTGGAAGATGGAGGGACGCTGATTATGGCTGACAACATGGAATTCACCCCCGAACTGACCCTGACCCCCGATCTGAGCGATACGGCGGTGGAGCCCGTCCCCCAGGCTGATCTGGCGGTTGCCCAGCCGGCGGGGGAGATCCAGCAGGAGGAGAGCCGCCTGTCTGAGGCGGAGCGGAAAATGGTGGACGACTTTGCCCAAAAGATCGACCTGACGGACGTGAATCTGGTACTCCAGTACGGGGCGGCCGCACAGAAGAACATCGCCGGCTTCTCGGAGAGCACTCTGAACTCGGTGCGCACCAAGGATCTGGGCGAGGTGGGAGAGGCCCTGTCCTCCCTGGTGGGGGAGCTGAAGGGTTTTAACGGGGAAGAGGAAGAGAAGGGCCTCTTCGGCTTCTTCAAGAAAAAGCGCAGTCAGCTGGAGGCCATGAAGGCCTCCTACGCCAAGGCCGAGGCCAACGTGGACAAGATTGTGGAGGTGCTGGAGGGCCATCAGGTCACCCTAATGAAGGACATCGCCATGCTGGATCAGATGTACGACCTCAATACCAAGTATTATAAGGAACTGACCATGTATATCCTGGCGGGCAAGAAGCGCCTGGCCCAGGTGCGTGGGGAGGATCTGGAGGCTTTGAAGCAGAAGGCCGCCCAGACCGGAGCCCAGGAGGACGCCCAGGCCTATAACGACCTGGCCAACATGTGCTCCCGGTTTGAAAAGAAGATCCACGATCTGGAGCTCACCCGGATGATCTCCATCCAGATGGGCCCCCAGACCCGGCTGATCCAGAACAACGACACCCTGATGCTGGAGAAGATCCAGTCCTCCCTGGTGAATACCATCCCCCTGTGGAAGAGCCAGATGGTGCTGGCCCTGGGGCTGGAGCACTCCCGCCAGGCCACCGCCGCCCAGACTGCGGTGACCAACATGACCAACGAACTGCTGAAAAAGAACGCCGACATGTTGAAAATGGGTACCCTGGACACTGCCCGGGAGGCCGAGCGGTCGGTGGTGGACATTGAGACCCTCCAGCACACCAACGAGCAGCTCATCTCCACCCTGGACGAGGTGATGCACATCCAGCAGGAGGGGGCCCAGAAGCGCCGGGAGGCCGAGGCCGAACTGGGCCGCATCGAGGGCCAGCTGAAACAGAAGCTGCTGGAGCTGCGGGGATAACCGAACACGCTGAGGGGCGCTGCACACGGGGGCAGCGCCCCTTTTGACATGAGACGGACACAACTTTGTGCTATCCTACAGACGAAAGGAGGAAAGGACATGGCGGAGCGGGTACTGCTGGCGGAGGATGAAAAGGCCATGCGGGATATCATTCGGGACTATTTCGCAGCCCACGAAATAGAATGCGATCTGGCCCGGGACGGGGCGGAGGCCCTGGACCTGCTGCGGGATCATGACTACGACGCCATCCTGCTGGATGTGCTCATGCCCAACCTGGATGGCTTTTCGGTGTGCCGGGCAGTGCGGGAAAAAAGCGGGGTGCCAATCCTCTTCCTGACCGCCCTGGGGACCGAGCCCGACGTGCTCCGGGGCTATGCCCTGGGGGCGGACGACTATGTGACCAAGCCCTTTTCCCTGGCGGTGCTGTTGGCCAAGACCCGGGCGGTGATCCGCCGCAGCCGGGGAGAGGGGGGCGGCGAGACCCTAAGCTGCGGGGCCATCACCCTGGACCTGGCGGGGCGCACCTGTACGGTGGAGGGGAGGCCGGTGGCCCTCACCCCCAGGGAGTACGAGCTGCTGCTCTGCCTCATGCGCCACCGGGGCCAGGTGCTCAGCCGGGATCAGCTGCTGGACAAGGTGTGGGGCATCGACTTTGAGGGAGGCCAGCGGGCAGTGGACGTGCGCGTCAAACGCCTGCGGGCCGCCCTGGGCAGCGGCGGCAAACAGATCAAGACGGTGTTCAAAGCGGGGTATCGACTGGAGGGCGGCTGATATGAAGGATAAACGGCTGTTTTTTAAGTGCTTTGCCAGGAGCCTGGGCATTTCCCTGCTGCTGTGGGGGGCGGCCATGGCGGCGCTGATCTGGGTCAACTATCAGTGGTGCCGGGAGGATGTGGCGGTACAGAGCAACGATCTGTCCATGCGCATCCGAAACGGGGAGGTCACCTTTACCGCCCAGCCGAAGGGCCTGGGCATCGTTCGGATCCTTCCCTGGGAGGACGGCTATTGCTCCGCCCAGCTCACCATGATGGGGGAGCCGCTGCTCCGGGACTACGGGGGGCAGCTCTTTCTCCGGATCTACGAGGAAAACGGCGACCGGCTGGGCCAGACGCAGATGCTGGTGGGGTATACTTATATGGTTGGGGCGTCCGACCCGGAAGAGGCATCGGTCCTGTACCTGGTCTTTGATCCTGCCATGACCGATGAACAGATGCTGGCGGCGCTGGAGACCCTGGACGGCTATCCGAAACCGGTATTTTACCGGGGGGATAGCGGGTTGGGGGCGGAGTTTACCGGCCTCCGGGCGGTGGGCTGGCAGGAGGGAGAGGTGCTGTATGTGCAGAAGCTGACCCTCCTCTTTGAAACGGGGGAAGTGGTGTTGGCGGATACGCAGGCTGACCTGTTCCCCGGCCAGACGCCGGAGTCCTATTCCGGTTCCTGGGTGGAGTTTTATTCCCCCCTGCTGGGCCGGGGGGACCCGGAGTCCCAGCTGGAGCGTTACCGGGCTCTGGAGGCGGAGGTGGACGAGCTGGAGGAGAACTATCCCCAGTCTGCCCAGGGAGGACTGGCCTTTGGCGGTGGCCAGTATTCCAATGCCTATCTGGCTGCCGGCGCCGTGAGACCCCTTGCGTCAAACTATTACCTGCCCAAACAGTACGCCCTCACCGGACTGAAACCGGTGCTCCTGCTCACCCTGGGGGTGGCGGCGGCTCTGGCCCTGTTCACCGCCTGGCTGGAGTACCGGGCCATCCAGCGGGAGCGGGCCTTTGTCCGGGGGGCGGCCCACGAGCTGAAAACCCCTCTGGCAGTGGTGCGCACCCACGCCGAGGCCCTGCGGGAGGACATTGCCCCCGCCAAGCGGGCCCAGTACCTGGACACCGTGGTGGCAGAGAGCGACCGGATGGCCGCCCTGGTGGGCAGCCTGCTGGACCTGTCCCGGCTGATGTCGGGACGGCGGCTGGAGAAGGAGCCCCTGGACTTTGCGGCCCTGACGGCGGGCCGGGCCCAGCGGCTGGCCCTGCTGGCGGAACAGGAGGGGGTTTTGTTGCGCACGGAGCTGGGACCCGCCATGGTGATGGGGGAGAGGCTGGTGCTGGAGGAGCTGGTGGACGAGCTGGCGGACAACGCCCTGAAGCACTGCCCGACCGGCGGCGGGGTGACCCTCACCCTGACGCAGAAGAGGCGGCAGGTGAAGCTGACGGTGGACAACGACGGCGAGCCTATCCCGCCGGAGCATCTGGAGCACCTGTTTGAGCCTTTCTACCGGGGAGACCCGGGCCGCAGCCGGGCCCAGGGGGGAGCGGGGCTGGGGCTGGCCCTGGTGCGGGCGGCGGCGGAGGCCCACGGGGGGAGCTGCCGGGCGGCCAACCGGGCCGGTGGAGTGACCTTCACCGTGGCGTTGCCCGGCTTGCAATCGGGCCGGTGATGTGATATCATTTCCTCAATATTTGCAAGATTGCGAGGGAATGCCATGGGATACAACCGGCCCCAATCCAAGCGGATGGCCAGAAGCGCCATGCGGGGAGTCTACCCCCACCCCATGCTGGTGGCGCTGGTATATGTGGCCCTGACCACTGTGCTGGGCAATATTGTTATGAGCTTTGTGTCCAACCCCTTTGAAGCGTTCTATTACTATCTGCTGGAGACAAACTATTCGGTGGCGGATATTCTCTCCGCCATCTTTACTCCCCAGCGGGTGGCGGTGATTCTGGCGATGGAGCTGCTGCTCAGCCTCTACTACTGGGTGATGGGTTACGGCTATTCTTCCTACTGCCTGCGGCTGGCCCGCCGGGAGGGGCCGGGCTACCGCAACCTGCTGGACGGGTTCTGGGAGATCGGCCGGGCCCTGTCGGTGAACCTGCTGTCCGCTCTGTTCGTCCTGCTGTGGAGCCTGGTGGGTGTGGCGGTCTATGTGGCCGCTGTGGTGGTCGCCGCGCTTCTGAGGTTCCCCATCCTCGCGCTGGTGGGCGGGGTGTTCATGGCGGTGTGGACCATCCGCATTGCCTACCGGTACCGGCTGGCGGTATACTTCCTGCTGGACAACCCGGGCATGGGGGCCACGGAGGCCCTGGGCCACAGCAAGCAGGCCATGGACGGACATACTCTGGAGCTCTTTTTTCAGGACCTGTCCTTCCTGGGCTGGGCGCTGCTGGCTCCCTTTACGCTGGGCATCCTGCTGTTGTGGCTGGCCCCCTACGCCGGCGCCGCCGACGCCAACTTCTACCACTGGGTGATGTATGGTTCTCTGCCCGGCGGGCCGGAACCCAGCCAGCCCATCTGGTGATCTTCTTGAAACCGCCCCGGTTTGCCGGGGCGGTTTTGCCGCCCTGGGAACCTTCTGCTGTGGGTGTGTGTATATTGGGATAGGCCCTGTCCCAGACGGGGCTTACAGATCACACTTTGGGAGGAACCACTATGGCAGATTTGAGACAGGATCTGCTGGGTCTGGAGTACAGCCCCAGCTTTACCCTTCAGGGCACCCAGGAGGCCGACATCAACCTGGAACTGCCTCCGGTACCCACCGGTACCGCCAGCCTGTATGGTGTTGTCACCGACGGTACAGCACCCATCCCCGAGGCCACTGTCAAGCTCTTTGACAGCACCGGAACCCCTTATCAGCACACCATCACCGATGCCGCCGGTCAGTATTCCTTCAGCGATGTGCCGGCGGGCACCTATACGGTGGGCGCGGTGGCCGAGGGCTATCCCCTCAGCGACGTCCTGGGGGTCACCCTGGCCGTAGGGGGCACCAGCCAGCTGAACCTGACCTGCACCGCCGACCCAACGCTGGCCCTGGGTACCATTGCCGGCACCCTCTCTACCACCGACGGGCTGAACATCGTCCCGCTGTCCGGGGCCAAGATTACCCTCCGGGATGCCCTGGGCACTGTGGTGGGTACCACCTACACCGTGGCCGACGGTGAGTTTTTGTTCTATGATCTGGCCGATGGGGTCTATACCCTGGTAGCCACCGCAGACGGTTATCTGGCCTCCGCCCCCATGGCGGTGACCATCCTGGGGGGCTCCATCGCCAACGTGACCATGTCGCTGACGGTGGATTCCCGCACCTACAACGGCACGGTCAGCGGCACCATCCGGGATCAGTACGGTACCGCCGTGGCGGGCGCTTTTGTGGGTTTGTATCAGGTCACCACCGTGGGAACTGCCCAGGTGGAGACTCTGGTCGCCACCACCAAGACCAACACCGAGGGGCAATATCTGTTTGGCGGCGTCATCGGCGGCCAGTACCTGGTCAAAGCCAAGCTGGAGCAGTAATCCCCAGCGCTCCTTTCTGCTTGGGGGATGGCGAGGAACAGGCGGCAAATCTCTGCCTGGACCCGGGCTATTTCCTGTGCGCCCTGTGGGTCAGGGTGACCTGCCCTGATCTTACGGACTGGCTGGCCCTGGAGCCTGCGGAGGGGTGCAGCTGCTGGTGCAGACCGGTATTCTCCGGTATGGCCGTTTTCGGCTGCCTCCTGCCGGGGGCGTACCGTTTGACACTGGGCAGGGAGGGCCGTATCCTATGCCGTCTGGAACTGTCTTTCCCGCCGGGGGCCTGCCTGTGGGTGGCCCTGGATCCGGCGGAACAGACCTGGGCCTGGCGGCGGGCGTGGTTCCACTGCGCACTTAACCGTCCTCCGGACAGATGGTGAAGAGAGCCGGCCGCACAGCGGCCGGCTCCCCAGAGCTGGTCAAGCAAATCTCTTTATCTTGTCACTTCCGCTTGGCCAGCTCTTTCCACACCGCCTGGGCGATGAGCTCCTGGCCCTCGGGAGAGCGGAGCGCCTCCAGCACCATGGCCTTGAACTGGTCCTTGGCCTGCCGGGTGGCAAAGAGGGCGTCCAGCATGGTGGCCCCGCCGCCGGACACCGACTCCGGCTTGGGGCGCTTGGGAGGGGGTGCGGGCTGGTAGACCGGCTCCTCCGCCGGGCCCGACAGGGCCCCGCTCATCCAGTCCTCCTGCCGGGTGCGGTCCCCGCTCTCCCCCCGGAGGTAGAAGATGGACACCCCGAAATAGGCTGCCAGCTTCTCCTGCTGCTCCTTGGTGGGGGTGGCCCGGCCGGTTTCAAACTTCTCAATGGCGTTCTTGGGAAAGCCTACCGCCGCCGACAGGGCGGGCCGGGACAGCCCCGCCTCGTCCCGCAGAGCTTCGATCCGCTGTGCCATAGTAACCATATTGATACACTCCTTTTTCCAAGCAGAGGCCGGATATCGGCCCTCCGGCACAATTCAGCGGATGGATACCACCTGATAGCCCGCCTCGGTGACGGCGTTGGTCAGGGTCTCGTCGGACACCTGGCCGGTCAGGGTGACTGTGGCGGTCTTGGACGCCAGATCCACCGTGGCGCTGACGCCCTCCAGGGCGTTGAGGGCCTTTTCCACATGGGCCTGACAGTGGGCGCACATCATGCCCTCAATAACCATCGTCTTGTTCATGTTCTCCGTTCCTTTCTCAGTTTGGATTTGTTCCGGCTCCGCCGGGGCCTCCCGGCGCTCCGGTTTGAAAAACCGCAGGCGCAAAGCGTTGGACACCACGCACACCGAACTCATGCTCATGGCCGCCGCCCCAAACATGGGGGAGAGCTGCCAACCGGTAATGGGCGCCCACACCCCGGCGGCCAGGGGGATGCCGATGATGTTGTAAATAAAGGCCCAGAACAGGTTCTCCTTGATGTTGCGGATCACCTTCTTGGACAGGCGCACCGCCGTCACCGCGTCCAGCAGGTCGCTCTTCATCAGCACGATGTCCGCCGACTCGATGGCCACGTCGGTGCCCGCCCCGATGGCCATGCCCACGTCGGCCCGGGCCAGGGCGGGGGCGTCGTTCACCCCGTCGCCAATCATTGCCACCCGTTTCCCCTGGGCCTGGAGGGCGGCCACCGCCTTTTCCTTGTCCTGGGGGAGCACCTGGGCGATGACCTGGCTCACCCCCAGCTCCTTCCCCACCGCCTGGGCGGTGCGCTGGTTGTCGCCGGTGAGCATCACCACATCAATGCCCAGCTCCCGGAATGCCTTCACCGCTGCGGCGCTGGTAGGCTTGGGCCGGTCGGCCACCGCCACCACCCCCAGCATCCTGTCCCGCTGGGCAAAGTACAGGGGGGTCTTGCCCTCCTGGGCCAGCTTCTCTCCCCTGGGGGCAAACTCCGCCAGAGAGATTCCTGCCTCCTCCAGCATAGCCTGATTGCCCGCAAGAATCTCCTCCCCGTGGAGGGTTCCCCGGATGCCCCGGCCGGGGGCGGCGGAAAAGTCCTCCACCGCCACCAGGGGGATGCTCCGCACCTTTGCCTCCGCCGTGATGGCGTCGGCCAGAGGGTGCTCCGAGGGCTTTTCCAGGGAGGCCGCCACGCACAAAAGCTCCTCCTCGGTCACGCCGGGGGCGGGGATACAGTCGGTGACCTGGGGCTTACCCTGGGTCAGGGTGCCCGTCTTGTCCATCACCACGGTCTGAATGGTGTGGAGGGTCTCCAGGGCTTCGGCAGATTTGATGAGGATGCCGTTTTCCGCACCCTTGCCGGTACCCACCATGATGGCCACCGGCGTGGCCAGCCCCAGGGCGCAGGGGCAGGAGATCACCAGCACCGCAACCCCGGCGGTGAGGGCGGATTCCACCGACTGGGTGAGGATAAGCCATACCACCGCCGTCACCAGGGCGATGGCTATGACGGTGGGTACGAATACCCCAGCCACCTTGTCGGCCAGCTTGGCGATGGGGGCCTTGGAGGAGGATGCCTCCTCCACCAGCCGGATCATCTGGGCCAGGGTGGTATCCTCCCCCACCCGGGTGGCCCGAAAGGTAAAGGAACCGGTCTTGTTGATGGTGGCGGCGGCCACCTTGTCCCCCGGGGTCTTTTCCACCGGGATGGACTCGCCGGTGAGGGCAGACTCGTCCACCGAGGAGCCCCCGGAGACCACCACCCCGTCCACCGGCACCCGACCGCCGGGCTTGACCACGATCAGGTCCCCCACCTGCACCTCCTCCACCGGCAGCTCCACCTGGGCCCCGTTCCGCTCCACCAGGGCGGTCTTGGGGGCCAGGTCCATGAGCCGGGTGATGGCCTGGCTGGTCTTGCCCTTGGACCGGGTCTCCAGCCACTTGCCCAGGGTGATGAGGGTGAGGATCATCCCGGCGGACTCAAAATACAGATCCATGGACCACTTATCCACCCGGGCCTGATCCCCGTGGCCCAGGCCCCAGGCCATCTGGAACAGGGCGGCCACCCCGTAGACCACCGCGGCGGTGGAACCCAGGGCAATGAGGGAATCCATGTTGGGGGCCCGGTGCCACAGGGTCTTGAAGCCCACGGTGTAGTACTTCCGGTTGAGATACATGATGGGCAGGGTGAGCAGGAACTGGATCATGGCCACCACCATCACGTTCCCCGGGTCGTGGAAGAAGCCGGGCAGGGGCCAGCCCATCATGTGGCCCATAGCGATGTAAAACAGGGGCAGGAGAAACACCAGGGAGGCAAAGAACCGCTTTTTCATGCCGGCGGCCTCCTCCTCCATGGGGTTGGCCGTCCTTTGGACGGCCTTTGCCCCGCCGCCGGGGAGGGCGGCCCCGTAGCCCGCCGCCTCCACCGCCCGGATGATGGCGGCAGAGTCGGTCTGGCCCTCGTTGTACTCCACCAGCATGGAGTTGCCCAGCAGGTTCACGTTGACCTGGTCCACCCCCGCCACCTGGCACACCGCTTTTTCCACGTGCGCCGAGCAGGCGGTACAGGTCATGCCGGTTACATCAAATTTTTGCTTCATTGCGCTGCCTTTCTACTTTAGAATACGCCCCAGGGTGGTGATGAACTCGTCCACCTTCCGGCTGCGCTCCTCCGGCGTCTCCGCCTCCTGGACGCAGTGTTTCAGATGGGCGGCCAGCACCTCCTTGTTGGCGCGGTTGAGGATGGCCTCGGTGGCCATGAGCTGCTGGGAGATATCGATACAGTACCGATCCTCCTCCACCATTTTCATAATACCGTCGATCTGTCCCCTGGCGGTACGCAGCAGCCGGAGGACGGTTTTCTGGTCTGCCATCATGTCAGACACCCCCCTGGGGTGTAGTATACTCCAGGCGGTTAGTCCTGTCAACCCGCCCGCCGGAAAATTCCCCAGAAAAAAAGTAGGATTCCCCCTTGACATATTAGAATATTTGAATATAATAATAAACAGAACAACACAGGGAGGTGATCCCATGGAGGGACAGGAGGCCATCTATCTGGAGAAGTCCGAGCTGCTCAAGGCCCTCTCCCATCCCCTGCGGCTGCGCATTGTCCGGGGCCTGCTCCACTGCGGATGCCGCAACGTGGGGTGTATGGAGGCCAACACCGGCCAGTCCCAGTCCTGCATCTCTCAGCACCTGATGCGTCTGAAGGCCGCCGGCATCGTGAAGGCGGCCCGGTCGGGCAACGAGGTCTACTATGAGGTCTCCGACCCCAGGGCAGCCGCCGTGGTGGCCGCCCTCTTCGGAGAATGTGAGGAGGAATACCATTGTACGACATCGCAGTGATCGGCGGCGGTCCCGCCGGGCTGTCCGCCGCCGTCCAGGCCAGAGCCAGGGGCAAATCGGTGCTGGTAGTCAGCGGCGACCGTCGGGACAACGCCCTCTACAAAACCCCTCAGATCGACAACTACCTGGGCTTCTGGGGGATTACCGGCCAGGAGCTGCTGGACCGGTTCCACGCCCACGCGGCGGAGGCCGGGACGGAGGAAAAAGAGGGCCGGGTCCTGAATATCATGCCCATGGGCGACACATTCTATCTCAGCATCGGCTCCGATGTGGAGCAGGCCAGAGCCATCGTCCTGGCCACCGGAGTGGTGCGGGCCAACAAGTACCCCGGGGAGGAGACCTTCCTGGGCCGGGGTGTGAGCTACTGCGCCACCTGCGACGGGATGCTCTACCGGGGCAAGGAGGTGGCCGTCATCGGCAAGGCCGCCGACGCCCCCCAGGAGGCAAACTACCTCCAGGAGTTGGGGTGCAGAGTCACCTATGTCAGCGACAAGGCCCCGGAGCACCTGCGGCCCGACATCCCCTTCGTCAAGGCCCCCAGGCCGGAGATCCTGGGAGAACAGGCCGTCACCGGCCTGCGGGCGGGCAGCGTAACCATCCCCTGCGAAGGGGTGTTCATCCTCCGGCCCTCCATGGCCCCGGCGGACCTGCTGCCCGGCTTAGCGCTGGAGGGGGGCTACATCCAGGTGGACCGGAACATGGCCACCAGCATCCCCGGGGTGTTCGCTGCCGGGGACTGCGCCGGGCTGCCTCTCCAGGTGTCCAAGGCCGTGGGAGAGGGCCTGGTGGCCGGCCTCCGGGCAGCGGAATATGTAGATCAAATCATAAATAAAAACGGATAAACAGAAAGGAAGTTTTGTATGTCTATCATTCATCTCACCAACAGCGCCTTTGACAAGGCGGTCTCCAACGGCATCTCCATGGTGGATTTCTGGGCCTCCTGGTGCGGCCCCTGCAAGATGCTGGCCCCCGTCATGGAGGACCTGGCGGGCAAGTACGAGGGCAAGGCCCTGGTGGGCAAGGTCAACGTGGACGACGAGCCCGACCTGGCCCGGCGCTTTGGGGTCATGAGCATCCCCACCGTGGTGTTCCTGAAGGACGGCAAGGAGTTCGACCGGAAGGTGGGCGTCATGCC
>CASEOA010000034.1 GCA_949289455.1 uncultured Eubacteriales bacterium
CCCACTGGGACAGGCCGTCGCAGGTGACGGTGGTGCCGTTGCAGAACTTGGCAGCCAGAGGCTCCACGAACCCAATCCGCCGTATGTAGGTGTTGAAAAGCTCATCCACCAGCTGGCTGATGTTCTCAAAGATGTTGCGGCTCTTGATGAACTTCTGGTCATAGGCGGTGGAGGAGGTGATGTTGAAGGGGTACCCCCGGCTGGGATAGAACTCGGTGTACACCCGGTTGAGGGCAAAGGAGATGATGGCCAGGATATTGGCCCGGAGGGCGGCGGGCTTCCAGGTGGGATAGATCTCGCTGGAGGCCACGTTTTTCACATAATCGGGGAAGGACACCGTCACATTTTCGGCGTTGGAGCCGGGAGAACCCAAGTGGACGGTGATATACTGGGGAACGTAGGGCGTGATGGGCAGAGATTCCGGCATAGGGGGCCTCCTTTACAAATTCTGGGGCGGGATGACCACCGGCGCGTCCGGCAGGGTGTTGTCCTCCTGCTCCTGGAGAGGCACCAGGGGGAGGAGCTGGAGGGTCTGGGTGTCGGGAAAGACCTGCACATCCTCCACCAGCAGCAGGGCGTAGCCGGGGGCCTCCACCCATACGTCGCACACCGCGAAGGGGGCCAGAGTGCCGGGGAACTCGCTGGCCGCCAGGTCGGGGGTGGGCACCTGAACCTGGGCAGTGCGGCCATTCTGATCGGTGGTGCGTACCGCCAGCAGGGTGTGGCGGCCGTCCTGTCCCCGTTGGGTGAAGGCCACTGTGGCCCCCGCCACCGGGATCTGGGCCCGGGAGGTGTAGACCCGGGTCAAAATGGTTCCATATGAGGCCAAAACGCATTCCTCCTTTCCGTCCAGCCTATGCCGGCGGCAGGGGGAAGGTGCGGCGGAAATGGCCGCCGGGCGTTGACATATTCCCGGGTTTAGAGTAAACTACAAAGTAGCGTTTTAAAACTACTACCTCTGAAACGAGGGTGATGGATATGAAAAAACAAAAGGTGTCCAGTGCGGTGATCCGCCGGCTGCCCCGGTATTTCCGGCACCTGACGGATCTCCACCTCACCGGCGTGGAGCGCATCTCCTCCAGCGCCCTGGGTAAATCCATGGGGCTCACTGCCTCCCAGATCCGGCAGGATCTGTCCTGCTTCGGGGAGTTCGGCCAGCAGGGCTACGGCTACAACGTGGACAGCCTGCGGGGGGAGATCGCTGACATCCTGGGCATGAACAAGGGCCATACCGCCATCATTCTGGGAGCAGGCAACCTGGGCCGGGCCCTGATGGAGAACTTCCACTTTGACCGCTCCGGCGTGGCGCTGGCGGCGGCCTTTGACGTGTCCCCCGACGTGGTGGGCCAGGAGCGCTCCGGGGTGCCGGTGTACCACGTGGACAAGCTGGAGGAATACCTGGCCGCCCATCCCGCCAGCATCGGGGTACTGACGGTGCCCCGGGGGGTGGCCAACCCCATCGCCGCCCGGTTGGTACGGGCCGGGGTAAAGGGGATCTGGAACTTCACCAACACCGAGCTCAACCTGAAGGAGCCCGGCGTAGTCATCGAAAACGTACATTTCGCCGACAGTTTGTTGGCGCTGAGCTATATGATCTCGGAGGAAGCATGAAAAAAGCGGCAGTTTTCGTTTTGGCCGGAGCTATCCTGATGGGGGCCGGGGCGGTGGTGGCCGCCGACCAGTCCCTGGTGTCCAAAAGCTATCTCACCGGTACCTTCACCCAGCAGGCCCTGAGCCAGGCAGAGGACCGGGTGGAGGATCTGACCCAGCCCGCCTATGATTCCGCCCTTTCCAGTCTGGACCAGAAGCACCAGACCTATCTGGCCCAGGCGGGCAGCCAGACAGGGGGAGGTACCGCCGGGCTGCTGGAAGCCCGGTACAAAAAGGGGGACACGGTGCTGCTTTCCTCCGGCTCGGGGGCCATGCTGCTGGCGGGAGACGTGCAGACCGCCTATACCGGCAGCGCAGTGATCGACGCCACGGCGGGCCAGACCCTGGCCGCCGGAACTCTGCTCCCCGCCTACCACCAGGTGCTGGCGGGGGAGAATACCACCCTGCGGCTCACCGTCACCTCAGACACGGCGGTACTGGCCCTGGAGGGGGAATACACCGTCACCGGAGGCAGCGGGGTGGACTACAACGCCATGGCAGACGCCCTGGCGGAGATGGGTCTGCTCCAGGGCACAGGGGTGTCCTACGGCTCGGGCTATGAGCTGGAGCGCACCTCCATGCGTATCGAAGGGCTGGTCATGTTTATCCGCCTGCTGGGGGAGGAGCGGGCCGCCCTCCAGAGCACGGCCCCCAATCCCTTCGCAGACGTGCCTGCCTGGGCGGAGCGGTATGTGGCCTACGCCTTTGAAAAGGGGTACACCACCGGCACCGGTGTTGCCGCCGACGGCACCATGTACTTCTCGCCCAACGCCACCATCTCGGCGGAGGAGTATATGACCTTCCTGCTGCGGGCCCTGGGCTACTCCGACAGCGGGAAGGACCCCGACTTCTCCTGGCAGACCGCCATGACCGACGGAGTGACCTACGGGGTGCTCCGGGAGAAGGAGCGGGCCGCCATAGAGGACGATGACTTCCTTCGGAGCCGGCTGGTCTACCTGTCCTGCTGCGGGCTGGCGGCCCACCGGAAGGACGGGGTGAGCCAGCTGACCTACACCGCCAACAATAGCGGCGGCGACCGGAGCCAGATGGAGATCTCTCTGGCCAAGGCCACCGTACTGCGCATCAAATAAATCTGGGGCCCGCCGTCGGCGGGCCCCATTTTGTCAGGAGGATGGATATGAAACGGGATGAAAACAATACCCTGGGGCTGGAGGCCCTGAACGCCAGCCCCTATCAGGTGCTGGCCATGACCGACGGGGCGGGCCTGCCCTATTGCGTGCCCATCAACGGCGTGCTGGTGGGGCAGACGGTGTACTTCCACAGCCGCCTGGCCGGGGAGAAGCTGGACTGCCTGCGGGCCAGGCCCCAGGTGTGCCTGGCTGCCGTGGGGGACCAGCGGGTGGTGCAGGAGGCATACGAAACCCTGTTCACCAGCGCCGTGGCCCGGGGCAGAGCGGCGGAGGTCACCGACCCGGCGGAGATGCGGGAGGCCCTGCGGGCCATCTGCCGCCGTTACGCCCCCGACGCCCCGGACCGGGTGGAGGAGGTCATCGAGACCCATTTGTCCCGCACCTCTGTGTGGCGGATAGAGCTGGAGACCGTCAGCGGACGGAAAAAGAGGTAAACGAGAGGGGCTGCCATGCTTCGTGGCAGCCCCTTATTTCATAGCTCACCCCTGGTTCCGCTCCAGCATCCGTTTCAGGTACTGGCCGGTGTAGCTCGCCGGGCAGGCGGCCACCTCTTCCGGGGTACCGGCGGCCACGATGGTGCCGCCGCCGGAGCCCCCCTCGGGGCCCAGGTCGATGAGGTGGTCGGCGGTCTTGATGACATCCAGGTTGTGCTCGATGACCACCACTGTGTTTCCCGCCTCCACCAGCTTTTGCAGCACCTCGATGAGCTTGTGCACGTCGGCGGTGTGCAGGCCGGTGGTGGGCTCGTCCAGGATATAGATGGTCTTGCCGGTGGAGCGCTTGGCCAGCTCGGTGGCCAGCTTCACCCGCTGGGCCTCGCCGCCGGACAGCTCGGTGGAGGGTTGCCCCAGCTTTACATAACTCAGGCCCACCTCGTACAGGGTTTGCAGCTTGTTGTACAGCTTGGGCAGGTGCTCGAAGAAGGGGAGGGCCTCCTCCACCGTCATGTCCAGCACCTCGTAGATGTTCTTGCCCTTGTAGCGCACCTCCAGAGTCTCCCGGTTGTACCGCTTGCCCTTGCACACCTCGCAGGGCACATAGATGTCGGGGAGGAAGTGCATCTCGATCTTGATGAGGCCGTCGCCGGAGCAGGCCTCGCACCGTCCGCCCCGGACGTTGAAGGAGAACCGGCCGGGGCCATAGCCCCTGGCCTTGGCGTCAGGGGTGGAGGCAAACAGGTCCCGGATGTCGTTGAACAGTCCGGTGTAGGTGGCCGGGTTGGACCGGGGAGTGCGGCCGATGGGGGA
>CASEOA010000035.1 GCA_949289455.1 uncultured Eubacteriales bacterium
CTTGTTGGGCACGCCGGAGCCGGACTCGATGTTGCAGGCCTTCTTGATGAGGACGGCGGCGGGAGGGGTCTTGGTGATGAAGGTGAAGGAACGGTCGGCGTAGACGGTGATCACCACGGGGATGATCAGGCCCACGTCGTTCTTGGTGCGCTCGTTAAACTCCTTGGTAAAGGCGGCGATGTTGATGCCGTGCTGACCAAGGGCGGGACCCACAGGGGGGGCGGGAGTCGCCTTGCCCGCGGGGATCTGAAGTTTCACATAACCAGTAATTTTCTGTGCCATTTGAAACAGCACCTCCTACGATAAATGTGGTTGGAAGCGGAACTGCTTTGCAGTCCCTCCCACGTGCGGGGGAATGGGGCCGGGGCCCGGAGCTTATTCCACTGGCTCGATTTCGTCCAGCTCCAGCTCCACAGGGGTCTCGCGGCCAAACATGGAGACCACCACCCGGACCTTGCTGCGATCCAGGTCGATCTCCTCCACGGTACCCAGGAAGGATTCCAGGGCGCCGTTGATGATCTTGACGTTGTCGCCCACCTGGTAGTTGACCACCACCTCGCGCTTTTCCACGCCCAGGGCGGCGATCTCCTCGTCGGTGAGGGGGATGGGCTTGTTGCCCGAGCCCACGAACCCGGTGACGCCGCGCACGTTGCGCACCAGGTGCCAGGTCTCATCGGTCAAAACCATCTTGACCAGAACGTAGCCGGGGAAAACCTTGCGCTCCACAGTCTTGGGGCCGTTGTCCGTAATCTCGGTGACGGTCTCCAGGGGGATGCTGACCTCGTGGATCAGTTCCCGCAGGCCGCGGTTTTCCACTGCTTTCTCAATGCTGGCGGCCACGGTGTTCTCATAGCCGGAATAGGTATGGACCACATACCATTTCGCGTTATCAGCCATTTGCTACACCTTAACCCTTGCCAAACAGGTCCAACAGGGCGCGGATCACGGAGCCGGCGAGGGCGTCGAACACACAGATGCAGATCCCAACGACGATGCAGCAGAGGATGACGATCACGGTGTTGTTGATGGTCTGTTTTCTGGTGGGCCACTGGACCTTCTTCAGCTCGCTCTTGAGTTCCTTGAACCACTTGCCGGTGCGGGCGAAGAAGCCGGGCTTCTTGTCGGCCTTGGCGGCATCCTTCTTCTTGTCCGCCTTGGCGGGCTTGGTCTGCTCGAGCTTCTCGTTATCAGACATTCCGTTCAACCCTTCTTTCTTCTGAGCCTAATGCAGCACTCATTACTTGGTCTCGTTGTGGACCGTGTGCTTTCTGCAGAAGGGGCAGTACTTCTTCAATTCCAGACGGTCGGGAGTGTTCTTCTTGTTCTTGTTGGTGTTATAGTTCCGCTGCTTGCACTCGGAGCAGCGCAGGGTGATCTTCACCCGGTTGCCGGCCTTCGCCATGTTCGGCACCTCCTTCATTGTTTGACCGCGGGCAACAAAAAAGCTGGACGCGGCCGCAGGCCGAATCCAGCAACGAGTCCGCGTGAAAACGCGCGCGCAACATCGTCACGGTGAGGGATTCGGCACATTTGCCTCCCTATGTCTCGCGCGGAGGAAAGGGTTTCGCGCGTCATCACACCGTAAAAATGCGCACAAAAAAAGAGCCCTTTTTCATAGGTGATTGAACTATACCACAGCATGTAATGGAAGTCAAGGGCTTTCCTCTTGTTTTTTCTCCTTTTTTTCGGTATAGTGTACCCAAAGGAGGGATCAGATTGCGCATTATGGCCATTGACTACGGCGACGCCCGGACGGGGGTGGCCGTTTCCGACCCCACCGGTCTGCTGGCGGGATATACCACCGTCATCCACAGCCGCAAGCCGGAGGTGGTGGCGGCAGAGCTGGCCCGGCTGGTGGAGGAGCACCAGGTGGAAGAACTGGTGATGGGCTTTCCCCGGAACATGGACGGCACCGAGGGCCCCCGAGCGGAGCTGTACAAAGCCTTTGCCGCCCAGGTGGAGGCGGCCTGCGGCCTGCGTCCGGTACTGTGGGACGAGCGGCGCACCACCGTGGAGGCCCACAACATCCTCCACGCCTCGGGCAAGAAGATGAAGAACCATAAAAAAACCGTGGACGCCGTGGCGGCTACCCTCATCCTGGAGGGGTATCTGACCTTTAAGCGGGCCAGGGGCTGAAAAGGCGGGGCCGGAAAATGCAATTTCCGGTCTTGCTTTTTTGTGCGTGCTGTATTATAATAAATAATACAAACAATACAAGGAGGTGATGGCTGTGCTGCTCCATCTGGACTTTGGAAGTGATATCCCTATCTACCAGCAGATCCGGGACCAGATCGTGGTGGGCATCGCCGGCGGGCGGCTGGCCCCCGGCCAGCGGCTGCCCACTGTCCGGGCCTTGGCGGAGGAGAGCGGGGTCAACACCATGACGGTGAGCAAGGCCTACCAGCAGCTCAAGCAGGAGGGCTATATCCGGACCGACCGGCGCAGCGGCACGGTGGTGTGCCCCGGACAGAGGGGCGGGCCGGGGGAGGCAACCTTGCGGGCGCTGCGGGTAAGCCTGTCCGAGCTGCGGCTGGCGGGGCTGGATAAGGAGGAGGCCCTGGCGCTGTGCGCCAGGCTGTACGATGAGGAGGGGAGCGTATGATCTGGAAGGTCATTTTGTGGGTCAGCGTCATCTGGCTGGTGCCTCTGATGTATTTCTTCCTGAAAAATGAGGCCAAATTCAAAAAGAACATCGCCGTGGGGGTGACCTTTCCCTATGCTGAGCACAGACATCCGGACATTCTGGCTCTGCTGGCCCGGTTCAAGCGGGAGCTGGGCTGGGCCTGCCTGGCCCTGCTGGTTCTGGCTGCGGTACTGATGTTCCTGCCGGTGTCCTTTGGCGTGATGATGACCATTTGGCTTGTCTGGGTGGACCTGTGCATTGTGCTGCCCGTGGCGCCTTACGTCAAGTGTAATAAGGCCCTGAAGGCTCTGAAGCGGGAGCGGGGGTGGAGCAGCACCCGGCGGCAGGCGGTGGCCGACCTGACCATGGCAGCCCAGCCGGAAAAGAAGGCGTCTCCGGCCACCTTTGTGCTGGCCCTGGTGGTGAGCGCCCTGCCCGTCTGGTGGGCCCTGGGCGGAGGAGACGTCACGGAGGGGCTGGCGCTGCTGGTCGGCCCGGCCTGCGTGGCCCTGTTCTGGGTGTGCTACCGCTGGGCGTTCCGCCGGAAGGCGGAGGTGGTGGACGAAGACGAGGATCTCACCGCCGCCCTCACCCGGCTGCGCCGCCGGGCCTGGCGGCGGTGCTGGGTGTGGGGGGTCTGGTTCATGGCGCTGCTCAGCTGGGCCATGCTGCTGAGCTTTGACCGGCCCATCCTGGGCCTGATCCTGACCCTGCTCCTGTCTGCGGCGCTGGTGGCCTCCATGGTGGGCCTGGAGTTCCGGCTGCGGAAGCTCCAGGAGAAGCTCACCGCCGGCAGCGGCCGGGACTTCTATGTGGATGAGGACGACAAGTGGCTGTGGGGCATGTTCTACTATGATCCTGACGACAGCCATCTGATGGTCAATGCCCGGGTGGGGCTCAACGCCACCGTCAACCTGGCCAGGCCGGCGGGTAAGGTCATCATGTTCCTCACCGCCGCCCTGTTGCTGCTCATGCCCCTGGCGGGGGTATGGCTGATGGGAGAGGAGCGGGCCCCGGTGACCCTCACCCTGACGGACACCGCCCTGGTGGCTGGTCACGCCTCCACCCGCTATGAGATTTCCTTGGAGGACATCCAATCGGTGGAGCTGCTGGAGGAGCTGCCGGATATCCGCCGGGTGGCGGGCACCGCCATGGACACGGTGGACAAGGGCCGCTGGCGGAGCGATCAGTACGGTACCCTCACCGCCTGCCTGGACCCCCGCACCGGACCCTGGCTGCTGGTACGGGCAGGGGAGACCACCTATTTGGTGGGGAGCGGCGACGGCGGCGCCGGGGAGGTCTATGCCGCCCTCAAGACTCTTTTGGACGGGCAAACAGTTCCCGCAGGCCAATCAGGATAAGGAACCCACCGAAAAACCGCCGCAGCAGGCCGGTGTCCAGGCCGGTGGCGGCCCAGGCGGCCAGGGACGCGGCGGCCAGCCCGGCCAGGATGGCGGGCAGGAGGACGGATTTTTCCACATAGCCGTTTTTCAGGTGGGCGGGGAGGGCGGCCCCAGCGGCGGGGAGGAAGTAGAGCAGGTTGATGCCCTGGGCCTCCTGCTGGGGCAGGCCGGCAAAGGCGGTGAGGTAAATGAGCAGCAAGGTGCCGCCGCCCACCCCGAAGCCGGACAGGATGCCGGTGGCGGCCCCGGCCAGCAGGGGAAACAGCCAGCCGGTCATCCCAACAGAGCCCGCACGCCGCCGTAGAGGATGAGCAGGGCGAACCCCCGGCGGAGCCAGGTCATATTCAGTCCCTTGAACAGCCGGCCTCCCAGCAGCCCGCCCAACAGTCCCCCGGCCAGGTAGGGCAGGGCCGCGGCAAAGTCCATCCCGCCCCGGAACAGGTAGATGACGGCGGAGAGGACGCACAGGGGCAGAATAATGGCCACCGAGGTGGCGAAAGCCTTCCGCTGGCCCAGGCCGCACCAGCCCGCCAGCAGGGGCACCAGCACCATGCCGCCGCCGCCCCCGAAAAAGCCGTTGACCAGTCCTGCCGCCGCCCCCGCCAGGGCGGGCCGCAGGAGTTTCCACGTTTTTTCTTTCAAACAACACGCCCCCCGTCGGCCTTAGTGTGCCAGCGGGGGGCGTGTTTTATGCGCTATCTCTGGGTGTCGGTAAGGGCACAGATCACGTCCCCTGCCATCATCAGCCCGGCCACCGGGGGCACCCAGGCCACGCTGCCGGGCACCGAACGGCGGCCGGGAGGGGGGGCCTCGTGCTGTGCGGCCGCCTTGGGCTCCTCCGGGGACCACAGCACCCGGTGGTGGTGGATGCCTCTGGCCCGCAGCTCCTTGCGCACCACCCGGGCCAGGGGACAGCCCTCGGTTTTGGAGATGTCCCCGATGCGGAACTGGCCGGGGTCCAGCTTGTTGCCGGTGCCCAGGGCGGAGAGGATGGGGACGCCCCGGGTGAGGGCGGTTTCAATCAGATCCAGCTTGCAGGATACCAGGTCGATGCAGTCCACAATATAGTCGTACCGGACAGCAAAAAAGGACTCCCGGTGCTCCGCCTCGTACTTTTCCGCCCGGACGGTGAGCTTGCAGCCCGGGTTGATGTCAGCGATCCGCTCCGCCATGGCCAGGGCCTTGGGCTTGCCCAGGGTGGACAGGGTGGCTTCCACCTGACGGTTCAGATTGGTGAGCCCCACCTCGTCGTGGTCGATGAGGGTGAGGGCTCCCACTCCCGACCGGGCCAGAGCCTCGGCGCACCAGCTGCCCACGCCCCCCAGGCCAAATACCGCCACATGGCTGGCAGCCAGCTTTTCCATGGCTTCCGGCCCCAGCAGCATCTCCGTCCGCAGAAATTTTTCGTCCATAGCGCCTCCTGTAAAAACGCGGACGGAGCCCTGCCCCGTCCGCGTATGTCTGTTGGGTTTTTAAGCGTTGACGTACTTGACGCCGTCGCCCTGGGTGACCTCCAGGCCATCGGTGAGGCCGGAGAGCCAGGTGTCGGTCTCCTCCGTCCGCAGGGCGTCGTCAGCGGTGATTTTCCACTCGGGGTCGTTGTCCCCCTGGTAGTAGATCACATGCCAGCCGTACTGGTTGGTGTTGGTGTTCTCCACCAGACCGGTGTCGCCGGCCTTCCGGCCCTCGGCAAAGACCCAGTCGTTGAAGCTGTCCACCATTTCGCCGGGGACCACGGCCTCGTACAGACCGCCGTTGGCGTTGGAGCCGGTGTCATCGGAGTACTGCTCGGCCAGAGCGCCAAAGGACTCGGCGGTCTTGTCGCCGGCCTCCCACTGGGCCAGCAGGTCCTCGGCCTCCGCCTTGGCGGCATCCATGGAGGCGTCGGAGGGGATGGTGGACTCGTCCACGTCGGAAGTGGAGAAGTTGTCCTCCTGGTCCAGCTCGGCCTTGATGAGGATGTGCCGCACGTCGGCGGTGGGAGTCTGGTCCAGGTAGCGGTCCAGGAAGAGGACCACATAGTAGCCGGAGGAGTACTCCACCACGCCCACGTCGCCGGCGGTCCGGCTGGCGTCCAGCATCCACTCGCCATAGGAGCGCAGGCCCACGCTGGAGCCGGACAGGCCGGTATTCAGGGAGTAGTCGGGATCGTTCTCATAGCTCTCCTTGCTGGTTTCGGAGACGTAGTCGGGAGCCAGCTCGGCAAAGGCGGCGTCCTTGTCCTCAGCCGCCTCCACGGCGGCGGCGAACTCGTCGGCCTTGGCCTTGGCGGTCTGCATGGCGGCGGCGGACTCGGCCTCCGTGGGCTCCACGGTGTTGCCCTCCTCATCGGTGCTGCTGGGGGCGGTGCCGTCGATGAGGATGGAGCGGAAGGTAAAGCTGTCCAGATCGTCCTTGTGCTCGTCGTAGTAGGCTTGGATCTGCTCGTCGGTGACGTCCAGGCCGTCGGAGTACGACTGCTCATAGGCGTTGACCAGGGTGTCCCGGCGGACGCAGGCCTCAAAGGCGCTCTCGGTCATATACTTGCCATAGGCATTCCTCAGGTAGACGGAGAAGCCGTTGTAGTTCTGGTCGGCGTAGCTCTTCAGGTTGGCCAGATCCTGCTCCAGGGTGGCCTCGTCCTCCTCGGACAGGGTGTAGCCGGCCTCATTGGCGGCCCGCTCCAGGGCGGTGACTTTTGTCAGCTCCTGGACAGCCTGCTCCATGAAGTAGTCGTGATAGCTCTGGGTCTGCTCCTCGTCCACATACTGCTCCCGCAGGTCCTGGGAGGCGTCAAAGGCAGTGCCGTAGCTCTCGGAGTAGGCGGTGTTCATAGCGGTGTGGTAGTAGAAGCTCACGTCGTTGACGCTGTACTGCTGGCCGTCCACGGTAAGGGCGGTGGCGCCCCGCTGGAAGATGCCGGAGTCCCACACCAGCAGGATGACCACCAGAATGGCCACCACCACGCCGATGGCGGTGTACAGCACCGCCTTCTGCTTGGCGGCCTGCTGCTCTTTCTGCTGGGCCCGCTGCTTCTGGGTCAGGGCCTGGCTAGGCTCTCCCCGGCGCTGCTTTTTTTCTCTGGATGCGCTCATGTGTCGTTTCAGTCCTCTCGTCAATGTTCCTGCCGCGGCAGCCGCGGCGGGGATGGAGAAGTCTCCATCATATAGACAAATTCGTATTATACAGGAAAGCCGGGGCGTTTTCAAGCATAAAACCCGGATTTACACTTTGTTTGCAATTAGAAAAAAAGAAACCCCACGAAACCATGGTTTCGTGGGGGCCCCGCTCTGGCCGTGCGGATCCATTTAAAACCTGCACGAGATGGCAGGGTGGGTCGCCTCCATGACGGTTCGTTGCTTCCAACTTCCAGCCGTCCCTCAAGGGGCGCCGGGAGGCCTGCAGTCCACGCCATGAGGGGGCGTCCCGTTTTAGAGATGTGGGTTTAAATAAGACCCATCACGCACCGAGCAGGAATCCGTTCCTCATTCAGTTGCCGTCCTCTTCGTCGGCAAACAGAGCTTCCATAAACTGCTGGTAGACCAGCTCCAGCTCCTCGTCGCTGTCCAGGGTGGACAGCTGCTCCTCGCCGTCGGCCTCCACCACCTTCAGGATGATCAGGCCGCTTTCTTCGTCGTCCAAGTCCAGCTCTTCTACGCCGTCGTCCTTTTCCTCCCCCTGGATGGCGGGGAAGAAGGCCATGTAGGTCTGGCCGTTGAACTCCAGGGTGTCGATGTGCTCCAATTCAAATTCGTTGCCGTCCTCGTCGGTGACGGTGATAAAATCGGGGCCAAATTCTTCGCTCATATCGGGCACCATACCTTCCGTTTCTTCGTCTCTATTGTAGCCCGAGTACGGACAAAATGCAAGAGCCACAGGGTCAAAATTTTAAAACCGGCCTTTCCCGCGGAAAAGACAGGGGAAAACGGGGTAGACAAGGGGGCAGAACGTGATATAATATGATCGGTTCTTTATAGACTGCATTGCGGGCCATACCCGTACCGATGCGCGTATCATCACGGAGGTGTCTTTTTTGGCGGAGAGATCCAATCAGAATCCCAGACCGGAGCGAGAGCGGCGGCGCAACCCGGCGCTCCACGTCCTGGCCATCACCGGTAAGGTGCTTGGGACGCTCCTGCTGGTCATGCTGATCACCGGCATTATCCTGGCGTGCTTTGCCATGGCCTACATCAAGACGGTCATCCTGCCCCAGTCCCATCTGGAGGCCAACTTCGACATGAACCTGACCAGCACCATCTACTATATGGACCCGGACACGGGAGAATACGTGGAACATCTTTCCCTCCACGGAGTGGAGAACCGGGAACTGGTGACCTATGACCAGATCCCCGAGAACCTGGTCAACGCCACCATCGCCATCGAGGACGAGCGGTTCCTCACCCACCACGGGGTGGATTGGAAGCGCACCCTTAACGGCGTGCTGCTCATGTTCACCGGGCAGAATATCCAGGGCGGCTCCACCATCACCCAGCAGCTCATCAAAAACGCCACCCAGTATGACGACGTCACCGTAAAGCGGAAGATTTTGGAGATCTTTACCGCCCTGGACTTTGACGCCACCTATTCCAAGAACCAGATCATGGAGTGGTATCTCAACCTGATCTATCTGGGGGATAACTGCTACGGCGTGGCCACCGCCGCCGAGAACTATTTCGGCAAGAGCGTGTCCGATCTGAGCCTGGCCGAGTGCGCCAGCCTCATCAGCATCACCAACAACCCCACCCTGTACGGCCCCAACTCCACCGTGCGGGTCACCAACACCAAGACCGGCGAGGTGACCACCGGCCGGGAGCGGAACAAGGCCCGGCAGGAGCTGGTGCTGTGGCAGATGCTGGATCAGGGTATGATCACCCAGGCGGAGTACGACGCCGCCGTGGCCGAGGAGCTCCACTTTGTCCGGGAGCAGGACGAGGTCAAGCCCACCACGATTTACAACTGGTATGACGAGCAGGTCATCACCGATGTGATCAACGATCTGGTGGAGGAGTACGGCTACTCCAAACAGCTGGCGGAGAACATGGTGTACTCCGGCGGCTTGAAAATCTACGCCTGCGTGGATACCCGCATCCAGGACATTGTGGAGTCGGTGTACTACGACAGCGGCAACTTGCAGCTCACCTCCAGCAAGGGACAGGATATCCAGTCCTCCATCGTCATCATTGATCCCCAGGGCAACGTGGTGGGTCTGGCGGGGGCGCTGGGTGAAAAAACTGCTAACCGGGTGCTCAACATGGCCAGCGGCACCGTCCGCCAGCCCGGCTCCTCCATTAAGCCGTTGGCGGTGTACTCGGTGGCTCTGGAGCTGGGGATGATCACCCCTGCCTCGGTGTACGCCGACGAGCCGGTGCGGGTGCTCAACGGCTCCAACTGGCCCTTGAACAATCCCCAGACCTACCGGGGCGACATCACCGTGGCCGAGGCCCTGAAGGTTTCCTCCAACCCGGTGGCGGTGCGCATCCTGGAGGAGATCGGGGCGGAGACCTCCTTCAGCTTTATGGAGGAGAAATATCATATTGATCTGGAGGACGGCTACCTGTCCAACGGCGAGGTCAAGAACGACTACGGCTCCAGCCAGCTGGCCCTGGGCGGTCTGACCCACGGCGTCAGCGTCATGGATATGGCGGCGGCCTACTCCGTGTTCCCCCGGGACGGGGTGTATATCGAGCCCCGCACCTACACCAAGGTGACCCAAGAGGTGGATGGAGTGGATAAGGTGCTCCTGGACAACACTGACGTTGAGGAGGAAGTGATTCTCTCCACCAAGACCACCTGGTATATCAACGACATGCTCAAGGACGTGGTGTCCAGCGGTACCGGTACCGCCGCCCGGATCTCCGGCATGACGGTGGCCGGCAAGACCGGCTCCACCAGCGCCAATAACGACCGGTGGTTTGTAGGCTACACCCCCTATTATACCGCCGCCGTGTGGGTGGGTTACCCCACCCCTGAGCGGATCTATGCCAGCGATAACCCCGCCGCCGTCATGTGGCAGAAGGTGATGAGACAGGTCCACGAGGGCCTGGAGAACAAGGACTTCACCCAGGCCAGCGGGCTGGTGTCGGTGAATATCTGTATGGACAGCGGCCAGAAGGCCACCTCCGCCTGTGCCAGCGATCCCCGGGGCAATCGGGTGATCCAGATGTACCTCTTCCAGGAGGATGCCCCGGTGGAGAGCTGCGGCAGCCACGTAATGGTGGATGTCTGCACTGAGTGCCCGGTGCTGGACGCCAACGGGGAGGCTGTGGAGGGCCTGTACCACCTGGCTGGGGAGTACTGCCCCACCGAGGCCAACGAGGAGCTGGGCATCGAAAAGGGGACCGTCATCTCCATCGGCGTTGTCACCGGGTCCACCAGCGATACCGTGTACTCCAAACAGTACCTGGAGGCCCTGGGCAAGTGTACGGTTCACACCTCCGCGCCGGAGCCGGTGGAGCCCGAGGTCTATGATCCCAATACCTTTAACTCGGAGGACCCGGCCACCTGGCCCACAGAGGAGCAGTGGCCTGGATTTAATCCCGAGGACCCGACGACCTGGCCCACGGTGCCTCCGGAAGAGTCCACCTCGCCGCCGCCCTCTCCCAGCGGCAGCGGCGGTGAGGTGGCCACGCCCACGCCCAGCTCCAGCGCGTCGCCCGAGCCTGAGCCCACCCCCAGCCTCACCCCACCCCCCACGACGACGCCCGGTGTAGCCGTCGGCGGCGGTGAAACCACGCCGGGCGTTGTGGGTACCGGGGAAGGGGAACCCACGCCGGCTGTGGTGGAATGACGGCCAGCCAAAATGGCTCTTGACATTTGCGTGTAGATGGAATACAATGATTCTGTTAAAGCCATATCTATGTGGCCCTTTGGCGGTGGGATCCCGCCGCTTCGGAGGGAGGGGAAGTCAATGTCGGAAGTCCATGTGAAGGACGGCGAGTCCTTGGAGAATGCGCTGAAGCGTTTCAAGCGCAGCTGTGCCAAGTCTGGTGTTCTGGCCGAGGTTCGTAAGCGCGAGCACTACGAGAGCCCGAGCGTCAAGCGCCGCAAGAAGTCTGAGGCCGCCCGGAAGAATCGCAAGAAGTATTATTGATACAAACTTACAAGCCCCGCGCCAACCGGCGCGGGGCTTGTTCCGTTCAGGCCAGGATGTCCTTTAATAGATCGTCCACCTGGGGATAGGCCAGCACAGCCCGGTGAATCCCGGCCCGGGCGGCTACCTGGAGCTTTTTGCGGATGGAGCCGGCGTCGTCAAAGAGGACAAAATGGGCTCCGTTTTCCCGGGACATGTAGGTGAAGTAGTGGGCGCACAGCTCTGTGGAGAAAAAGACTGAAGGGCTGCGTTCCTCTATGGTCTGGCGGAGGGCATCCCGGGTGAGGGGCCTGCCCTGGCCGTCGGGGGAGGGGAGGTAGAAGTCCTCGGCTACCCGCTCCACCGCCAGCACCACTCGGTCCGGCCCGTACCGCTCCGCCGCCTCCTGGAGCCGCTGGGCCAGGGAGCCGCCGGACAGGGCGGAGGAGATGAGCACCCGGACGGTTTTGCAGCTGCCGCCGTAGGGTTCGGTGACGTAGATGGGCCAACCCCGGTTCTGGAACAGGGCGGACAGCCGGCGGAGCACCTCCTCCAGCAGGGGGAAGGGCCGCCCCTCAAAGTCGCACAGCAGGCCTGTGAAGCCCCGGGCGGCGCACTCACCCATGACCTCCTGGCAGAAGGCATCCGGCTGTCCCCGTCCGTCGAAGCCGGCGCAATCCAGGCCCATCAGGCCGCCCCGGACGGATACCGGCATATTGGCCCGGAACAGGTGGGGCCCGCCCCCTATCCGGTAGGCGGCGTGAGCCACCGGCAGCCCAAAGGCCAGCGCCTCCCGGCAGCGGTCGGGCGGCGCGGTAAGGATCAGTTTGGAATTCAGCTCCATCGGTCAGCTACCCCCTTGTCCAATCAGTCAGAAGCGTGTATAATCCTATGCGGACAAAATCCAGAATAGACGAGGTGAAGGGATGCTGACGGCCCACTGGACAGGAAACAGTATTTTTGACATCGAACCGGCGGCCCTGGCCCGGCGGGGAATCAAGCTGCTGCTGGCCGACCTGGACAACACGCTGGTGCCCTATGGGGTGCCTGAGCCCACCAGCCAGGTATGCGCCTGGAGCCAGGCCCTGGCTCGGGAGGGGATCACCCTCTTTGTGCTGTCCAATAACCGGCATCCCGACCGGCCGGAGCGGTTTTCCAACGCCCTGGGCGTCCCCTTCATCGGCCACGCCGGCAAGCCCAAGCCAGGCTCCTTTTACAGGGCCATGGAGCAGATGGGCTGTACCCCGGCCCAGACCGCCATCGTGGGGGATCAGATCTTTACCGACATTCTCGGCGGCAGCCGGGCGGGGGTGACCACCCTTCTGGTAGAACCCATCCGGCTGGCGGGCAACCCGGGGCGCTACCTGCGGTACGCCGCCGAATGGCCCTTCCGCCTCCTGACGAAAAGGAGAGCAAAACCACTATGAGCGCCATGTTCGGACCGGCGGGCAACGCCGATTCCTTCCCTTATAAATCCTCTGTGGAGGCCCCCAAATGGCTGGCGGAGCTGGGACTGGACTGCTACGAGTACCAGTGCGGCAAGGGGGTCAACGTGGGGGAGGACACCGCCCGCAAGGTGGGGGCCGCGGCCAGGGAGGCGGGGATCGCCCTGTCCCTCCACGCCCCTTACTTCATCAACCTGGCCAACCCGGACCCGGACAGCCTGCAAAAGACCATCGGCTACATCACCGCCGCCTGCCGGGCGGCGGACTGGATGGGGGCCTCCCGGGTGGTGATCCACTCCGGGGCGCTGATGAAGCGCACCCGGCGGGAGGCCCAGGCCATCGCGCTGAAGTCTCTGCGGGAGGTGGTGGCCGCCTGCGACGACGCCGGCTTCGGCCACATCACCCTCTGCCCCGAGACCATGGGAAAGATCAACCAACTGGGGGATCTGGACGAGGTGCTGGAGCTGTGCACTCTGGACGAGCGGCTCACCCCTTGCGTGGACTTCGGCCATCTGTACGCCCGCTCCCTGGGGGAGCTGGAGGGCCGGGAGGCCAGCGCACGGATGCTGGACCGCATTCAGGAAGTGCTGGGAGAGGCGCGGGCCAGCCGCTTCCACAGCCACTTTTCCAAGATCCAGTTCACCCCCAAGGGGGGCGAAAAAATGCACCTGACCTTTGACCAGCAGGAGTTCGGCCCCGATCCGGCCCCTCTGATGGCCGAGGTGGCCCGCCGGGGCTGGAGCCCCACGTTTATCTGCGAATCCGCGGGTACGCAAGCCGAGGACGCATTAACCATGAAAAGGCTGTATCAACAGGCACTGTAGGGCCAGTTTCAGAGAGAAAGGAAGGCTTTCAAATGAACCATCTGAACCAGATCGCCGCCAAGCTGGAGGAGTATGGCCTGGACGCCATGCTGCTCACCAGCGAGCCCGGCGAATACTATGCCATTGGCTTTCACGGCGAGGGCGCCGTGGTGGTCACCAAAGGGGAGTGCCGCTACTTTACCGACTCCCGGTACATCGAGTCGGCGGAAAAACAGGTTACCGACGCCCACATCACCATGACCTCCGCCTCCGCCGCCCAGAAACCCCTGGTGCTCAAGGCGGTGGAGGAGCTGGGTATCCGGAAGCTGGGCTTTGAGGACAGCTACATGACGGTGGCCCAGTACAACAGTTACGCCCAGGCTCTGCCCTGCACCCTGGTACCCGCCCAGAAGCTGGTCACCGAGCTGCGGGCCGCCAAGGACGTCGAGGAGATCGCCCTGATGACCCGGGCCCAGGAGATTACCGACCAGGCCTTTGCCGCCATCCTGAAGTTTATCAAGCCCGGCATGACCGAGCGGGAGATCGCTGCCCGGCTCCAGTATGAGATGCTCTGCCTGGGGGCGGAGAAGATGAGCTTTGACCCCATCGTGGTGTCCGGCCCCAACGGCTCCCTGCCCCACGGCATCCCCGGGGACCGGAAGGTGCAGGAAGGGGACTTCCTCACCATGGACTTTGGCTGCAAGTACGGCGGGTACTGCTCCGATATGACCCGTACCATCGCCATCGGCCAGCCCACCGAAGAGATGCGCAAGGTGTACGATACGGTGCTCCAGGCCCAGCTGGCGGGCATCGCCAAGGCCAAGGCGGGGGTGCCCGGCGTGGAGATCCACAAGGCTGCCGCCCAGGTGATTGAAGAAGCGGGCTACGGGGCATACTTTGGACATGGCTTCGGCCACAGCGTAGGCATCGAGATCCATGAGGACCCCAACGCCAACAGCCGGGATACCACGCCCATGCCGGTGGGGGCCGCCGTATCTGCCGAGCCCGGCATCTATCTGCCCGGGAAATTCGGCGTGCGCATTGAGGATGTGCTCATTTATACCGAGGACGGCACGGTGAATCTTACCAAATCGCCCAAGGAGCTTATTATTCTTTAAAAAGCCTTGCAAAACAAGGGATTATGGGGTAAAATAGCTTAGCTGAATTTTTGAATACCTGTTTGGAGGATGAATACCAATGCCTACGATTACTGCCAGTGATTTCCGTAACGGCGTGACCTTTGAGATGGACGGTCAGGTCATGCAGGTGGTGGAGTTCCAGCACGTCAAGCCCGGCAAGGGCGCCGCTTTTGTGCGCACCAAGATGAAGAATGTCATCACCGGCGGCGTGACCGAGACCTCCTTCAACCCCACCGCCAAGTTCGAGCAGGCCTATGTGGAGCGCAAGGACATGGAGTACAGCTACAACGACGGCGACCTGTACTACTTCATGGACGGAGAGACCTACGACCTGGTGCCCATCGGCGCCGAGCTGCTGGGGGACAACTTCCGCTTCGTGAAGGAGAACATGGTGTGCAAGATCAACTCCTACAAGGGCAAGATCTTCGCCGTGGAGCCCCCCACTTTCGTGGAGCTGGAGGTCACCGAGACCGATCCCGGCTTCAAGGGCGACACCGCCACCAATGTGACCAAGCCCGCCACCCTGGAGACCGGCGCCGAAATCAAGGTGCCCCTGTTCATCAACCCCGGCGACAAGATCAAGATCGACACCCGTACCGGCGAGTACCTGGAGCGCTGCAAGGGCTAAAAGCGGTTTGCTGACAAAAAGGAGAAGCGTATTATGACGATTTCTGAGAAGGTCGCGTACCTGAAAGGTCTGGCTGAGGGCCTCAACATCGACACCGAGAAGTCCAAGGAGGGCAAGCTGATCTCTGTGATGATCGGCATTCTGGAGGAGATCTCCATGTCCATCGAGGACCTGGAGGAGAACAACGAGGCTCTGGGCGAGGAAATCGACGCCCTGTCCGACGATCTGGCCGACGTGGAGAAGGCCGTCTATGAGGACGAGGACGACGAGGAGGACGGCTGCTGCTGCGGCGACGAGGACGACGACTTTTTTGAGACCGAGTGCCCCAACTGCGGCGAGACCCTGGTGATCGACGAGTCCATCCTGGACGCCGGCGTGATCCAGTGCCCCAGCTGCCAGCAGAAGTTTGCTCTGGACCTGTCCGATGACTGCTGCTGTGGCGGCGAGGACGAGGACGATTGCGGCTGTGGCTGCGGCTGTGAGGATCACGACCACGAGGAGTAAGACCTCCACAAGACAGAATCTGTGAGAGCGCCGGGGCATGTCTCCGGCGCTCCCTTTTTGTCTTTGGCAGATGTTTCCCTGGAATGTCCACAAAAGAAGTGGGATTTTGTTAAAAATGGCGGGGCTTCTCCCTTGCGCCATCCGATGGGGCCGTAGTATAATGGGCTGGGAATTAGATGCGTTTAACTCTTATATAATCGGATGGGATAAGATGAAACAACAACAGACTGTGGACAATATAACCCTGGAGCAGGTGAGCCCCGGCCAGTGGGGCACCATCCTCCGGGTGGGCAACGACCGGGGGCCGGTGAAGCGGCGGCTGGTGGACATGGGCCTCACCCCCGGCACCCAGGTGATGGTGCGCAAAGTGGCCCCTTTTGGCGACCCGCTGGAGCTCAACCTGCGGGGCTATGAGCTCTCCCTGCGGAAGGAGGACGCCGCCCAGATCCTGGTGGCCACCGGACAGGAGGGGGAGCGGCGGGCCCAGGTGCGGAAGCAGCGGATGGGCATGGTGCAGCACCTGCCCGACGAGGAGACCCTGCGCCGGATGGACGCCGACCACGCCCATGAGGCCGCTGAACACGGCGGGGAGCCCGACTACGCCAGCCACGACACCCGGCAGATGAAGCTGGCCCTGGTGGGCAACCCCAACTGCGGCAAGACCACCCTGTTCAATGCCCTTACCGGTTCCAACCAGTACGTGGGCAACTGGCCCGGCGTGACGGTGGAGAAGAAGGAGGGCCGGGCGGAGGTGGACGGCAAGAGCGTCACCGTGGTGGATCTGCCCGGCATTTACTCCCTTTCCCCCTACTCTATGGAGGAGATTGTGGCCCGGGACTTCATCGTGGGGGAGCATCCCGACGCCATTATCGACATCATTGACGCCACCAATATTGAGCGCAACCTGTACCTCACCGCTCAGCTGCTGGAGCTGGAGCGGCCCATGGTCATTGCCCTCAACTTCATGGACGAGGTGGAGCGCCACGGGGACAGGATCGACGTGGAGGGCCTGTCCAAGGCCCTGGGGGTGCCGGTCATCCCCATTACCGCCCGGTCGGGCAAAAACATCCAGGAGCTGCTGGAGGAGGCCCACCGGCAGATGCACGTGGGGGTCACTGTGGAGCCCGACGACCTGTACGACGACTTTACCCACCAGATCCATCACAAAATGGGCGAGCTCATCCACGACAGGGCCTATGCCGCCCATATCCCCGCCCACTGGGCCTCCATCAAGCTTATCGAAGGGGATCAGCTGGTGGAGCAGGCCCTGGGTCTGGGGCAGGAGGACAAGGTCCGGCTGGAAGAAATCTGCCGGGAGTATGAGAGTGCCTACGAGCTGGGCGACCGGGAGACCCTCATTGCCGACGCCCGGTACCAGTTCATTCAGAAGGTGGTGGCGGGCTGTGTGCGCCGGGGCAGGCCCCTGGGCACCCCCACCCTGTCCGACCGGATTGACGCCGTGGTCACCCATAAATTCCTGGCCATCCCTGTGTTTCTGCTGACCATGCTGGCCATGTTTGCCCTCACCTTCGGCCCCGGACAGATGCTGGCCGACGGGGTGGACACCCTCATCGGCGGCTATTTTGCCCAGTGGGTGCGGGATGGCCTGACAGCCGCGGGCACCGCCCCCTGGGTGGAGGCCCTGCTGGTGGACGGCGTTATCGCCGGGGTGGGTGGAGTACTTACCTTCCTGCCCCAGATCGCCATTCTGTTCCTCTTCCTCTCCTTCCTGGAGGACTCGGGCTACATGGCCCGGGCAGCCTTCATCATGGACCGGCTGCTGCGGCGGTTCGGCCTGTCGGGCAAGGCTTTTATTCCTATGCTCATGGGCTTTGGCTGCACCGTTCCCGCCGTCATGGGGGCCCGCACCATGGAAAACGAGAAGGACCGGCGGATGACCATCATGCTGGTGCCCTTCATGTCCTGTTCTGCCCGGCTGCCGGTATACGGCCTCCTCACCGCCGCTTTCTTCCCCAAGTACGGGGGACTGGTGGTGTTCTCCCTGTACTTCCTGGGCCTGATCTTTGCCATCCTCTCGGGCATCCTGCTGAAAAAACTGGTGTTCAAGGGGGAGCCCGCAGCCTTTGTGCTGGAGCTGCCACCCTACCGCCTGCCCACCCTGAAGAACATCGCCCTCCATGTGTGGGAGAAGGTGAAGGGCTTCCTCATCAAGGCTGGAACCCTGATCCTGGCCATGAGCGTGCTGCTGTGGTTCCTCCAGAGCTTCGGCTTTGAGGGGGGCGTATTCGGAATAGTGTCCGACGCCGAATACTCTTTCCTGGGGAGCATCGGTTCCTTCCTGTCTCCCGTGTTTGTACCCCTGGGCTTCGGTACCTGGCAGGCAGCGGTGGCCCTCCTCTCCGGCCTCATCGCCAAGGAGATGGTGGTGTCCTCCATGAGTATGTTCTACGGCTTTTCGGCCACCGCCAGCGGGGCGGCCATCGCCGCCGCCCTAGGCTCCACCTTCCAGAGCCCCCTGGCCGCCTATTCCTTCCTGGTGTTCGTGCTGCTGTACGTCCCCTGCGTGGCGGCGGTGTCCACCATCCGCAAGGAGATGGACTCGGTGCGCTGGACCCTGGCCTCCATCGCCTGGCAGCTGGGGGCGGCCTGGCTGGGTTCCTTCCTGGTCTATCAGATTGGTTCCCTGTTTTTGAGGTAAGATTATGCTGAAATATGCCATTTACGCCGGGGTGGCCGCCCTCATCCTCTGGGCGGCGGCCTACCTGATCTATCGGTTCCACCAGAATCTCAAGGGCAAGCGGGGCTGCGGCTCCGGCGGCTGCGCCTGCTGCCCCCACACCTGGTGCCGTCACCGGAAACCGTAGGGGCAAATGCCGATATCAGCCCGTATCAAGGAGGTACCTGTTATGGATCAACGGTTAGAACAGCTCCAGAAGTGGATCGACGAAAGCGAACGCATCGTCTTTTTCGGCGGCGCCGGGGTCAGTACCGAATCCGGCATCCCGGACTTCCGCAGCGTGGACGGGCTGTACAACCAGCAGTACCAGTATCCCCCGGAGACCATTTTGAGCCACACCTTTTTTGAACGGAACACAGAGGAGTTTTATCGCTTTTACCGCAACAAGATGCTCTTTCCCCTGGCCAAGCCCAACGCCGCCCATTTGAAGCTGGCGGAGCTGGAGCAGGCCGGCAAGCTGAAAGCGGTGGTGACCCAGAACATCGACGGCCTCCACCAGGCGGCGGGGAGCGTCAACGTCTACGAGCTCCACGGCTCGGTCCACCGGAACTACTGTACCAAGTGCCATCAGTTCTACGATCTGGACTTCATGATGAAGGGGGAGGGGGTGCCCCGCTGCCCGGTGTGCGGGGGGCTCATCAAGCCCGATGTGGTGCTCTACGAGGAGGCCCTGGACCAGGAGACCATGGAGGCCGCCGTGCTGTCCATTTCCCGGGCGGATATGCTCATCATCGGGGGCACCTCCCTGGCGGTGTACCCGGCGGCGGGGCTGGTACGCTACTACCGGGGGGACAAGCTGACCCTCATCAACAAGAGCCCCACCCCCTATGACATGGAGGCCGACCTGGTCATCAACCAGCCCATCGGGCAGGTGCTGGGGGCCATCCGGGTGTAAGAGACAATGCCCCCTTGCCAACGGGCCCCCGCCACAGTATAATGGGGCAAAGGAGAGGGGGCGGGCTCATGTTTGACTTTACCCAGATCAGTCATTATCGGGAGAACAACCGGCTGGAGGCCAAGCTGGCCACCGGCGGCCTGCCCCACAGCATTTGGGAGACCTACTCCGCCTTTGCCAACTCCTACGGCGGGGTGATCCTGCTGGGGGTGGAGGAGCTGCCCGACCACACCCTCCGGGTGCAGGGGCTGCTGGACCCCCAGAGCATGGTGGAAGAGTTGATCGCCGGCCTGGACGACCCGGCGGTGGTCAGCGTCAACATCCTCCGGGAGGAGGACATCCAGATCCTCCATGTGGATGGGGGCGATATTGTGGTGGTCACCGTCCCCATGGCGGAGCGGGATCAGCTGCCGGTGTATATCGGGGGCAGCCTGCGCCGGGGGGCCTACCGCCGCAGCGGGGACGGGGACTACCACTGTACCCAGGCTGAGCTCAACGCCATGCTGGGTAGCCGGTCCCATTGAACAAAAAAGGGATAAATCCCCGGCCGCAACCCAAAGTTGACAGGAAAAAACCCAAACGCAACCGCAAATTGGTTCCGGTTGCGCTTGGGTTTTGTTATGCTGGGGGCTGTTGAGAAGGAGGGAGAGACCATGAGTTTTGGCACAAATCTGCAATTTTTGCGGGACCAGGCGGGCATGACCCAGGAGGGGCTGGCGGAGTCCCTCCAGGTGTCCCGCCAGTCGGTGAGCAAGTGGGAGTCGGACACCAGCTTCCCGGAGATGGAGAAGCTGCTCATCCTGTGCGACCTGTTCCACACCGATCTGGACACCCTGCTGCGGCAGGATGTGAGCCAGAAGTTTTATAGCGACACCGTGGGCTATGACCGGTTCATGAACTGGTTCTCCAACTGGGTGGCCTTTGGGGTGGGTCTCATTATCTTGTCAGTGGCCTTTGGGTTGGGCTGCCGGGGCTGGTTTGGGGCGCCGGAGATTGCCGTCCCTGCGGTGCTGCTGTCCGGCGTGGCGGTGGCGGTTGCCATTCTCATCGTGGCCGGGATGCGGTATGACCGCTTTGAGAAGGAATACCCCACGATCCAGGATTTCTATACCAAAGAGGAGCGGGAGCGCTATCTGAACCGGTTCCCCTTTCTGATCGCCCTTCCGGTGGCAGGCATCATCATCGGGACCCTGTGGCTGGTGCTGCTGGGCGAATGGGCCGAGCAGCGGGGCGAGCGGGCAGAAATGGGATTGGTTGCCGGCTTTTTGGCGGTGGTGGCAGCAGCGGTGGCCGTCTTGGTATGGGCGGCCCTCCGTAAGGGGAAATATGATATTGAAGCCTGGAACAAACAGCACAACCCCAGCCCGGAGGAACTGGCCCGCAAGAAAAAGGCAAGCTGGGTATGCGGAGCTATCATGATCGCCGCTACTGTGATCTACATGATCGTAGGCTTTGGTTCTATGGCCGCTGTGGGAGATTACAGCGGCGACTGGGGCTGGCGCTGGGGTTGGATTGTCTACCCCATCGCCGGGGTGCTCTGTGCCCTGGTGTCCCACTTGATTGAAAAAGATGAGGACGACTGACAAAACCCGCCTGCCGCGGCTGCGGCAGGCGGGTTTTTGCTTACAGATTGGCGTCCAGCACGGCGGTGTAGGCCTGGGCGGGCATGACGCCCACCTTCCGGTCGAACTCCTTGCCGTCCTTCAGGAACACCACGGTGGGGATGCTC
>CASEOA010000036.1 GCA_949289455.1 uncultured Eubacteriales bacterium
AGGATTCCCCTCATCAGTCAGCCTGCGGCTGCCAGCTTCCCCCCACAGGGGGGAAGCCATTTTGTGCCTTCTGACCTTCCCCCCACAGGGGGGAAGGTGGCCCAGAGGGCCGGATGAGGGGGCGCAGGCACAAAGCTTCCCCTCATCAGTCAGTCTGCGGCTGCCAGCTTCCCCCCTCGGGGGGGGGGAAGCCAGAGACAGGGCAAACAAAAAGCGCCCCTGTCTCCCAAGAGACAAAGGCGCACACCTCTGCGGTACCACTCTCGTTGTCCCGGACATGCCGGGACCCCTCAAAGGCCGGTAACGGGGCCAGCCGTGCCCGCCTACTGTGGTTCAGCGGGCCGCTCCGGGGTGATCTTCGCCAGCCGCCCTGACCGCCTTGCACCAATCGGCGGCTCTCTGGGCAGGGGTGGGATGGCTACTCGTCCCCGTCACAGCGTTTCGGGTATGAAAAACACTGGGAGACGCCAATTCCGGCGTCTCCCAGTATCTTACCTGTTCCAAAGGCTCCTGTCAAGGGGGAATCAGCGGATTTCGTAATCCTTCCCAAACTGGAGGTTGGAGAAATCAATGCGCCGGGTGGGCTCGGACAGCACCGCGTCCTCCTCCGCCGGGACCTCGGCCTGGGGCTGGGCCTCGGGCTGGTTCTTGTGGCTGAGCTCCATCAGCTCGTCATACAGGCTGGAGGGCTCTTCGGCGGACTGGGCGGGGGCGCTTTCGGCCTGCTCGGCCTGGATCAGCTTTTCCACGTTCTCCTCAATGGCCCGGGCGGTATCCCCCACCGGGTCGGCGGAGACGGGGGCGGCGGGAGCGGTCAGCTTGGACAGGCCGTTGAGGTAGTCCATCTCGTGCTGATAGAGCTCCTTCAGCTTGCCCACATAGGCGGCGGTGGCCTGCTGGGCGGCGGCCAGCCGCAGCTCCTCGTCCCGGATGGACTGCTGGAGCTGGGCCATGCGGGTCTTGGCGTCAGCCTCGGCGTTGTGGAGCAGCTGGTCCCGCTTGCTCTCGGCCTCGGCCACCATGTCGTCGGCCATCTTCTGGGCGGTCATCAGAGCCTTGCGCATGGCGTCCTCGGTGGAGCGGTACTCCTCCACCTTGTCCACCAGCACCTTCATTTTGGCCTTCAGGGTGGCGTTTTCCTTGTAGAGAGAGGTGTAATCCGCCGTCAGGATGTCCAGAAATTCGTCCACCAGCGTCATGTTATATCCGTTGAATGCCTTGGTAAAGGCGTGCTCAGAGACTTCCTGAGGCGTCAGCATAGGTCAATTCCCCCAATTTATTGATATCGTTGCCGGCCGGCGGGCGTCAGAAATACAGCCCGTTGTTCTCCAGCTCGTCAATGAGATCGCCCAAGATATCCACGTTGTAGGGCGTAATAATATAAGTAGAAATGGCTACCTTCTTGATCTTGCCCTCGTTGGCGTAGGCCACGCCGGAGAGGAAGTCCAACAGGCGGCGGGCGATGTCCTTGTTGGTGGACTCCAGGTTGAGCACCACCGTGCGCTTCTCCCGCAGGTGGTCGGCGATCTCGCTGGCGTTCTCAAAGCGCTCGGGCTTCACCAGCACTACCTGGAGCTGGGTGGTGGTGTGGATGTTGACCACCTTGTTGCTGCGGCGCTCGGTGTCGGTGGAATAGAGGCTGCCGGTGGACTCCTGGGAGCTCTGGCTCTTGACGGCCTTGCGCTCGGCGCGGTCACCGCCGGTGCGGTCCATCCGCTCGCTGCGGGAGACGGGCTCAAACTCGTCCTCGTACTCGTCCTCTACGGCCTCGTCCTCATAAGGGCGGGCCAGCCGCCGCAGTTCGTCAAACAATCCCATAATTGGTACCTCCTGCACAACTTCAAGTATGATGGATGGGCGGGCGGGGGCCAAACAGGGCGGTGCCCACCCGGACCAATGTGGCGCCCTCCCGAACAGCGTCCTCATAATCGCCGCTCATTCCCATGGAAAGACAGTCAATGATGGTATCATTATCCGACATCTTGCGGCTTATGTCAACATAAAGCTGGCGCATTTTCGCAAAAAATGGCCGGTTGCCCAAGGGGCCTTCGGCCACTGGGGGGATGGCCATCAGGCCCCGCAGACGCACATTCGGGCAGGCGGCGGCCATCCGGGCCAGTTCCAGTACCTCCGCCGGAGCCGCGCCGCTTTTGGAGTCCTCGTCTCCGATGTTCACCTCCAGCAGGATATCCTGCACCAGGTCCAGCTTGGCGGCCTGGGCCTGGATGGCCTGGAGCAGGTGGGCCGAGCCCACCGACTCGATGAGGTCCACCCGGCCCACCACCTGCTTGACCTTGTTGGTCTGGAGATGGCCGATGAAGTGGAGGGCGGCCCCGGCGTAGGCGTCGTCGTCCAGATGGGCGGTCATCTCCTGCACCCGGTTTTCCCCGCACACGGTGATGCCGGCGGCGATGGCCTGACGGATGGTGTCCGAGGTCTGGACCTTGGTGGCGGCCACCAGGGTGATCTCGGACGGGTCCCGCCCCGCCTCCCGGGCGGCGGCGGCAATGTTGGCTTTGACCTGGGCGATGTTTTCTGCCAGGGACATGGTAAGCACCTCCAAAAAATACACACAAACTGGGCGGCTGGGGCGGAGGGTCAATTGATGACCTTGCCGTCGTACAGCTCGCCGGAGGAAATGATGATCTGGTCGCCCGACCGCAGGGCTTTTTTGGACTGGGACGCGGCCGTGCCGGTGACCGGGGTGACCAGGAGGTAGTTCTCCTCCTGGGCCACCACCTCCACCTGCTTGCGCTCGGCCTGCTGGCCCACCAGGGCGTAGACGCAGGTGTAGTTGACGGTGGACTCCTCTCCGGTCTCCTCGTCGGTGACCGTTTTCTGTTCCACCCGCAAAGCCTCCTTGGGCACCCGGATGCCGGTGACCGAGTCAAAGACCAGCTCCACCGTCTGGCGGCGGAGGAGGGTGATGTCCGACAAAAACTTGTCGGTGGACAACACGGCCAGTACCTGGCCGTCCTCCGCCGCCCCCAGCCGCTCCACCGTCATGTCCACCTCTCCGGACCAGTCCCGGGAAAAGCGGACGGTGACGGTGCGGCCCTCCACCAGGCGGGCGGCGTCCTCCTCCGGCAGGGGACAGACAAAGTACCAGGTGGAGTTGGTGATGAGCTTGCCGATGGCGGCGGTGTTCTCCGACAGGGTTTGTCCCTCCACCTGCCGGAATTGAGCCAAGGTGAGGGTCTCCAGGGTCGCCGGGGTGAGCAGGCTCTCATATCCGTCCACCAGGCCGGAGAATACCCCCGCCTGGGGGGCGGTGACCCGGTTGGTGCTCTGGGCGGACTGGAGGGTGAGGGCCTCGATCTGGGCGTTGACGCTGTCCAGAGAGGCCTGGAGGGTGGCCGCGGTGTCCGTCCCCTCCTCCAGGTTGTAGCTGCGCTTGTAGATCAGGCTTTTCAGCTCCAGGGCCTGCCGCTCCAGCCCGGTGAGATCTCCCGAGGCCGCCGCCCCCCGGAGGGAGGCCATGGCGTCCGCCACCTGGTTGCTGAGCTGGACAGACTCGCCCCCGCCGCCGCCCAGGGTGGACAGGGCGTACTCCAGCTGCTCCTTCTCCAGGTTGAGCTGCTCCAGGGTCTCCCGCTGGGCGATCCCGGCCTCGCTCTGGTAGAGCAGGGCCACGGTGCCCCCCAGGCTCACCTTCTCCCCCTCGTCGGGGAGCAGCTCCACGGTGCCGCCCACGCCGGTGAGCACCAGCTCGTCCCGCACCACAAAGCCGGTGGCCTCCAGGCTGTCGTCCACCGTGTAGGAGTAGGCCAGCACCGTGGGATAGAGGACCCGGAGCTGGCTCCAGGCGCCCACGCCCAGGGTGATGAGCACAGCGGCCAGCACCATCAGCATAATGATGCGGGCGGTCAGGTTGCCTTGTTTCATAGGATCTCCTTTGTCAGTCGGCACGCTCCTCCCGCTCCAGAGAGATGGCCCGCTCGGGCACAATAGTGGAGATGGCGTGCTTGTAGATGACCTGCTGCCTGTCCCCCGTCATAAGTACCACCACAAAGGCGTCGTACCCCACGATCTGGCCCTTGAGCTGGTAGCCGTTCATGAGGAAGGCGGTGACGTTGGCCCGGGTCCGCCGGGCCCGGAGCAGAAACAGGTCTTGCAGGTTGGGTGTCTTTTGCATATGGATGCACTCCTTTTTCTCTGAGATGCATCCAATATATACCAAATCTAGGGCGGCTTTGGTCGAATCCCGGGGAAGGAATTACATTTCCCGGGACAAGCCGGTAACGCTCAGGCTCTTCCGAACCGCTTTTCGATCTGCTGGCGGGTGAGCTCGATGGCCACCGGCCTGCCGTGGGGGCAGTATTTGACCGAGCCGTCCATCACGGCTTTGGCCACCGCCATCAGCTCGCTTTGGCCGTTTTTCTGCCCGCCCTTGATGGCTGCCTTGCAGGCCATGGTGTGGAGCAGGGCGTCCCGGGCGCTGTCCGGGTCGGCGGTGCCGCAGGTGAGCAGCTTGCCCGCCAGCTCCAGCAGCAGGTCGGGGATGGCCCCCGCCGCCACGTCGTCGGGGGCTGTCCGGACGATGAGGGCCCCGCCGCCAAAGTCCTCCGCCTCAAACCCGAACCGCTCCAGCAGAGGCAGCTGGGCCAGCAGGGCGGCCCCATCCTCCGCCGGAGGGGTGAACACCACCGGGGTGAGCAGGGTCTGGACCATGGGGTGGTAGCCCGCCGCCTTCAGCCGGTCGAAGTTCATCCGCTCATGGGCGGCGTGCTTGTCGATGAGGAGCACCTTGTCCCCCTGCTCTACAATGATATAGGTATTCAGCACCTCTCCCGCCAGCCGCCAGGGGAGCTCCTCCGGCTCCGGGCTGATGTGGGCATCAGTCCCTGCGGGCCGGGCGGCGGATTCTGTAGGGGCGGGGCTCTGTCCCCGCTCGCCGTCCGCTGGGGGCGGGGCAGATTTGTCCGGGCTGTCGGGGACGCCGGCCCCTACGGGCGAAACGGGGGATTGCCCCTCCGTAGGGGCGGCCTGTGGCCGCCCGCCGTCCACCGGGGGCGGGGCGGATGGGGCCGGCCGGGCTGCGGATTCTGTAGGGGTGGGGCTCTGTTCCCGCCCGCCGCGCTGGGGGAATAAAGCTGCTTGCACCGTCCGGCGCCCGGCCCCTGGGGCGGTGAAATCATGGAGCGGCAGGGCCCCGCCGCGCCGCTCCGCCGTACTGCGGAACTGCTCCGCCGTCATGGTTTGGAAGGCGGTCTGGTTGGGGGTGATGATGTCCGAAGCCTGCCGGGCCGTCCGCCGGGGGGGCTCTGCGCTCAGGGCGGCAGGCCGGGAGCGGTCGGCCTCCAGAGTGGACTTGACCGCGTAATACACCGTGTCAAACACCCGCTTCTCGCTGCCGAACTTGACCTCCTGCTTGGTGGGGTGGACGTTTACATCCACGGCGTTGAGCTTGGTGGTGAGGTGGAGGACGCAGCCGGGAAACCTGCCCACCATCTTCTGGTTGGCATAGGCCTCCTCCAGGGCGGCCATCATGGTGCGGCTTTTTACATACCGGCCGTTGACGAAAAAGTGCTGATAACCCCGGCTGCCCCGGCAGCAGGTGGGCAGGGACACAAAGCCGGACACGCTCATGCCCTCTCCGGAGCCCCGCACCGGGGTAAAGCCCAGGGCTAGGTCCCGGCCCAGCACGGCGTACAGGGCGGACTTGAGCTGGCCGTCTCCCGGGGTGAGCAGCTCCTGCTTCCCGTCCCGGAGGAATTTGACGCTGACCTCCGGATGGGACAGGGCCACCCGCTGGGCCATGGCGAAGCAGGCCGCCCCCTCGTAGGCGTCCTTTTTCATAAACTTCAGCCGGGCGGGGGTGTTGTAGAAGAGGTCCTTCACCACCATGGTGGTGCCCTGGGGGCAGCCGGCCTCCTCCTGCTCGGTGAGCTGCCCGCCCTCCAGGGAGAGGGCCGTCCCCAGAGGCTCCTCCGCCGTCCGGGTAAGCAGTTGGATGCGGGAGACGGCGGAGATGGCCGCCAGAGCCTCCCCCCGGAAGCCCAGGGTGCCGATGGCCTCCAGGTCGTACTCGGTACGCAGCTTGCTGGTGGCGTGGCGAAGGAAGGCGGTGGCCGCCTCCCCGGCGGGGATGCCGCAGCCGTTGTCGGTGACCCGGATGAGGGCCATCCCCCCGTGCTGGATCTCCACCGTCAGCTTGTCCGCCCCGGCGTCGATGGCGTTTTCCATCAGCTCCTTCACCACGGAGGCGGGCCGCTCCACCACCTCGCCGGCGGCAATCAGGTCGGCCACATGGGGGTCAAGTTGTTGGATGTGAGGCATGGGAGCACCTGCTTTCAGAGTGTAGGGGCGGGGCTCTGCCCCCGCCCGTTGGAGCTTGTCTGACGGGACGCGCCCTCATCCGTCTGGCCTTCGGCCAGCCACCTTCCCCCCAGAGGGGGGGAAGGTTTTCCGGCCAGACGGCAGGGGGGCTTACCACCGGCCCAGGGCCAGCATCAGGTGGACGCCGTTGAGGACCATGTGGAGGAGGATGGGGTTCCAGATGGAGCCCCCCCGGTCATAGCACCAGGTGAGGGCCAGGGACATGGGTACATACTGGATCATCACCAGCAGGTATCGGGGGTCCACCCCGCCGTAGCCGAACACAAACTGCCATACGCAGTACAGGGCGTACACCAGGGTGGACAGCACATAGGCCAGGGCCCGGCTGTACCCCCGGACGGTGCCGAAGAGCAGGCCCCGGAACAGGGGCTCCTCCACCAGGGGCATGAGCACCACCAGCACCAGCAGGGTGGAGGCAGGGTCCAGCAGGTACTGCTGGGGATAGCTGTACAGGTTGGGGTTGGACACCGGCAGGGGGATGAGCATGGTCAGGCTGTGGAGGGCCGCCGCCCCAACCAGGCCGGTGACAAAGGCAAAGAGGTTTTCCGGCAGCCAGTCCAAAAGCAAAAAAAATCCCTTTTTCAAAAAGGACCACAGCACCAGAAAGGTGAGCACGCCGATAAGCAGATAGTATACCACGCTGGCGTGGGCCACCGGGAACTCGCCCTCGTAGGAGCGCTGGACCCAGCCCATGAGCCAGGGAAAGAAAAAGATGTACAGGACAAAAAACACCCACCCCCGGCACAGTTCTGCCCGGGTCATCTGGGGCTGCCAGATGCGGCGTTGTGGGTTTAGCATGGGGGAGTCTCCTTTCGCGCAAGAAACTGGAAGAGGGGCCGGCGGTCCGCCCTGCTCACACCAGCTTCTTCAATTCAAACAGCAAATTCATGGCCTCAATGGGGGTGAGGGTGTTCAGGTCGGCCAGACGCAGCCGCTGGGCCACCTCCTGGCTGCCCATATCCAGCAGGGAGACCTGGTCCGCCGCCGGGGCCGCCAACCGGGCGGGGGCCTGGATGCCGCCGGATTCCAGCTCGGCCAGAATCTGCCGGGCCCGGTGGATCACCTTGTCGGGCACCCCGGCCAGCTTGGCCACCTCAATGCCGTAGCTCTGGTCGGCGCCCCCCCGGACGATCTTCCGCAAAAAGAGGATGTCGTCCTTTTTCTTTTTGGCGGCGATGTTGTAGTTCTCCACCCCGGGGATGACCCCCTCCAGGCCGGTGATCTCATGGTAGTGGGTGGCAAAAAGGGTCTTGGCCCCCAGTTTCTTCTTGTCGGCGCAGTATTCCAGCACCGCCCGGGCGATGGACATGCCGTCGTAGGTGGAGGTGCCCCGGCCGATCTCGTCCAGAATGAGCAGGCTTTTGCTGGTGGCGTTTTTCAGCAGGTCGGCCACCTCGGTCATCTCCACCATAAAGGTGGACTGGCCGGCGGCCAGGTCGTCGCTGGCTCCGATGCGGGTAAACACCCGGTCCACCACCCCGATGCGGGCGGATTTGGCGGGGACGAAGGAGCCCATCTGGGCCATCAGGACGATGAGGGCCACCTGGCGCATATAGGTGGACTTGCCCGCCATGTTGGGGCCGGTGATGATGGCCACGGTGTGGGTCTTGCCGTCCATATGGGTGTCGTTGGGGACAAAAAGACTGTCCTTGAGCATTTTTTCCACCACTGGGTGGCGGCCTTCGGAAATCTCGATGGCGTCGGACAGGTCCACCTGGGGGCGGCAGTAGCCGTTCTCGGCGGCCACGGCGGCAAAGGAGGCCAGCACGTCCACCTGGGCCACGGCGGCGGCGGAGCGCTGGATGGTGCCCACCCGGGCGGCGGCCTCCTCCCGGACGCCGCAGAACAGCTCGAACTCCAGGGCGGTGATCTTGTCCTGGGCGGAGAGGATCTCGTGCTCCAGGTCCTTCAGCTCCTGGGTGATGTAGCGCTCGCAGTTCACCAGGGTCTGCTTGCGGATGTAGTCCTGGGGCACCTGGTCATAGTAGGACTTGGAGACCTCGATATAGTAGCCGAACACCTTGTTGTAGCCCACCTTCAGGCTCTTGATGCCGGTGCGCTCCTTTTCCCGGGCCTCCACCCCCGCCACCAGGTCCTTGCCGTTGGTGAGGATGTCCCGCAGCCGGTCCACCTCGGCGTCGTAGCCCGGCCGGATGAAGCCGCCCTCCCGGACGGAGAAGGGGGGCTCGTCCACAATGGCCCGGCCGATCAGTCCCCGCAGCTCCTCCAGGTCGTCCAGCGCCCCGGTGAGGGAAGCCAGCAGGGCGGAGGGGCAGGGGGAGAGCAGTTCCCGCAGCCGGGGGAGCTTCCCCAGCCCGGAGGCCAGGGCCACCAGGTCCCGCCCTCCGGCGGTGCCATAGACGATGCGGCCGATGAGCCGTTCCAGGTCGGTGACCTCCCGCAGGGCGCTCACCACCTCGTCCCGGGTGAGGGAGTCCTTCACCAGATCCTCCACCGCCCCCAGCCGGCGGGTGATGGCCGCCGGGGACAGCAGGGGCCGCTGGAGCCAGGTGCGGATGAGCCGGCGGCCCATGGGGGTACGGGTCTTGTCCAGCACCCACAGCAGGGAGCCCTTCTTCTCTTTGGAGCGGATGGTCTCGGTGAGCTCCAGGTTGCGCCGGGCGGTGAGGTCCAGCTCCATGAACTGGCCGTCGGAGCACCAGCTCAGGGCGGACAGGTGGGACAGGTCGGTTTTTTGGGTCTCGTACAGGTAGGACAGCAGGCCCCCCACCGCCTGGAGGGCGTGGGTGTCCTCCCGGGGCAGCTGCTCCAGCCCGGCGGTAAACTGCTGCTCCGCCGCCGCCCGGGCGGTCTCCGGCCGGAACCGGGCCTCCCCGCCGTTTTCACACCGGCACTCCAGCCGGTTGGTGAGGAAGTCCAGCAGACGCTGGTCGCTGTAGGCCCCATCGGAGAGCACCGCCTCCCGGGGGGCGAACCGGCCCAGCTCGTTGTACAGGTGCTCCTCTCCCTCGGGGCCGGAGAAGGCGGCCGCCCCCACCTGTCCGGTGGAGATGTCGCAGAAGCACAGCCCCCACCCGGCGGAGTCGGCGTACAGGGTGCAGATGTAGTTGTTGCGGCCCTCCTCCAGCATGGAGTCGGTCATGACGGTGCCGGGGGTGATGATGCGGATGATGTCCCGGTCCACCAGCCCCTTGGCCGCCGCCGGGTCCTCCATCTGCTCGCAGATGGCCACCTTGTAGCCCTTGTTGATGAGCCGGGCGATGTAGGAGTCCGCGCTGTGGTAGGGCACCCCGCACATGGGGGTGCGCTGGTCCTCCGGCTTGCCCCGGTCCCGGCTGGTGAGGGTCAGGTCCAGCTCGGAGGACACCAGCTTGGCGTCCTCGTTGAACATCTCGTAAAAATCCCCCAGACGAAAAAACAGGATGCAGTCCGGGTGGAGCTCCTTCATGTTCAGATACTGTTGCATCATGGGGGTGGTTGCAGGCGGCATGGTTTTTCTCCTGTTCTGAAAAATGTGCGAGAAAAAGGCGGATTGCCACGCCAGTGTGCGCACTGGCTCGCAATGACGGCCCTTATCCGGAAATGGTTTCGTATAAATCGGCCCAGGATGGATTACGGCGGCAGATCAAGGCGTTTTTGCGCTTTCTCGGCCAGGATTTGATCTGCTTTTCCCGCTCGATGGCGGCGCGGATGGATGGGGTGGCCTCAAAGTAGACCAATTTGGTAATGTGGTAACGGGCGGTGTAGCTGTTGGGGTCGAGATGGGCCCTGTGCTGGGATACCCGGAGAAACAGATCCCGGGTGACACCGGTGTAAATGGCTACATTGGTGGCATTGGCCAGGATATAAACGTAGTACACAGCCTGATCCTCCAGTCATTGCCGGACAGCGCATAGGAGCGGTGATCCGGCCCGGCCTGTCATTGCGAGCCAGTGCGCACACTGGCGTGGCAATCCGTATCCTTACTCCGCAAGCTCTCCGCTGAGGGACCACTTGTTGGCCCCGGTGATGCGCACGTCCACGAACTGGCCGATGAGGGCGTCCTCTCCGGTAAGCCGCACCAGCCGGTTGCCGGGGGTGCGGGCGGTGAGGCCCTTGTCGTCCTTGCCGTCCACCAGGCAGCGCACCGTCTTGCCGATATAGGCTGCGTGCTTCTCTTCGGAGATCTGGTCCTGCCGCTCCACCAGCCGCTGGAACCAGGCGGCCTTCTCCTCCTTTGGCACCGGGTCGTCCATCTTTGCGGCGGGGGTGCCCACCCGGGGAGAAAAGATAAAGGTGAACAGGGCGTCAAACCGCACCTCCTCCAGCAGGGTCATGGTCTGCTCAAAGTCATCGGCGGTTTCCCCGGGAAATCCTACAATCACGTCGGAGGTGATGACCACGTCGGGAATGGCCTCTCTCAGCCGGCGCACCTTGTCCAGGTAGCCCGCCCGGTCGTACACCCGGTTCATGGCCTTTAAAACCCGGTCGCTGCCCGCCTGGAAGGGCAGGTGGAAGCAGGGGGCGATCTTGGGGGAGGAGGCCATGGTGTCGAAGAGCTTCTGGGAGGCGTCCTTGGGGTGGCTGGTCATGAACCGCAGCAAAAAGTCCCCGGGGATCTCCGAAGCCGCCTTCAAAAGGTCGGCAAAGTCCATGGGCTCCTCCAGGTCCTTGCCGTAGGAGTTCACGTTCTGGCCCAGCAGGGTGATGTCCTTGTAGCCGTCGGCCACCAGGCCCCGGATCTCCTCCAGAATGACCTCCGGCCGGCGGGACCGCTCCCGGCCCCGGACGTAGGGCACGATGCAGTAGGTGCAGAAGTTGTTGCAGCCGTACATGATGGACACCCAGGCCTTCACCCCCTCCTGGCGGACCAGGGGGATGCCCTCGGCGATGGAGCCGGGCTCGTCGGTGATGTCGAAGATGCGGCCCCGGCGGGTGACCAGCCGGTGGAAGAGCTCGGGGAACCGCCACAGGGCGTGGGGCCCGAACACCAGGTCCACCTGGCGGTAGCTCTCCTTGATCTTCTGGGCCCGGTGGGGCTCCTGGGCCATGCAGCCGCACACGCAGATGAGCTGGCCGGGTTTCTGACGCTTGGTGTGCACCAGGGCCCCCACGTTGCCCAGCACCCGCATCTCGGCGTGCTCCCGGATGGCGCAGGTGTTGATGACGATGACGTCGGCCTCCCCCTCGCTGTCGGTGAAGGCGTAGCCCATCTCCCGGAGATAGCCCCGGATGCGCTCCGAGTCGGCCTCGTTCTGCTGGCAGCCGTAGGTGTCCACAAAGGCCAGGGGGGGCGTGGGCCGGGCGGCGTTGCGCTCGGCGATCTTATGGCAGAACTCCCGCTGGCGCTCCACGTCGGCGGAAGAAATTCTGGTGGTCTGTCGGTTCAAGGCGGTTCCTCCAAACATAGTGTTTCAACGATAAATGATACCACTTTTCCCGGGAAAACACAAGGCCCGTCCCTTTTCATTGACGGCAAAGAAGGGGCAGTATATAATGGGAAAATAACGGGCGGAAAGGCGGGGAGCGCCATGAAAAAGCTGGTCATCGAGCGGGATGCGCTGAAGAACAATATCTCGGTGGTGAAGGAGCGGGCCGGCGGGGCCCTGATCTACGGGGTGCTCACCGGGGACGGCCAGGGGGCCGGCGCCGCGGAGCTGGCCCGGGCGCTGCGGGCCCAGGGCATCGGCCGGTTCGCCGTCTCCGAGGTGGCCGAGGCCGCCGCCCTGCGGAAGGCGGGGTTCGTGGAGGAGGAAATCCTCATGCTCCGCTGCACCGCCGACCGGGAGGAGCTGGAGCAGCTGCTGGATCTGAATGTGATCTGCACCGTGGGCTCCCAGGACAGCGGCATGGCCCTCAACGCTGTGGCGGAGGCCCGCTCCACCGTGGCCGAGGCCCACATCCAGGTGGACACCGGCATGGGGTTTGGGGGCTTTCTGGTGTCCGAGCCGGACAAGCTGCTCTCCACCTTCCGCAGCCTGCCCAACATCGCCGTGTCCGGGGTGTGCACCCAGCTGTACACCAAGAGCCGGAAGGGCCGGGCCCTGTCCGCCCAGCTTGCCGAGTTCAACCAGGTGGTGGAGGCCATCCACGCCGCCGGGTTTGAGACGGGCACCGTCCACGCCGCCGGGTCCTATGTGCTCATGCACCACCCCGCCGCCAGGCTGGGGGGCGTCCGGGCGGGCACCGTCCTCATGGGCCGGTGCGGTCGGGTCCGGGGGGACGGCCTGCGCCGGGTGGGCTACGGCGAGGTCACCGTGGAGGAGACCCGCTGGGTGCCCAAGGGCCACATCGTGGGCGGCAACACCCCCGGGCCGGCGAAGCGGGACACCCGGGTGGCGGTGCTGCCGGTGGGCTACCAGAACGGCTTCGGCATGGCCAGACCCTGGGCGGGGGGATTTTTCGCCGCTCTCCGCCGGTGGCTGGCCCAGCGGCAGATCACCGTCCGCATCAACGGGCAGAAGGCCAGGGTCATCGGCGGCGTGGGCGCCATCGAGACCATTGTGGACGTCACCGACCTGAAATGCGCCGCCGGGGATAAGGCGGTGTTCGATATCGACCCCATTTTCGCCAAGGGGTTTGTCCGGGAGTACCGGTAGGGAGACCGGCTGGCCCCCTCATCCGTCATTTGCTTTGCAAATGCCACCTTCCCCCCTGTGGGGGGAAGGTCTTACCAAACACGAAAGGAATTATTATTTATGCGCGCGGTTGTAACCAGAGTGAAAAACGCCTCCGTCACCATTGACGGCAAGGTGAACGGAGAGATCGGCCAGGGCTTCCTGGTGCTGCTGGGGGTGGCCCCCGGCGACACCGAGGCCCAGGCGGTGAAGATGGCCGACAAGGTGTGCGGCCTGCGGATTTTTGAGGACGAGAACGAAAAAATGAACCTGAACCTGGCGGCGGTGGGGGGTTCCCTGCTGGTGGTGAGCCAGTTCACCCTATATGCCGACACCAAATCCCGCCGCCCCGGCTTCACCGGCGCCGCCAAGCCGGACGTGGCCATCCCCCTGTACGAGAAATTTATGGCCGAGTGTACCGCCAAAGGCTTCAACGTGCAGCACGGCGAATTTGGGGCCGATATGCAGGTGTTCAGCCAAAATGACGGCCCTGTGACCATCTGGCTGGACACCGACGCCATGTAAAAAATAAATGATGAGGTGAGCTTTATGAGAATTCGCGTTTTGCAGGTGGGCCCCATCGGCACCAACTGTTATCTGCTGGAGGACGAACACACCAACACCGCCGCCGTTATCGACCCCGGCGACGAGGCGGGCCGCATCCTGGACGTGGCCCGGGGGGACGGGGCGGAGATCAAGCTGATTCTGCTGACCCACGCCCACTTTGACCACACCAGCGGGGTGTCCGACCTCCACAAGGCCCTCCCCGGCGTGCCGGTGTACCTCCACCCCGACGACGCCGCCCTGCTGGGCAACCAGGTGTACCCCAGCCTGGGCTGCGACCCCGTTCTGTACAAGGACGGAGATACCCTCACCCTGGGGACCCTTACCATTGAAGTGCTCCACACCCCCGGCCACACCCCCGGCGGGGTCACCTTGAAGGTGGAGGACGCCCTCTTTACCGGGGACACCCTCTTCCAGGGCTCCATGGGCCGCACCGACCTGCCCGGCGGGTCTTATGAGACCATCATGGCCTCCCTGGCCCGGCTGGCCCGGCTGGAGGGGGACTACAAGGTGCTCCCCGGCCACATGGGGGGCTCCACCCTGGAAAAGGAACGGCAGAACAACTACTATATGCGGGAGGCCCTGGGCTGATTGACGGATTTGTAAAGGCGGCCTTTGACCGCCCCTGCGCCCGCCTATTTCCCTGGAAAGGATTTTCCATGCTATGAAGCTGTACTTGAACGGCCACGACTACAAATACGCCACGGAGCAGATGTTATTGACCCTTTTTCCCGGCCAGCGGCCTCAGTATCCGGAGCAGCCGCCGGAGCCGGAGGAGGACGCCCTGTTCCTGACCCTGACCAGGGGCAAAACCTGGGCCACCGCTGCGGCGAAGCTGTATTACGGCGGACAGGCATACAAGGCCAGCCGCCGGTGTAAACTGGAAGAGCTCACCGATCCTCTCTCCACCGACCGGGCGTTACAGCGGATTTTGAAGCTGGCCTTTTACGACGCCGGGGTGGCGGCCCGGGGGAGCGAGCCCCCCTGGGGGGCCCTCACCGGGGTACGGCCGGTGAAGATTCCCACCAAGGCCATTCTGGCCGGGGCTACCCCCGCCCAGGCGGAGCGGGTGCTGAAAGACACCTACCACGTCACACCCCTCCGGCGGCGGCTGGCCATGGACTGCGCCCAGGCCTCCCTGGACGCCCTGGCCGCCCTGCACCCGGAGGAGGTCTCCCTCTATGTGGGCATCCCCTTCTGTCCCACCCGGTGCGCCTACTGCTCCTTTGTGTCCGCCGACGTGGGCAAGGCCCTCAAGCTCATCGAACCCTTTCTGGAGGCCCTTTCCCGGGAAATCCGGGCCACCGGCAAGGTGCTGGAGGAGACCGGATTAAAGGTGCGCACCATTTATTTCGGCGGCGGCACCCCCACCACCCTCACCGCCCCTCAGCTGGACCGGCTCATGGGGGAGCTGGCCGACCACATCGACCTGTCGGCCTGCACCGAGTACACGGTGGAGGCCGGCCGGCCGGACACCATTACCCGGGAAAAGCTGGAGACCCTGGTCCGCCGGGGCTGCGGCCGGGTGTCGGTGAACCCCCAGTCCATGGAGGACCATGTGCTCTCCGCCATGGGCCGGGCCCACCGGGCCGAGGATATCCTGTCCGCCTACCGTCTGGCCCGGGACAGCGGCATCGGCTGCATCAACATGGACCTGATCGCCGGCCTGCCCGCCGACACGGCGGAGGGCTTCCGATACACCCTGGACAAGGTGCTGGAGCTGGCCCCGGAAAACATCACCGTCCACACCCTGGCCCTGAAAAAGGGCTCCCGGCTGATGGAGGAAAACGCCGCCATCCCCTCCGGGACGGAGGTGGCCCAAATGCTGGACTACGCCTGGGCCGCCCTCCGGCAGGCGGGGCAGCGGCCCTACTACCTGTACCGGCAGAAATATATGTCCGGCTCCTTTGAGAACGTGGGCTGGAGCCTGCCGGGCTATGAGAACCTGTACAACATCTGTATGATGGAGGAGCTCCACACCATTCTGTCCCTGGGAGGCGGGGGGATCACCAAGCTGGTGGACCGTCAGGCCGGGCGCATTGTCCGCATTGCCAACCCCAAGTACCCCAAGGAGTATCTGGACAAGATCGACGCCGTCTGCGCCGGGAAGGAGCAGGTGGCCTTGTTCACGGCCCACAGTAAGGAGGAATGACCGTGCCCTATCAGCTGCAAGAGATCAACCGCTGCCTCCACGCCGACCCGGCGGGCTACCTGGCCCGGTGCGACCACGTCTACCAGGGACGGATTGAAGCCGCGGTGGACCAGATCCTGGCCCGGATGAAGGACAGTCCCATTGTGTTGCTGTCCGGCCCCTCTGGCTCGGGCAAGACCACCACCGCCATGAAGCTGGAGCAGGAGCTGGAGCGCCGTGGGGTGAATACCCACACCATCTCCATGGACAACTACTACAAAACCCTCAACCGCAAAACCGCCCCCCGCACCCACGAGGGGGACATCGACTATGAGTCTCCCAAGCTGCTGGATCTGGACCTGCTGGACGACACCTTTACCCGCCTGTCCCGGGGGGACTGGGTGGTGGTGCCCAAGTATGAGTTCGCCCGGCAGATGCGCAACGACAGCCGGGGCACCTTCTTGAAGCTGGACAAAAACGAGATCGCCATTTTTGAGGGCATCCACGCCCTCAACGACGACATTGCCGGCCGCCACCCCGAGGCCACCGGCCTGTACATCTCCGCCCGCTCCAACGTGCTGGAGGGGGAGGCCATGCGCTTCAAGGGCACCTGGATGCGGATTTCCCGCCGGGCGGTGCGGGATTATAATTTCCGGGGCACAGACCTTTTGGAAACGCTGCTGATGTGGTATAATGTGCGCCGGGGCGAAAAAACCTACATCTCTCCCTTTAAGCACCGGGCGGATATCGTCATCGACTCCTCTCTGCCCTACGAGCCGTCGGTGTTTGCCAACTACGCAGATGCCCTCCGGCAGGCGGTGGAGCAGATTCCCCGGGACAATCCCCGGTACGGGGAGTTCCACGATCTGGTGGACGCCTTCCGGTATTTTGAGCCGGTGGACCCGGCGCTGGTGCCCCCCGAGTCCCTGATCCGGGAGTTCATCGGCGGGGGGAGCTACTACTACTGATGAGGACGGAATTCCGGCCGGTCTCGGCGGGCGGCTGATAGCCGCCCCTACAGAAGATGCCCGGGGACAGTCCGTAGGGGCGATGATCCATCGCCCGCAAAAAGGTATAGCCAACAGGCGGGGGTCTCCCCCGCCCTGTTCCCTGCCCCAATCTCTGGTAACAACATAGGAAAGAAGGAAAAATACCATGTCAGAATGTACTCACAACTGTTCCACCTGCGGCGAGAGCTGCGCGGAACGCACCGAGCCCCAGGACCTCCACGAGCCCGCCAACGGCCTGTCCTCCATCGGCAAGGTCATCGCCGTGGTCAGCGGCAAGGGGGGCGTGGGCAAAAGCCTGGTGACCTCCTCCCTGGCGGTGGCCATGCGCCGCATGGGCAAGAAGGTGGCCGTCCTGGACGCCGATATCACCGGCCCCTCCATCCCTGCCGCCTTCGGAGTCCACACCCGGGCCGAGGGCAGCGAGCTGGGCATCTATCCCGCCGTCACCCGCACCGGCATTGAGATCATGAGCCTCAATCTGCTCACCGAGCACGAGACCGACCCGGTGGTGTGGCGGGGCCCCATCATCGCCGGAACCGTCAAGCAGTTCTGGACCGACGTGATCTGGGGGGACGTGGACTATATGTTCGTGGATATGCCCCCCGGAACCGGCGACGTGCCCCTGACCGTGTTCCAGTCCTTGCCGGTGGACGGCATCGTGGTGGTCACCTCCCCTCAGGACCTGGTGAGCATGATCGTCACCAAGGCGGTGAAGATGGCCGAGCTGATGCACATCCCCGTGCTGGGCCTGGTGGAGAACTATTCCTACTTCCAGTGCCCCGACTGCGGCAAACGCCACGCCGTCTTTGGGGAGAGCCACATTGAGCAGGTGGCCGACGGTCTGGGCCTGAAGGTGCTGGCCCGGCTGCCCATCGACCCCTCTGTGGCCGCCGCCTGCGACGCCGGCAAGATCGAGGAGCTGGAGCCCAACTACCTCACCGACGTGGCCAAAGCCCTGGCGGAGTGACAGGTTTATCCTTCACAAAAGATTCATACTTGGTTCAAAACGGGTTCACAGGAAACGGGTAGGATAACACCGTGGTCAACAAAGACCACCCTCTCTTTCCTCTCTTTTTCAGATCTTGGAAACACAGGCCCGCAACAGGCGGCGGGCCTGTGTTTCTGCGTTTATCCCAAAGGAGGACAAGCCCATGCCGTCCAGACTGAAAAAACGACGCCGTTCCCCTCTGCTCCCCCTGCTGCTGGCCCTGGTGCTGCTGGGCGGCGGCGGGGCCCTGGCCTGGCAGATGCTGGCCGCCCCGGCGGAGGAGCGCACCGCCGGCCTGCCCGACTGGGTGGAGGAGGCGCTGCTGCCGGTCAACCAGTACTCCCGCCCGGGGGACCCCCTGGAGCAGGTCAACGGGGTGGTGGTCCACTATGTGGGCAACCCGGGCACCACGGCGGCCCAGAACAACAGCTATTTTAAAAACCTGGCCCAGTCCGGGGAGACCTACGCCTCCAGCCACTTTCTCATCGGCCTGGACGGGGAGGTGCTTCTCAACGTGCCCCTGGAGGAGATTGCCTACTGCACCGGCCCCAGGAATGTGGACACCATCTCCATCGAGTGCTGCCACCCCGACGACACCGGGGAGTTCACCCAGGCCACCTATGACTCCCTGGTGCGCCTGGTGAAATGGCTTATGGACAAGTACCATCTGGACGCCACCCAGGTCATCCGCCACTACGACGTCACCGGCAAGGAGTGCCCGCGGTACTACGTCCGCAACCCGGATGCCTGGACGGCGTTTTTGGCCGACCTGGAGTAATAGTCCGGTTTATAGGACAGCTCTTCTGGTATCCTGTACCCAACGATACAGGAAAGGAGCGCTGCCCCATGGAGTTCGAGTTCCGCTACATCAACGGTCACATCGAGGTATACGACGCCGCAGGCCGGTTCTGCTTTTCCGCCGATTCCCGGGGGGAGGCGCTGGCCGAGCTGGAGGATCAGGCGGCATAACAGAAAGGGACCTGCCCCGGCAGGTCCCTTTCTTGACACTTTGTGCCCCTTTGGGGTAATATAATAAGGTTATTGCGTTTGCGCCGGCCCCTGGCCGGCAGTTTTACGATATGAGGAGAGACCCATGGCAAAGAGTGCGTCCCAAAAAGGCTACGGCAACGAATCCATCTCCGCCCTCAAGGGGGCGGACCGGGTGCGCAAGCGCCCGGCGGTGATTTTCGGCTCCGACGGGCTGGAGGGCTGCCAGCACGCGGTGTTTGAGATCCTGTCCAACGCCATCGACGAGGCCAGAGAGGGCCACGGCAATCTCATCACCGTCACCCGGTATGAGGACAAGTCCATCGAGGTGGAGGACTTCGGCCGGTGCTGCCCGGTGGACTGGAACGAGAAGGAGCAGAAGTACAACTGGGAGCTTGTGTTCTGCGAGCTGTACGCCGGAGGTAAGTACAAGAACAACTCCGGGGACAACTATGAGTATTCCCTGGGCCTCAACGGCCTGGGCTCCTGCGCCACCCAGTATGCCAGCCGGTATTTTGACGCCGTCATCCACCGGGACGGGTACCAGTATACCCTCCACTTTGAAAAGGGCGAGAATGTGGGTGGATTGAAGAAGGAGCCTTACAGCGGCAAAAAGACCGGCTCCAAATTCCGGTGGCTCCCCGACCTGGAGGTGTTCACCGACATCAATATCCCGGTGGACTACTACCTGGACATCCTCAAGCGCCAGGCGGTGGTCAACGCCGGGGTCACCTTCCGGTTCCGCAACCAGGTGGGGGGCAAGTTTGAGACCACCGACTTCCAGTATGAAAACGGCATCGAGGACTATGTGAAGGAGCTGGCGGGGGAAAATCCCCTGACCCAGCCGGTGTTCTGGCAGACCGAGCGCCGGGGCCGGGACCGGGCGGACAAGGACGAGTACAAGGTGAAGCTGTCCGTGGCCTTCTGCTTTTCCAACACGGTGCAGGTCATCGAGCACTACCACAACTCCTCCTGGCTGGAGCACGGCGGCTCCCCGGAGAAGGCGGTGAAATCGGCCTTCGTCAACGGCATCGACGCCTACCTGAAGGCCCAGGGCAAGTACCAGAAGAGCGAGAGCAAGATCACCTGGGCCGACGTGGAGGACTGCCTGGTGCTGGTGAGCAACAACTTCTCCACCCAGACCTCCTACGAGAACCAGACCAAGAAGGCCATCACCAACAAATTCGTCCAGGAGGCCATGACCGAGTTCCTGCGGGCCCAGCTGGAGGTCTACTTTATCGAAAACCCCTTCGACGGGGCCAAGATCGCCGAGCAGGTGCTCATCAACAAGCGCTCCCGGGAGAACGCCGAACGCACCCGGCTGAACATCAAAAAGAAGCTGTCGGGGAATGTGGACATCTCCAACCGGGTGCAGAAGTTTGTGGACTGCCGCACCAAGGATACCACCCGCCGGGAGCTCTACATCGTGGAGGGCGACTCCGCCCTGGGCAGCGTGAAGCTGTCCCGGGACGCCGAGTTCCAGGGCATTATGCCGGTGCGGGGCAAGATTTTGAACTGCCTCAAGGCCGACTACGCCAAGATCTTCAAAAGCGAGATCATCACCGATCTGCTGAAGGTGCTGGGCTGCGGGGTGGAGGTCCACGACAAGCACGCCAAAGACCTGGCGGAGTTTGATCTCATGAATCTGCGGTGGAACAAAATCGTCATCTGTACCGATGCCGACGTGGACGGCTTCCAGATCCGCACCCTGATTCTCACCATGCTCTACCGCCTCACCCCCACCCTCATCCAGCGGGGGTATGTGTATATCGCGGAATCCCCTCTGTACGAGATCAATTATAAGGAAAAGACCTGGTTTGCCTACTCCGACGCCGAGAAAAACGACATCGTCAACGGGGAGCTGGCGGGGAAGAAGTGCTCCATCAACCGCTCCAAGGGCCTGGGCGAGAACGAGCCCGACATGATGTGGCTTACCACCATGAACCCGGCCACACGGCGGCTCATCAAGGTTATGCCCGAGGACGTGGCCAATACCGCCGCCGTGTTCGACCTGCTGCTGGGGGACAACCTCCAGGGCCGGAAGGATCACATCGCCGAGAATGGCTACAAATATCTGGAGCTGGCGGATATTTCGTGAGGGGAACAGAATGGAAGAACGTTCGCCAAAGCGGAAAACCCTGCGGATGCGGTCGTACGATTACACTCAGAACGGCTATTATTTTATCACGGTTTGTACTGCGGCGCGGGGACGAAATGTGCTGAGTACTGTTGTGCCCGCCGTAGGGGCGATTATCAATCGCCCGCCGGTACAGCTTGTGCTGACCACCTGGGGAGCGGCAGCGGAACAGGCCATTCTGGAGATCCCCGTCCGCTACCCTGGGATTTTTGTGGACTGTTATGTGATCATGCCTGACCACATCCACATGATCCTGGCCAATCGGCAGACCGGGCCGGACGGGCGGCAGATTGCCGCCCCTACAGCCATTTCCACCGTGGTGCAGCAATTCAAACGGGCGGTGAGCCGGACGGTGGGACAGCCCATCTGGCAAAAATCCTACTATGACCACGTCATCCGCATCTGGGCCGATCTGGAGGAGACCCGGCGGTACATTGAGAACAATCCTTTGAAAAGGACGGAACCAAATGGCTAAGAAGAAGGCCCCGGAGGACGGGGCGAAGAAGGTCAACAACCCCAACGTCATGGGCCTGCGGCCCGAGGTGCTGGAGCAGCCCATCACCCAGACGCTGGAACTGAACTACATGCCCTACGCCATGAGCGTCATCGTCTCCCGGGCCATCCCGGAGATCGACGGCTTCAAGCCCTCCCACCGGAAGCTGCTGTACACCATGTATCAGATGCACCTGCTGGGCGGCAACCGCACCAAGAGCGCCAACGTGGTGGGCCAGACCATGAAGCTCAACCCCCACGGCGACGCCGCCATCTACGACACTATGGTGCGCCTCTCCCGGGGCTACGGCGCACTGCTCCACCCCCTGGTGGACTCCAAGGGCAACTTCGGCAAGGTGTACTCCCGGGACATGGCCTGGGCGGCCAGCCGGTATACCGAGGTGCGGCTGGACCCCATCTGCGGCGAGCTCTTCCGGGACATTGACCAGGACACGGTGGACTTTGTGGACAACTACGACGGGTCCATGAAGGAGCCCACCCTGCTGCCCACCACCTTCCCCAATGTGCTGGTGAGCGCCAACCAGGGCATCGCCGTGGGCATGGCCTCCAACCTGTGTGGGTTCAACCTGGGGGAGGTGTGCGACGTCACCGCCGCCTATCTCAAAAACCCCAAGGTCAACCTGATGGAGTATCTGAAAGCCCCCGATTTCCCCACCGGCGGGGAGCTGCTGTACGACGAGGCCGCCCTGCGCCAGATCTACGACACCGGCCGGGGCTCCTTCCAGGTCCGGGCCCGGTGGCGCTATCTGAAAAGCGAAAACCTCATTGAGGTGTACGAGATCCCTTACACCACCACGGTGGAGGCCATCATGGACAAGGTGGCCGAGCTCATCAAGGCGGGCAAGATCAAGGAAATCGCCGACATGCGGGACGAGACCGACCTGAACGGCCTGAAGATCACCATCGACCTGAAACGGGGCGCCGACCCGGACAAGCTGATGGCCAAGCTCTTCAAATCCACCACCCTCCAGGACGCCTGCTCCTGCAACTTCAACATCCTCGTGGCCGGGATGCCCCGGGTCATGGGCATCGGGGAGATTCTGGAGGAGTGGACCGGCTGGCGGATGGACGGGGTGCGCCGCCGGACCTACTATGTGATGAAAAAGAAGCAGGAGAAGCTCCACCTGCTGAAAGGCCTGAAAAAAATCCTGCTGGACATTGACCGGGCCATCCAGATCATCCGGGAGACCGAGGAGGACGCCGAGGTGGTGCCCAACCTGATGATCGGCTTCGGCATCGACAATATCCAGGCGGAGTATGTGGCCGACATCAAGCTGCGCAACATCAACAAGGAGTACATCCTTAAGAGCATTGAGGAGGTGGCCGGGCTGGAGGAGGAGATCGCCGACCTCCAGGATATCGTCAACAACCCGGGCCGCATCAAGAAAATTATTTCCCAGGAACTGGCGGCGGTGAAGAAGAAATACGCCGCCCCCCGGCGCACCGAGATCGTCTACGACTACCAGAAGGCCTCCGCCCTGGAGGAGGAGGACGAAATCCCCGATTACCCCGTCCATGTGTTCTGCTCCCGGGAGGGATACTTTAAAAAGATCACCCCCCAGTCCCTGCGCATGAGCAGCGAGCAGAAATATAAGGAGGGGGACGGTCCCTTCCTGTACTGGGAAGGGAGCAACCGGGACGAGCTGCTGGTGTTTACCGACAGGCAGCAGTGCTACAAGACCAGGCTGTGCGACTTTGACGACGCCAAGGCCAGCGTGCTGGGAGATTTTTTGGCCACCAAGCTGGCCATGGACCCCGGCGAGAGCTTTGTGTGGGCCTGCCTCACCAGCGATTACTCGGGCAGCCTGCTCTTCTTCTTTGAAAACGGAAAGACGGCCCGGGTGGATCTGTCCGCCTACCAGACCCAGACCAGGCGGAAGAAGCTGACGGGGGCCTACTCCGACAAATCCCCCCTGGCCGCCGCCCTCCACATTCAGGAGGACCTGGAGGCGGCGGTGATCTCCACCGAAGGCCGCTGCCTGGTGTTCCACACCGCCCTGCTCTCCCCCAAGACCACCCGCACCACCCAGGGGGTCAACGTGATGACCTTGAAACCCAGGTGGAAGGTGGAGCGGGTCCTCCCCCTGGAGGAGACCCACATTGTCAACGCCCCCCGGTACCGGGCCCGGTCCCTGCCGGCGGCGGGGGCCCTGCTGAAAGAGGAGGACCGGGGAGAGAAGCAGCTCACCCTGCTGGACTGACCCCAAGCCCAACAGAATTTGGAGTGTGTTATGAAAAACCTGTTGAAACAACACCTGGTGCCCTATCTGTGGATCACCCTGGCCTCGGCGGTGTACGCCGTGGGCTTCAACTGGTGCTACGAACCCAACCAGATCGGCTTCGGCGGCATCACCGGCCTGGGCCAGATCATCAACTACCTGCTGCCCTGGGCCCCCATCGGCACGGTGGTCATCATCCTCAACGTACCCCTTTTTATTCTGGGATGGAAGTTCCTGGGGGGACATATTCTGATCTCCTCCCTCTACGCCATGTTCATCTCCTCGGTGGCCATCGACCTGCTCCACCTGGTCTATCAGTTCCAGCCCATGGACCCCATGCTGGCCTGCATTTTCGGCGGGGTGCTGATGGGGGGCTCTCTGGGTATCGTGTTCCTCCAGGGGGCCACCACCGGGGGCACCGATTTGGTGGCCCGGCTGCTGAAACTGCGCTTTTCCTGGCTGCCCATGGGCAAGATCCTGCTGGCGGTGGACCTGTCGGTGATTTTGGCGGTGGCGGCGGTGTTCGGCAACCTGAGCTCCGCCCTGTACGGCATTGTGGCCCTCTACCTGTCCTCCTTCGTCATGGACAAGGCGCTCTACGGCCTGGACAACGCCAAGGTGGCCTATATCATCAGCGACTCCTACGAGGCCATCACCCAGGCCCTCATCCACGACATCGACCGGGGGGTCACCATCCTCCACGGCCAGGGAGGCTGGTCTGGGGCGGAGAAAAAGGTGCTCATGGTGGCCTTTAAGCAGAAGCAGATCGTGGAGATCAAGCGGATGGTCAACGACATTGACCCCCACGCCTTCCTGGTGGTGTGCGACGCCCACGAGGTGCTGGGAGACGGTTTCCGGGCCTATCAGGAGAACGACATTTGACATCACAACAGAAAGAAAGGATGGACGACCATGACGGATTTCACCAAGGTAAAGGAAAACCTGGAAAAGCGGGGCTTTGACGTCACCTGCTTTGCCACCAAGGAGGAGGCCGCCGACTACCTGGCGGACAAGCTGGCGGGCAAGACCGTGGGCCACGGCGGCTCGGTGACCCTCCAGGAGATGGGGCTGATGGACAAGCTGAAGGATCGGGCCACCATTCACAGCCACTGGAGCGGCTCCACCCACGCCCAGGCCGCCGCCGCGCCGGTGTACCTGTCCTCGGTGAACGGTCTGGCGGAGACCGGGGAGATTGTCAATATCGACGGCACCTGCAACCGGGTGGCCTCCACCGTGTTCGGCCATGAGGAGGTCTACTTTGTGGTGGGCCGCAACAAGCTGGCCCCCGACTACGACCAGGCCCTGTGGCGGGCCCGCAACATCGCCTCCCCCAAGAACGCCCAGCGGCTGAACCGCAAGACCCCCTGCGCCGCCAAGGGGGACAAGTGCTACGACTGCAACAGCCCCGAGCGGATCTGCCGGGCCCTGGTGGTGCTGTGGGAGAAGCCCAACGGAGTGGGCCGGTGCGAAGTGGTGCTGGTGGACCAGGACCTGGGCTATTGAGTACGGCAAGGGGGGACAGCCTGTGAGACGATCCATACCGGCCCTGGCTCTGGCCATGGCCCTGCTGCTGACCGGCTGCGTCTCCCTGTCCGGGTCCATGTACACCGTGGTGGAGCCCCATGTGGAGCAGCCGGTGCTGGGGGAGGACTCCTCCACCATCAAGGCGGGGACCTACTCCGAGCTGGTGAACGGGGTGCTGTTCTTTGTGTCCCAGGGGCTGGAGGAGGGCACCATCCAGCTCACCGACTACACCGGCGACGTGGAGGAGGATCTGAACCGGGCCTGCCTGGAGGTGGCCAAGGACGACCCCCTGGGGGCCTACGCCGTGGATTTTATCAAAAATGAGTACACAACCATCATCACCACCTATGAGGCCACCATCACCATTGCCTACCGCCGCAGTCAGGAGCAGATGAACAGCCTGGTGAACATCACGGGCACCAGCGCCATCGAGACCGAGGTGGCCCAGGCCCTGGGGGCCTTTCAGACCGAGCTGGCCCTGCGGGTGGGCTACTTCACCGGGGACGCCGACACGGTGCTCCGGCAGCTGAGGCAGGCCTATTATGAAAATCCGGTAACCGCCCTGGGGATGCCCCAGTGCACGGTGAATCTCTATCCCGAATCCGGCACCCAGCGGATTGTGGAGCTGCTGCTCACCTATCCCCAGGAGCCCTCCATCCTCCAGCGCCGCAGCCAGCAGCTCCAGGAGAAGGCGGCGGAGCTGGTGGAGCCGGTGGGGCGGCAGATTGACAGCCGCCAGCTTTCCCTGCTGATGGAGCTGCTGCCCGGCGCGGTGGCGGTCAACCCTCAGGGCGGCGCCACCGCCTGGGACGCTTTGCTGGGGGACGGCGCCAACCATGAGGGTCTGGCCCTGGCCTTCCAGCTGCTGTGCGATACCCTGGGCCTGGACTGCACCCTGGTGGAGGGCACCCTGGAGGGGGCAGCCCACTTCTGGAACCAGGTCACCTACAGCGGGGCCCCCCGGTATGTGGACCTGAGCCGCAGCCTTACCCAGACGTGGACCGCCGACCAGCTCACCGAACTGGGCTACCAGTGGGAGGCCCAGGAGGCCGTCTGACCGGCAGCGAAAAAATTTGAAAAAACCCTTGACAGGGGCGGGGCGTACTGCTATAATAACCACCGTCGCTTGCAGGTGTAGCTCATCTGGTAGAGCGCCACCTTGCCAAGGTGGAGGTAGCGAGTTCGAGCCTCGTCACCTGCTCCAAAACAAAAGGGCACCCCAGTGGGGTGCCCTTTTGTTTTGGATTTTTTGTTTTGAAGTGAACTCGCTGCCTCCACCCCAAACGCAGTGTGACTGCGTTTTTTTAATCCAAGAGGTCGGGGGCCCCGCAAAAGCGTAGCTTTTGTGGGTACGGAAGCGAGTTCGAGCCTCGTCA